>JAQYET010000097.1 GCA_028723525.1 Prevotellaceae bacterium
ATTCGGCTTATAAAAAATGTATATTGTGATAATTTTTTCTTAATAAGCTTGTATTTTTATTTTTTTTTTCGCCGATTTTACTGTGTCGTAGCATATAAGTATCCGGTTGACTGTTGCAGAACGGGGGCAGGACTGCTTACCTTTGCAACCGCAAAACATTAGTAACCTTTTTAAATTATATGAACTATGGCAATAAGATTTATGCTGATGCGTAACGCAATCAAGAGCGACAAGAACTTCGGGAAGTTCTTTGCGCATACGGTGAAGAACAGCGAGGTGACGTTGGAGGAAATAGAACAGCAAATTCAGGAGAACTGTACGGCAAAGGCGGCAGACGTGAAATTGGTCATGAAGGAACTCTTTGAGACTATCAAACGGGCAATGCAGGACGGGCATGTGGTGAACTTGGGGGAACTGGGCAAGATGTATATCGCCGTGAAAAGCATTGCAGTAAACTCTCCAGCAGATTTCCGCACCGACAGACACATCACCGGCTTCCGCTGCAAATACACGCCATTCGGCAGAAGATGCGGAACTTCAGAGGGACAAAAAAAGCGAAGGATAAGACGAGCATTCACAGAAAACTGCATCCCTCACCGCATACTTTCAGACAGAAAGAATACTTAACACCTGCTATGCCACACCGCTCTTTCTGCTTCACACACACAGAAAAGGCTGCCCCACCCCGGAGCAGCCTTCTTCACGATGATGCGTCTTTCTATTTGTCTGTAATGGGGAGAACCGAGCATCCCATCGCCATTTTCTGACCTATCGACTCGTATGTGCCGGTGTAAGCGAGGTAGCTCCATGCTGCTCCATCAGCATATGTTATACTTTTACCATCTGAACTCCAGCCCAGGCAGTGCGATCCGTAAAAGGATGGCGCGCCGCTGGTATTGATGCAACCCGCCTTGGGTATAAAGATTAAATGGTTGATGTCTTGCTCGGCTACATTCTTGGAGGCATGGAAATAGAAGCCTAACTCATCTCCCTCTATTGGATACGGTGTCTGATTGAAGAAGTCGAAAGCTCTTGCAGGAGGCATCTTGAACCCTACCGGGCATGGGTCGTAGATGCTCTTGACACTCGTTTCGCCCCTTGTCAACACCACCTTTCTCCCCAAAGACCACAGGTCCGAATAATAATTCCCACACCAGCTTCCGTCGTATCTATAGAAGCACCATGAGTATTTGATAGCGGTTTTATAGTTTTTCCTCCCGTCTTCATAGCTCACACCGCTGATGGTGTGTGGAGGGAACGGATCCTTGCGCCCCCACTGATAGAACACTCCGTCGTATGCCTTGGTCAGCCCTCGCTGCCGCAGGACAACGATACCCGTCTTGTTGCTCTCTTTCTGCCTTATCCTGACCAATATCTTGCGTGCGTCGATGTTCTCGTCCATAGCCTTTGCGCCCAATGGAATCGGAGACAGTTGATAGGTCAGCTTACTGCCGCCGTCCTCATAGACCTTGACGGTCTCTATCAGGTCGTTGGTCGTGATCCATATATGCCAGCTCCATACGGCAACCGTGTTGGCAGCAGCATCAGGGTCCGGGGCGGTGGCGGCCAAGACAGCATTGCACGACTCTATCTTTGCGGGATCGACGGTGAAAACCAAGTAGTTCTGCACTGCGTCGCCCGCTGACCCCTTCTCTATATGGACATTGCTAAACATACCGGCGTCTCCGTCACACCACATCAGTTTGGCAGCCTGAGCCTCCGTCACCTGCCAGTTGTTTGCAGTGACGCGGTTTCCCCTCCAGTCTATATGTGATTTAGACAACCTGCTGTCTATGTTCTTGGCTCCGTCTTTCAGCGTGTTGCCCATGACCATCGGTATGCGGTAGGTACCTCCGGCACGCACCACATAGCAGTTGGCAGAACTGGGTCTGATGGGCTTTCCTGTCACGTCATGAGCCGAAAGGTCATATTCGGTGACAGGAGTGGCAGTCCTGAGTTCTCTGGTCATGGTCTCTTTCTGCGAAGTCGTCGATTTGCCAAGCGTGGCAGCCACGGATGCCGCCTGCTGACCTCCTGCGCCGGAATAGGCACCCAACGACATAGCCTCGGGCAGGGAGGCAGACCAGCTCCGCCCATTGTCGGTGGAATAAGCTTCTACCGTCCATGCAACGGCACTCTTAGAGCCATCGTTGCGGTAACTCGTCACACCGAACGTCTGCGTCTGACCGTCTGCATAGGCATAGACATTGGCAGGATCCGACACGGTCAGCACATACCCGCCATAGTCGTTGCTGGCAGAACCAAGGGCAAACGTCTTCGTGTAGCCCTGTTTCAGCTCCTTGTTGCCGAGAGGATAGGAGAGCGTGATGTCCTTGCCACCCTGACTGATGAGGATGGTGGCTTTGGCATCGGCAGGTGTGGTCTGGGGCAACAACAGAAAAGTAGTGCCTTTTTCGCTGCTCGTTATGAGCGTGTTGTCCTGACTGCTGCCCTGAATCTTGTAATCCAGACCTGTCAGTGTTGCCGTTCCTTTTTTCGTTTCGTCGATTTTCCACGTACCATTGCTGATGGTGTAATCGCCTGCCACGTAGATGCCCGACAGAGTGATCTGCTTGATGGTGACATCTGACGCAAACGACATGCTCCCCACCTTAAAGTCGATGGCAGTATAAATATGTTTGAAGTCGAAATGTCCGCGGAGCACGCCTTTGTCCAGTACGCTGTGGGCTGCGAGGACATCGGTCTTTCCCTTTACGTCGCCCGACATGTCGGAGGAGACGACACCTTGCCCGCCTGCAATCTTCATGCTTTCGTTCTGCTGCATATAAGGAGCTATGGCGCAGTACCTTCCCCCCGGTGTGTGTGTAGCGGCTACGGCATACTGTCCGGTGCCGTCGGCTGTCTTCACTGCTTTTTCAAAGCCTTGTCCCGAGCCGTCGTCTAAGTTCCACAGCATGAAGTTGTCATAGAAGTTCTCCTTGTTGACGAGAATGGCGCGCGTGGTTACGCTACCCGGAACGCTTACCATTTCACCGCTGCCTGCTCTTCCGTTCATGCCGCACACTTCTGTCTCCTGCAGCGTCAGGGGGAAGGCACTTTCCTCGCTCACCTCCTGTGCTCCCGAGAAAGCACGTGAGCCTAAGTCGGATGTCTGCCATGCCTGTGCGACGGTGACATCAAATATAAACGACGTGTCCTGCATGACCGGAGTGCTGTTATCCCAATCAGTATCGGCGCACGACAGCAACAGCACAACAGCTGCCGCGGCAAGAGTTTTCGATGCCATGTTACTGATGTTCACCATTGCAAAGCCCCCCAATCGTTATCTTTTGCATTGGACTCCCCCTCTGTTTCGGAACCGCTGAGGTCTTCGTCGTCATCTTTATTCCAGTCCATACCGGAACCTGACAGCTTCCCTGAACCAGACGGACTAGTTTCAAGGATGTGTTGGCTACATCCACACACGATGACATCCACCTCCGGGATTACATAACTTGCTTTTTGTTTTACTCTCATGTTAGATTGATTAAATTAATGTTGTTTTGAAATAAATGTAAGTTTCCCTTTCAAAGACATGGGCATACGGTCTCATATACAAATGTCGGATACTGCCCATGCGCTGCGGTAATTGCTGCTAATTTTGCAGCAAACAAATTGCCCCAAATAGCATTACTGTTTTTCTTAAAAACACTCATTTTCTAAAATTCAATTATATTGTTTAACATTATCCTTACATCATAAACATACTGATACGCAACTGCAGCATTTGAACTGTTGTCCTGAAAACAAAGTCGTCAATCGACTTGAGCTTCACACAGTAATTTATCATCGAAAACAGCAAGAATGCAACATGGATGCACTCGGAATGTCTTCGTTTTCTGAAATTCCGTGCAAAGGTAGAATATATAGACAGAATTGACCCCCCCCATTAAATATTGTTAAATGTGTTGATTTTAATATTATTTAAGACTCCTCCCTCTCTCGGTGGTCTCCATAAGCAAGTGCAAGGTTACATTTAATTCTTTTTTATTGCTGTCCGGTGAAAGTTTTTCTCTAAATAAAAATTAGGCTGAAGCCCTCTCCTGGGTTTCAGCCTTTTGGGATTAGTCGGATTGCCCTGATTAGCCCGATTAGTCGGATTAGCCTGATTAGCCATTATCCAAAAAAAAACATCACCTTCCAATACAGAAAGTGATGTTTTTAATATTTTACTATTAACCAATCACATCATCAATTCTCGCCCCCGGCTTGCTCTGCTTCAGCTTCAGCCTTCTTCTGGAACCATGCCTTTGCGATATTGTCATCGGGAGTAACCTTAACACATTTGTCGAAATACGAGCCTGCGGTTTCGAGGTCGTCCTTTGTCCAATAATAATAACCCAATCTGCTGTAAGCACTTCCGAGATAGAAGTTGTCGCTATCGTTGCGGTCTGCCTTGTTCTCAAGCAGGCTTATCACTTCGGTAAAGTAAGGAACCGACTTATCGTCGAGCTCTGCGGTGAATGCGGCGTTGGCTTTCTGATATGCTCCCCATGCCTTTACCTGCGGATATTTCGCTATCACTTGGTCATAAACGGCAACAAGTTTGTTGAAATTTGCATCCACGTCTGCAGCATTTCCTGCCTCCTTAGCCTTCTTCATCTTGTTTACATATATGTCAGCGATGTCGCGATAGTCGGAAAGTTTGGCGTTAGGGTTCTTGTCGAGGTACTTTGCACTATATTCCAAAGCCTTGTCTTCCTCGCCCATGTCGTTGTAAGCATCGGCAATATACTTGTAAGGCATGATGTTTGAAGCATCCACGGCGAGTGCCTCCTCATATTTTTTGATAGCCTCTTCATAACGTTTGTTGCCGGCAAGAGCCTGACCGTAGTAGCAAAGGTCGCCAGAGTTCTCATTTCCTTCTGCTGCCGTCAACTTCTCTGCATATATGAGAGCCTGTTCAAACTGTTCCAATCCGATGGTGTTGATGAGTGCCAGACGTATGAAAGAGACGTTTTTCGGGAACTTAGACACTCCCATCTTTGCCACCTCGAGAGCTTTTTCGCGGTTGCCAAGCAACGTCGCAGTAACGGAATACTCGGTAAGATAAGCCTCGTCGAGCTTCGACATGTCAGACTTGAGGAAGTATTCCAAAGCCTTGTCGTAGTTTCCGGTGTTATAGAAAGAGTGTGCTGCCTCCGCCTCCAATGGGAAATCGGGCATATTCTTCTTCAATTCCACCAACATCCTCTCCGACTCTTCCGGGTCTATCTTACGGTAAACGTTGGAATAGCTCATATATGCCTGTGGGTTCTTAGGATCGAGTTCTATCGACTGGCGATACCACATTGCTGCGCCGCCACCGTCGTCCTGCATGGCCTGAACGTCACCCTTGAGGATGTAAGCGTTGCCGTAATGCTTGTCGCGCGCTATCGCGAGGTCGGCATAATAGTTTGCCATGTCAAAGTTCTTCACTGTGAGATAAGCATTTCCGAGAGCAGTAAGAGCCTCAGGGTTTTTCTTAAAGGCTTTGTTGTAAGCCTTGAGCAGGTCCTTTGCGGCGTTCTTGTCGGTCGGGTTTGCTTTCAATTCTTTCACAATCGGCTCAATCATGGTGTTGTAATCCAACACCTGAGCGTTTGCGGCAACCGACATGCTGAGCATGAGCGCACCGCCTACGAGATATTTCATTGCTTTCATATTCTGAAATTTAAATTGATACAACATCGTGTAAACTCTCCCTTATACTGCTTTATACAGTTGCCCGCGGTCTGTTATCTGTCAGACGATACGAGCACGGAAAGGTTTACTTATTTCCTCTTTACGTTAACGCTTTTTATCACTATGTCGCCCCTGTATGGTAGCAGTCCGGACTTAAAGACGATGAGCTGTCCCTGCGGTCCGGTGATATAGTTAGCGAAACTCCACGGAAGTGCCTTGCGTGGGTCAACCACTATGGCGTATATTGTTCTTACGAACGGATAGCGTCCGTCCAGCAAGTATGCCTGATACGGTTTCCAACTGTTGGCGGGGGTCGCCTTGTCTTGAACCGAAATCGACATTACATGGATATTCTTCTTGAAGGTGGTGTTGGTGGAGTCGCGGCGGTCGTTGAGCCAATTCGACCCTATCACACCTATTGCGTTAGGTGTCTTGTCAACATAGTCAACAACGTCTTTGCTGTTCTTTGCGGCATACATATTCTCACCTTCGATTGTCTTGCCATTGAGTAGAGAATCTACCACGAACCTTACTGTCGCCGACTCTTTGTTGTCGAACACCAACTCTATCTTCCCGCGCTTGGAACCGGCGTATATCTGGCTCCAGTCGGTAACTTCTCCCCGCAGTATTCTCTTTATGTCTTTCACCGTGATACAGGTGTCACTGTTGTTGCGGTTGACGATGAACGAGAGTCCGTCGTAACCTATAGGGAATACTTCCGGGATACGGTTGTTTTTTCTTATATATGCCACCTCGTTAGGTTTCAGTGCCCGCGAGGTGAATAGCAGATTGGTTTTCATGTCCGTTATCTGCTTCATGCCCTCCACCTCGTTGGTGTACTGCGCCTGAAGGTGGGCTTTGGGGAACTGAAACTCGAACTGTTCCCTTAGTTCTTCGATAATGGGACTAAAACTTTCATCGGCGACAAACTGAATTGTCCCCGATGAACGTGTGTCTGTTCTTCCGCTCTTGTCCTTCTTCCCGGTACACGAGAAGAAGAACAATGAGGGTAAGAGCAATCCTACTATGATGTAGAATTTGGATTGTTTCATTTTGTGATTACTGAAGTTTGAATGTTACAGGCACGGTGTACTTAACATTCACTGCCTGACCGTTCTGCTTTCCCGGTATCCACTTAGGCATGCTGCTTACCACGCGGGCAGCCTCTTTGTCGAGTGATGGGTCAACAGATTTCACAACCTTGACGTTTGATATAGAGCCGTCTTTGCCGACAACGAACTGCACTATGACGCGTCCCTGCACACCATTCTCCTCGGCGAGAGTCGGGTATTTGGTGTTACTTGACAGGTACTGCATGAGTGCGCCGTTTCCTCCGGGGAACGAAGGCATCTGCTCCACAACGTCGAACACCTTGGTTGCGACTTCCTGCTTCACTTCCTGCTTTGGTTCCGGGTCAACCTTGATATCGTTACGGATAGCCTCCATAGTACGGTCCTTGGTACCTTCTTGGTCAACATTGCTGACAGCGGCTTCCTTATCAAGGTCGTCCATTGCCTTCACCTGATTTTCCTCTTTCACGAGGTCGTCCTTCTTGATGACAGGAGCGGTGAACTTCTGAGACTCGCGAACCTCGGGAATTTCCTTCTTAGGCTCAACCTTCGGCTGCACCTTGATTTCTTCCTTTTTATCTTTCTTGGCTGCTTCCTGCAGTTTCTGCAGTTCGAGAGCTTCAAGATAAGCTTGGTTCTCTGCCTCTATCTTGTTCTGGTGAACCTTGTAAGCGAGACCGCCACCGACCAATGCTGCAACGACAATCAGTATCACAAGGGCTTTGATGTTACGTCCCGAAGTTCCCTTACGCAGCACGTAGGCTCCGTAGGCTTTGTTCTTATCGGCGAACACCAACTCGACCCATTTAGGATCGTAAAGATCTATTTTTGCCATTTTTTCTTGCTTTATTATGATTTATCGTTACAATTGAACATTCTTCTCCTTGAGTATCTTCAGGTCATTGTCATTGAGTTTATCGATGACGTATGTTCCGATACTGAGGATCTGCATTTCGTCGAGAGCGTCAATCATGTTGTTGAACGTAGAGTTGTCTGTGGGTTTGATAACGACAGTCATCGTCAGGATTTTCTCCGTACCGAGGTCACCCCTCTTTATCTTTGCGAGTTCCTTCTGATATATGCTGTCAGGCCACTGCTTGGGGTTCTTGCTGCGTTTCTGCTTCAGTTCCTCCACTGCAAGGATGATGCGGTTTGTAGGTTTCGTACCGTCGCCGATGGCGTGGTAGCGCAACACGTCGCGTATTCCCTTGCTGCTCCACGTAGTCTCCTGCAACTCTTTGGCATTTCCTTCGTCGTCATATTCGACATAGTAAATCTTGTTGTTAGCCGCAAGATATACCGTTACCGTCTGGGAAGCCTTGGCCTCATTCTTCTGTTCTTCAGTCGTAGTGTCATCGTTGCTCGGCATGGTGAGCTCCATTGTGCTCGGTTTGCTAAGCGTTGTACAGAGCATGAAGAACGTGATGAGAAGCATAAGCATATCCACCATTGGAGTGAAGTCCACACGGACATTCATCTTCTTCTGTTTGCTTTCTTTTTTATGTGCCATAATCAGTTGCCTCCCCTTACATAAGAATTAGCCTCTGCCGACTTGCCGGCATCGAGTTGAGAAATCATGAAGTAATGACTTTCGTCCATGTCCTGAAGTTCGTTCATCACCTTCTTTATTGTTTTATAAGGTGTCTTGGCGTCTGCCTTCAGAGCAATTTTTACTTTGTCATTCACTGTACGTGCGGCGTCAACCCACTGCTGGAACTCGCTCATACCGCCTTGTATTGAATCGAGAGGTATTCCCTCTTTGACAATCATCTTGTTGCGGCTTGCGCTTGGTTGCTGCAGGTATGCGCTCATCTTTGACATCGGGACTCCGAACATTGCTTCGGTTTTGAATGTCTCAATCTGCTTAGGTGTCAGCGTGACGTTAAATCTTCCCGCCATGTCTGCCAAAGCATTGCCGAGTTGTTCGGTGTTGTCGATGCTCATAAACACCTGACCTTCGCCCGTAGGCTTGCCATTTGCGTCCTTTTCAGGACTCACCAATATTGTAAGGACACCGTTTTCAGGCACCTTGATTTCCGAGATAGAACCCGGGGCCATCACCTTCACAGGCTCGTTCTTTACGAACGTAGATGTAAGCATGAAGAAGGTAAGCAACAGGGTCATAACATCGGACATAGGTGTCATGTCTATCCAGATGTCACTTTTCTTAATTTTTACTTTACCCATAGCGATAAAATTTTAAAGGGTTAGCAAAAATTAAGCCTCTTCCGTATGGTTTGCTTCGTATGTCTGAGCAATAGAATAACCAACCTCGTCAAGTGCGAATGTCAACTTGTCAACCTTGTTTGTGAAATAGTTGTAAGAGACTACGGCACACCATGAAGTACCGATACCGAATGCGGTGTTGATAAGAGCCTCAGAAATACCTTCTGAAAGAGCGGCAGAGTCGGCACCACCACCTGCAGACAGAGCAGAGAATGAGCGAATCATACCGACAACGGTACCGAGAAGTCCGGTAAGTGTACCGAGCGTTACGATGGTTGCGATAATCGGAAGGTTCATTGTCAGTGTAGGCATTTCGAGCTGTGTTGCCTCTTCGTGAGCCTGCTGAATCTTGGCAATCTTCTGTGACTTCTTCAGTCCTGAAGTAGCTTCCATTTCTTTGTAAGCGCGGAGCGAAGCACCAACTACGTTTGCTACAGAGCCTTTCTGAGCATCGCAGAGCTGCTGAGCCTTAGCAAAGTCGTTTGCATTGAGGGCTGCCTTGATGTTTGCAACGAACTTAGGCAGTGCGCCTTTGCCGAAAGCAGTCTTCAGAGCGAGCCAACGTTCGATCGACATGGCGATTACGGTGAGCAACAGAGAGTGGATAACCGGCACAATGATACCTCCCTTGAAGATAGTACCCCAAACGTCGATAGGACTGTTTGCAGGGTCTCCGTCTTGGAAGTGCATTGGGTTTGCAAACCATGTGTAGAACAAAGAGAAAGCGATAATAGCGCAAACGATGATAATCCAGAATGCGCCTCTTACTCCTGTGAAGCCCTGAGATTTCTTAGGACTTGCGGTCTTTTGTGTACTTGCCATAATTTAAATGTTTAATTTTAGATGTAAATAATTTAAGTTATTAATAAAATTCTTTTTTCATTCAGAACACGAACTAATTCCGCCGGCACACATCGGATGCCTAAAGAATAGTTGCGCAAAGATAATAAATAATGGAAAACTACAACGATGTTTAATAAGTTTTAACAAGGAATGGTTCTGTTTTTTTTGCAAAACAGATGTTTTTCCAACTAATTTTCGCGGTTTTCTTATCATTTCAATCTTGCTGATAGTCCTTATCGGGACTCATTTTATATCTCCTTTCTGTAATCTGTCGGGTTTTGCTTTACGGCAATCCCGACATTGCCGGGCATCGCGATTTCCGGAAGTCATTATCCGGTTATGCCTGCAGAAGTGTAGTTATATCTGTTTTCCAAAACGAAAGAATTGTCTTTTTATTTCATTTTTACGCTGAAAAAAACGAAAAACACTGCCGCACGGATTTCTATCTTGTCGTGACAGGCATCTCATGCGGCGGTCGTCTTGGATTAGGTTTCACAGGTGCAGGTTGTGCCCCATACGGTTTTTCTTAGTGCGCAGATATTTTATGTTATACTTGTTCGGCGAGATTTCGATGGATACGTTTTCAACAATCTGCAATCCGTAGGCCTCCAACCCTACCCTTTTCACGGGGTTGTTTGTCAGCAGTTTCATCTTCTGCACGCCGAGTTTCATCAGTATCTGTGCCCCGCACCCATAGTCGCGCTCGTCGGGTTTGAAGCCGAGGTGAACGTTAGCCTCCACCGTGTCGAGCCCTTCTTCCTGCAGCTTGTATGCCGCAATTTTGTTCATCAGCCCGATACCTCTTCCTTCCTGCTGCATGTAAACCACCACTCCCTTGCCTTCCTGTTCTATCATCTGCATTGATTTGTGTAGCTGCTCGCCGCAGTCGCAGCGCATACTTCCGAGAATGTCTCCCGTGGAGCACGACGAGTGGACACGCACCAGCACGGGTTCTCCTTCCTCCCACTCTCCTTTCACGAGTGCGAAGTGCTCCACTCCGTTGCTTGTCTGTCTGAACGGCACGAACTTGAAGTGTCCGTATTGCGTCGGCATATCCACTATTTCGCCCATCTCCACGAGCGAATCCTTCTTGAGCCGATAGGCAATCATATCCTTTATGGTGATGATTTTCAGCTGATGTTCCTTTGCGAACTCCACTAACTGCGGCATACGCGCCATTGTTCCGTCGTCGTTCATGATTTCCATCAACGCCCCGGCGGGATAGAGTCCTGCCATTTTACACAGGTCAACCGCCGCTTCGGTGTGTCCGCTGCGTTTCAGCACTCCGTTCTCCTGTGCGTAGAGAGGGTTCACATGCCCCGGTCGTCCGAATGTCTGCGGCGTACTGTGCGGGTCGGCGAGAGCCCTTATGGTAGCGCATCGGTCGTATATAGACACACCAGTGGAGCATCCTTCCAGTTTATCCACGGTGACGGTGAACGGCGTTCCGAGCACCGAGGTGTTGTCTGTCACCTGATGCGGCAGTTCCAGTTCCTCACATCTCGACTTTGTTATCGGCGCGCAGAGCACTCCTCGCGCATGTTTCAGCATGAAGTTCACCATCTCGGGTGTTATCTTTTCGGCTGCACAGATGAGGTCGCCCTCGTTCTCGCGGTCTTCATCATCCACCACGATTACGAACTTTCCGTCGCGGAAGTCCTTCAAAGCGTCTTCTATGCTACTAAGTTTGAAATCCTTCATATACATTATATATAATAATATGGTTTAACTTTCCTGAATTATATTCTCACGTTTCGGGCAATGTCATTGTGGCGACATCTCTCCTATTCTTTTTATTATATTCTCGTTGGTACGCCTTATCGTGCGCAGGTCGCGATAAAGTCGAAAGCGGAAGCGGCACATCCTTACATACAGCACGATGCCCAAAGGGAACAGTATTGCCGCGGCTGCGTTGAGCCACTTGCGCTCAAACGGTCGGGTGTGTGCCGTGAGCGACATCACGGGGTAGTTGTTCAGTTCCGTCAGTATCACCCTGTCGCGCGTGTTGGATAGGTCTTCTATCACCCTGTCGAGCCTGCCGCCGATGTTTTCTATCGCATGGTCGGGTTGGTATCTGAAGAACACCTTCACCACCCCGGGCAGTCTCACAAGCCTATGCTCATTGGCATAGGCGGCTATCTCGTCGCTGATTGCTGCCAGTTCGGTGCTGTCACGGCTGTATTCCGGGTCGTTTATTATCACTTCTTTTCTCACGATGTTGCGCTTTATACGCATGCCGAGCAGGCGCATGAAGAACTCGCGATAGGCATCGAGATTGAACACCACCGAGTCGTTGTTTGCCTTATAGGTGAAGAATATGGCGAGTGGGATGAGTACTGCGGGGGCTATGCCTTTGCCGAACCATACCGCCCACATTCCGCCACGCGCCATTCGGTAGCCGGTGTTGTCGAAGATGTAGTAAATGATGAACACTATCACCGAGATTATCACCGGCACTCCGAGTCCTCCCTTGCGTATAATGGCACCGAGGGGGGCACCGATGAAAAAGAATATCAGACACGAGAGCGACATCGTGAACTTGTTTATCGCTTCTATTTGGTGCTGCCTTATCAGCCGGTCGCCGTCTGACGTCACCATAGCGCGGAAACTCACCTCCGAGACTTCGGTCTGCACCTGCATCATGGCACTGTTCACGGCGGCGAGTTTCTTGTCTGTCGGCATCTTCGAGAACACCGAATCGATGTTGAACGACTTCGTTCCTGCCATTTCTTCTGCCCTTTTCCTGTCCACCTTTTTTCCTTTTGTGAGAACCTGCATGTTTGCGATAGCCATCGGCATGGTGTTGTAATACGAGCGTCCGATGCTGTCGTAGGTCTGCCGGAGCGAGTCAAGGTCGCGCTTTATGCGGCTCAGGCTCTTTCCCCTTGCGTTGTTTGCCAGTGCTCCGGCGTCTGCAAGATTGAAGTCGGAGTCGAAGTCGAACACTATCCTCTTCTTTGTAAATGTTTCCCTGCGATATGGCACAGAAGCATTTTCAGACATCTGCGAGTTTTTCATGTTCTCGAACCATTCGCCGTTCCAAAGGTTCAGCAGCAGGTGTTTCTTGTCTGCCGTGGATTGCAGCATGCCAGAGTCGGCGAGTATTATGGCGGCATCTTCGAAACTGTCGGTCATGCGATATATCATTATACCGTAGAGTTTTCCTGTCTCGCCGTCTTTCTTCTGCACGTAGATGTTGCTTCCGGGTATGCCGTCGTAGAACACCCCTTCGGGTATCTCCAGTTCCGGACTCTTCTGTTTCATCGACAGCAGCAGCTGCGCAAACGACATGTTGGCACTCGGACCGACAACGTTTTGGAAGAAGAACGAGAGCATCGCAATGAGGATTACTATCACCGTGAGCGAGCGCATCGACTGCAACAGGGATATTCCGGCTGCCTTTATCGCCGTGAGTTCGGAGCTTTCACCGAGATTTCCGAAAGTGATGAGCGACGAGAGGAGTATCGCCAACGGCATGGCTTGGGGCACGAGCATCAGGCTCATATACCAAAAGAACTGCGCCAGCACGTCGATGGTGAGACCCTTGCCTATCAACTTGTCTATGTATTGCCACAGGAACTGCATCATAAGCACGAACTGACTTATGAAGAACGTACCGACAAAAAGCAGCAGGAATTGCCGGGTCATGAAAACATCAAGTTTCTTTATTCCTGTCATATCGGGTGCAAAGGTAGTGCAAAATGAGCGTAAGACAAAATATTTTTGACATAAAGACATAGGGGTTAAGACAGAAAAGCAACAGGAAGGCATGGAAATTGGTATTCAAATCGGGGATTGACTACAACTCTGCCGTATGCGACGTTTTAGCATTGGCAATCTGTAACAGTTCATGGTGTATAACGAAGTTGTCCACGGGATTTTTCCTTGCTCCATACCCTTAATATTCGTTTTTAACGTTATTGTAATATTATCGTAGCGTGTATGTAATTTTTAAGCAGTTATTTTGCAGATAAATAATATTTATTTCTATGCTTTGCAATGTAATGGAAGAGAAAGTTACGAGAATTTTGGTAGTGGATGATGAGGAAGACCTTTGCGAGATACTCAAGTTCAACCTTGAGACAGAAGGGTATGAGGTCGATGTTGCAAACTCGGGCGAGGAGGCATTGGATATGGACATTGCAAACTGTCATCTGATACTGCTAGATGTGATGATGGGCGGTATGAGCGGATTTGCCGTGGCACGCGAGTTACGCGAGAATTCTGCCACCAAGCACGTGCCAATAATCTTCCTCACAGCTAAAGGAACGGAGAACGACAAGATTACCGGCTTCAACATCGGTGCCGACGACTATATCTCAAAGCCGTTCTCCATACGTGAGGTGATACTCCGAATACGCGCCGTGCTCAGACGCATGGAATCAAAGCCTATTGCCGAAGAGGTGTCGCACCACACGCTGACATACAAGGGTCTTGTGGTTGACACGGATCGCAAGACAGTGCGCGTCAACGGTGAAGACATTGAACTCACCAAGACAGAATACGGCATTCTATGCACTCTGCTTGAGCATAGAGGGAGAGTATTCTCGCGTCATGACCTCATACGCCGGATATGGCCAATGGATGTCATCGTGTCCGATCGCACGGTGGATGTGAACATCACACGAGTACGTAAGAAACTCGGACCCTATGCCGACAATCTTGCGACAAGACTCGGGTTCGGATATTATTTTGACGAGTAATAGACAGCGAGTCGGAAATTCTTGAGCAGCAGCCCGCCACGGCATGTAAGACAAATACTCAAGCGGAAGAGTATTACATTCTAAACAGTTTTTCATCCTCCTGATCTCCGTATAAATCCGCAGCATTAGTATTCATTAAATATATGCTTATTCTGTCTGTGCATCCTCGCATGGCAACGGGTTTTCCATGCCAAGCCGCCAGCAATGACTCTCAATATGCGAGCTGTCTTAATAAGAAGCAAACAGATATTTCGTTTTTAATATTCTTGTAAGACAAACGAAATTAGTATGTAACATCCCTTATCTACCTTTGCACTCGAAAAAGAGAAAAATAAAAAGAATAAATGAAAAGTAGTTTAAGACTTGTTGCGCTTGCAGTGTTATTGCTCATTCCGGCAATGGCATCATTAGCCCAGAGCATTCGTGGAAGCGTGGCAGACGAGAAGACAAAGGAGCCTATTGTAGGCGCGATTGTAGAAGTTGTCGGTGCCAATATCAGAACCATCACCGACGTTGACGGTAATTTCGTGCTTTCAGGACTAAAGGAAAGGCAGAGTTACAAACTTGTCTTCAGGTCTATTTCTTATAAGAGCGAAGAAATAGACGGAGTTAAAGCGACGTCTGACAATGCCGGAACACCATTAGATGTATTGATGTCTGTCGAGGAACAGAGTCTCGGCGAAGTAGTTGTAACCGGCGTAGAGAGGAAAAACACAGAGACTGCCAATGTCCAAGCCTTGAAAGCGAGCCCTATCATAGTGAGCAATATATCGGCAGGAGAAATCAAACGCACGCAGGATTCCAATGCCGGCGAGGTCATACGCCGTATTCCCGGAGTGAGCCTCATCGACGACAAGTTTGTCATGGTGCGCGGTCTCAGCCAGCGTTATAATAATGTGTGGATTAACGGTGGTGCTGTGCCCAGTTCGGAGGCAGACTCAAGAGCTTTCTCGTTCGACATGATACCCAGTTCGCAGATTGACAATCTCACAATCATCAAGGTGTCGTCACCGGAGTATCCTGCCGACTATACCGGAGGATTCATCATGATTAACACAAAGGAAATACCTGTTAAGAACGAGTTCAACATCAGCGTAGGAGGCGGTTGGAATGACCGATCTGCATTCTCCGACTTCTATTCCACCAAAGGCTCCGGTACCGACTGGCTCGGTTTCGACAGCGGACTGCGCTCACTGAACAATGGCATCAAGACCGGTCTCAATACACTCGGGCAGAACAGTGGAGGCAACGCAATGATAGATCTCGCAGGCAACGGGCTAAACAATGACTGGATGGTTAGCAAGAAGACCCCCATAGGAGAACTCAAGGTAAGTGCCGACTTGGGGCGCAGTTGGCAAATCAACGGTGCACGGCTCGGCATGATTGCATCGGTCAACTATACCAATGAGTATCGTACCTACACCAACATGATAAACAACTTCTACGATGCTTATGATGTGGTGAACGACCGAGAGAACCCGCTTCGTCTCTCTACAGACAATCAGTATAACCACAATGTGCGACTCGGAGCCATGCTCAACTTCACTTACCTCTCGCCGAGCGGCAACAACAAGTATCAGTTGAAGAACATCTTCAATCAGATTGGTAATAGCCGTTACACAAACCGTGAGGGAATCAGTGCACAGTCGGAACCCGAAAAATCCGCGGAGTACTACTATCGCAGCCGCACCACATATACAGGTCAGATAACCGGCAAGCACACCTTCGGCGGCGATGCACTTGACTGGAGCGTCGGCTATGCGTATGCGAACCGCAGGTTGCCTGACCGCCGCAAATACATACTCTATAATGAAGACCCGAACAAGAGAGACGAGTACATCTGGCTCTACCAGAACGACATCTCGCGTGAGTGGACCTCATTAGACGAGCACATCATATCAGCACAGGTCAATGACGAACATCAGTTCGCATTCGGGTCATGGATGCCCAAACTCAAGGTGGGAGCTTACGGAGAGTACCGCACACGCGACTACTACACCCGCAACTTCATCTACTGGTACAACTCTTACGGCAACAATATGCCCGAGGGATTTCGCTCCACGGATATGCCGACATTGCTCTCCAACAGCGACAACTTCAGCGCAGACAGGCTCTATCTCTTGGAGGATGTTAACAAAATCAACGACTATAGCGGCAGGAACACTCAGGGGGCCGGATACATCTCGACCACGCTCCCATTCGGCAATCTCACTGTCCTTGCCGGTCTGCGCTACGAGTGGAACCAAATGGAACTCATCTCCAACACCCGCCAGTATGAGGAAAGCCATTCCAGCCACTTCTATCGTCATGGCGACCTCTTCCCCTCACTCAACGCCACCTACCGCTTCAACGACAAGGTGCAGATGCGTATGAGCTACGGGCGCAATGTCAACAGACCCGAGTTCCGCGAGGTTTCACCGTCTGTTTACTATGACTTCGACCTCGCCAGCGACGTGCAAGGTAACTTCAACCTCAAGAACTGCTATGTTGACAATCTCGACCTGCGCTTCGAGTGGTATCCCGGCCGCGGTGAAGTAATATCTATCGCAGGATTTTACAAGCACTTCAACTCTCCGATAGAGTGGGTTTACACAATGTCGGGAGGTACAGACGTGATTTATTCATACAAGAATGCTAAGTCTGCAGACAACTTCGGTGTGGAACTCGACATCCGCAAGTCGCTCGACTTCATCGGACTGAGAGACTTCTCATGGAGCTTCAATGGTTCACTCATCCACAGCCGCGTCAGGTTTGAGCAAGGCAGCATGGAGTATGACCGTGCCATGCAGGGGCAGTCTCCTTATCTTGTCAACACAGGGCTATTCTATAAGAACGAGAAACTTCAGCTTGACGTCAACCTCCTCTACAACCGCATCGGCAAGCGCATCGTGGGCGTAGGTCGCACAATGGGCGGTGGCGAGACAGACAAGAGTGTCAAAGTGCCCGACAGTTATGAAATGCCGCGCGACGCGTTGGACATCACCGCAGCAAAACGTTTCGGCTCACACTTCGAAATAAAACTCGGCGTGAGGGACATATTCAACCAAAACATCGAGTTCAAGCAGTTCTCCAAACTCGTATATCCCGACGGAACAAACAAGGAGATACATCAAACGACACGTAAATATAAACCGGGTAGAAATTTTAGTTTAACCGCAACTTATAAATTTTAATTTTGTTATTATGAAAATGTACAAATTTCTTGGATGCATGAGCATCTTGGCTCTCGCAACTACATTTGTAGCTTGCAGTGACGACGACAATTCACAAGTGCCTCAGCCGGAGGAGCAGACCGTCAAGTATGTATGGTCTAAAGACGACGGTCTGACCGCCTGCGACCATCTCCTTTTCGATGCCGACGGCAAAGAAAATCCTAATGGTACTGTTATCGGTAACGGCGAGTCAAGCTTCGTATTCACCGGTAATCAGACAATCAAGAAAGGCAAATATCTCCTCAAGGGTTGGGTATATGTAAAGAGCGGTGCTTCCCTTACCATAGAGCCTGGCACTATCATCAAAGGCGACAAAGGCACAAAGGCAACACTCATCGTTGAGCCGGGGGGCAAACTCATCGCTAAAGGTAATCAGAACGAGCCTATCGTGTTCACATCTGCACAGAGCGCAGGAAACCGTAAGCCGGGCGACTGGGGAGGATTGGTAATCTGCGGTAAGGCTCCTAACAACAACGGTACTATGGCGCAGCAAATCGAGGGCGGTCCGCGCACAAAGCACGGCGGCACCGACGCTAACGACAACTCCGGTGTACTCTCATACGTGCGCATCGAGTTTGCAGGCTATCCTTTCGAGAAAGATAAGGAAATCAACGGTCTCACACTCGGTTCTGTAGGTGCAGGCACAACTCTCGACCACATTCAGGTGAGCTACTCCAACGACGACTCCTACGAGTGGTTCGGCGGCACAGTCAACGCTAAGTACCTCATAGCTTACCGCGGTTGGGACGACGACTTCGATACAGACAATGGTTACAGCGGCAATGTGCAGTATGGTATCTCTATAAGAGACTCACGCTTGGCTGATGCCTCTCAGAGTAACGGCTTCGAGAGTGACAACAATGCCGGCGGCACCACTGCAGAGCCTTACACCGGCGTGAAGTTCTCTTACATGTCATTCTTCGGTCCAAAGGCTTTCGATGCCAACTTCAAGAATGATGTCAACTACATCAACGGTGGCGGTATGAACCCCGAGAACGGTTCTTCAATGGGGCTGTTTCAGGCGGCCATGCACATACGTCGCAACTCTCACCTCAGCTGCGACAGGAGCCTCGTGGTGGGATGGCCCGTCGGTGTTATACTTGACAATGAGAAGGGCAACACTCAGGAGGCTGCTACCAACTGTGTGCTCAAGCTCGGCGACATCACATTCGTTGGATCGGACATAATCGGGTCAGACTTCAACAAGGTGTACAAAGATGAACTATACGACTACAAGTCTAAGACAACAGACCCAGCGAAGCCCTCCTTCACAAGCACATATATCAAACGCCCGGAAAACAACAACACTATCATTGCCGCTTGGACGGCACAGACATGGAGCGGCATAAGCTCTATTCTTAACATCAACAAGAAGTACAGCGGTATCGGTGCGTTCCCCGACGGTAACGACTGGAGTCTTGGCTGGGCAAACTTCGACCCGCAGAATACTGCTTACTAACCCGTTAAAAACTATTTGGCACTACGGCAGGATGTCTTCGTCAGAGAAGAGAGTCCTGCCGTTTTTATGAAACTCTGTTTGTCTTTTTGTCTGAAACTCCACCGAAAATTTGTTTTTTCGGTTTTCCCTTCGTATTTTTGCACCAACAAATTCATCTACAATGACAGACAACATTACAGGCGAGCGTCGTCGCCACGGCAGAATAGAGGTGATATGCGGCTCCATGTTCTCAGGAAAGACCGAAGAACTCATACGCAGACTCAAACGTGCAAAGTTTGCAAAGCAGCAGGTTGAGATATTCAAACCCGCCATAGACACACGTTATTCCGACGCCGATGTGGTGAGTCACGACCGCAACTCGATACAATGCACCCCGATAGACTCCTCCTCGTCGATACTCCTCATGGCAGGCGACAACGAAGTTATCGGCATCGACGAGGCACAGTTTCTCGACGATGGTCTTGTCGGCGTGTGCAACGAACTTGCCAACCGTGGTGTGCGCGTCATCATTGCAGGTCTCGACATGGACTTCAAGGGCAACCCCTTCGGACCTATTCCCGCCCTCTGTTCCGTTGCCGACGACGTTCAGAAGGTGCACGCCATCTGTGTCAAGTGCGGTTCGCAGGCATACGTAAGCCACCGTTTGGTGGAAAGCGACAAGCGAGTGCTCCTCGGAGAGACTCATGAATACGAACCCCTGTGCCGAGAGTGCTACCAAAGGGAGTTAACAACAGAGGAAAAATAGTGGCACAGCCAGCAACAAAACAACCGATTTATTTAGATTATCTTAGACTTACATGTGAAAATATATTAAAACGGGGGGGGCAATTAAATATTTATTAAATGTTTTGATAAAATAACTCCACAAAACACTAAAAATATTATCTTTGCGATATCTCGGCTTGTGGGAACAAGCCAATTCATTTGTCGTGACAGTAAGTCGCGCACAGTGGTTTTTAGTGGCAAACATAAAGATTTAACATATTCACTAACACTTTTAAATTGTATTTTAGTTATGGAAAAATTAAAGACAAATTATTCTAACGAACAAGAGAAACGGCAGTATGTCTCTCCTGAAGCATCCATTGTAGGCTGGCAGGAAAATATTGCCGCCTCGCCTATCGAAGGATATGAACCTTTAATCACAGGCAGCAACCGTGTAAACGTAGGTAACAATACCGACACCGTGGATCTGTTTGATGAGAACGAAGAAGAGATTTCTGAAGAAGACCTTGATAACATCTAAAAACAATCATTGACATGAAAAAGAAATTTATCACAGCAGTTACAGTATGCGTTTCACTATTTATGTTTCCCTCGTGCAGTTCCGATGAGCAAATTGAAATTCCGGAGCCCATAAGCGGGAAGAACGTAGTGACCATTGGTGTGGGTAAGGAAGATACACGCACAAGCTACGAACAAAAAAACGGCAGTCTCGCAGTGGTATGGGAAGAAGGCGACCAAATCTACGTTCACGGAAGAAAAGAGGACGGGACACCTACTCTCGAAAAGTTCACACTCATAGAAGGAGCAGGAACAAAAAATGGTAAATTCCAAAGCCTGAAGAGTGATATAACACCCAATAATGCTGCCAGAGACAGAAAGATACAGATAATTTATCCGGCACCTGATTTTTTAGAGTCTAATAAAGTTCAATTAGGCACAAGTGCTATTCCCACATCATATATCACATACGACCTACCGTGGCAATCAGGAACATTGGAACAAATGAATCGTTGTGATCTGATGTATGGATCCGGAGAACTCACAGGAAGCGGCAACACGTTCAACACAAATGGCAACGTGTCAATGTATCACGAGTTGTGCGTATTCCGTTGCACTCCTAAGTTTCCGGCAACAGTGAACAACGTATATATTGAAAATATAAAAATTACGGGAGCCGCAAATCAGTACCGCATCGAATTGAAACACTCCGGATATGGCACAATGGTTTATGATGAGCACGCAATGGACATGGGCACAATCGAGGTTACACCCAGAACAAGTGAAAATGGCTATTTGATAAAGATTGTCAACGGAATAGCAAAAAGCGCAGACGGGACACAGAATATGGATTTCTATGTGCGCCTGCTGCCCGGGCATGAACCACACGGCTCTCAGGGACATGAGATTAACCAAAACAAGCCTCTCGACTTCTTCATCACGCTGTCTGATGGCAGAGTCTTCCATAAGAAGTTAGGCAAAAAAGGAGGAGAGGGGAAAAAATTCTATGCCGACAATGACCGCAACGACCATAGTGGCGAATATCATCTGACTCTGAACTTCGACGAGTCGAAATACGTTTATGCTTTCAACGATGGCAAAATAGCAACACTTGAGGACTATTACAGCCACCCGGAAAATTCTGAAGGATACCCGATAGCATGGGTAATCGACAATCCTAACAACATAGATATGGTAGGCGAGGCCACTGCAACCGGGGGCGGAGAGAAACCTAAGCGCATAGCAATCGGACTTATAGATGCCACCGATGGCACTAAAAATGAATACGCGTGGAGAACCGGAACAGACACGTCTCTCGACAACTACAATTCTGACGGCACCCCATATAGCGCATTTTCTTCACAAGCTACCGATTGGGACGGATATGGACATACTTACAACCCAAGCCCGGAGAGCCGCGCTCCTTATTACAACGGTATGAAGACGGAGAATCCTAACTTCCCGGCATTCAAAGTCGTGGGCAGTAATTATGGAATGGATGAGAACAATCTGCTGCCTAACGGACAGAAGCCTGTGCCATACGACACCTACTCCAAGTGGTTTGTTCCGAGTGGCTCGCAGTGGCAGGCTTATGCAGAAAACAACCTTGAAATTGTTTTTGACAAAAACAAATATGTTGCCGTGCCAATCTACACATCCGAGATGTTCTCAATGATAGCAAACGATGCCATGACAAGGAAAATACCAAGTGGGAAATATATAGGTTGTGAGGTTGGAAAGCCTATGCTTTACGGAAAGTATATCTGCAGTTCGGAAGATGTCGCGTCAAACTTTGTCCCGGTGACAATGTTGTGGGGACGCGAGGAAGTGTCTGAAGCACTGACACGCCTGCGCATATCATCATACGGAGGAGAAGGATATAACAAGAACACACCGGTGTTTGTGCGCCCGTTCATCGCCGTACCGGGTGCAAACACATATTGATAATATAAATCTCTTAACAAACATATCGCACCCGCTTTCGGCATGTCTCGTTAACATGATATGCTGAAAGTGGGTGAACGTTTTTATGTCTTATGGTTACGGAGCGATAATAACATTAGGAGCAACGACAAAAAAACTAACGTTTGCTTGCCATTCTCAAAACCTATGCGTATATTTGCAGGGATAAAACAACCGTAAGATGCTGGAACAGAAAATCACATTCGACAAACTGATAAGGTGGGTAATCACAGCATTGGTCGTCGCCGCCGTGATATTCGCGATCGACTATCTCAGCAGCGTACTGCTTCCGTTCTTTGTGGCATGGCTGCTTGCCTACCTGCTCTACCCCATTGTTCATTTCACGCAGTATCGCCTGCATGTTCCCACGCGCGCACTCAGCATCGTGGTGTCACTGATATTCGTTACGGCAGTGCTGGGCGTAGTGTTCTGGTTGATATTCCCGCCGATGATAGAACAGTTTGAGAAACTGGGCATGCTGATAACACAGTATGTACAAGACCATACCAACTCTGACAACATCTCGCACACAATACAACAGTGGGTGAGCGAACACTACCGACAGATAGAAGACTTGCTCAAACAGAAAGACGTCACCGACGCCATAAAGGGAGCTATGCCGAAAGTGTTCAACATGCTCGGACAGACGGCGAATGTGATAATAAGCATCATCGCTTCGCTTATTACATTATTATATATGTTCTTCATCCTGCTCGACTATGAGTATCTCACGCACAACTGGATAAAGATTTTCCCAAAGAAGAACCGCCCCTTCTGGGCCGGACTGGCGGGCGACGTGAAGCGAGAACTGAACAATTATATACGCGGACAGGGGCTTGTGGCACTCGTGATGGGCATCCTCTTCTGCATCGGTTTCACCATAATCGACTTCCCAATGGCGATAGGTCTCGGAATACTCATCGGCATAATGGACCTCGTGCCTTATCTCCACACTTTCGCACTCATCCCCACAGCATTCCTCGCACTGCTCAAGGCAGTGGATACGGGGCAGAACTTTTGGATTATCCTTGCCTCTGCCGTTGCCGTGTTCTGCATCGTACAGGTTATTATCGACCTCATCGTGACCCCTAAGATAATGGGGAAAGCGATGCGGCTCAACCCCGCCATACTGCTCCTCTCACTCTCCATTTGGGGAGCACTACTCGGTTTCATCGGGCTGATTATCGCCCTACCGCTCACAACTATCATCATCGCCTATTACCAGCGATATGTGACAAAAGACGAGGACACTATGGAGGAAATGGTCGCAGAGAGCACTGCTGCCGACGAAAAAAATCAAAAAGATAGCAAATAATTTTGCGATTTAAAAAAAACACCGTACCTTTGCAACCGCTTTTCGCAAGAATAGCGCACGCGGAGATCCGTTAGCTCAGTTGGTAGAGCACAACACTTTTAATGTTGGGGTCTTGGGTTCGAGCCCCAAACGGATCACAAAACAAGCGGCAGAACAGGCATCCTCACGGATGCCTTTTTTCGTAATCTATTCTACAAATCAGGCTTTTGGCTCATCTCCGCACAAACGTTAATTCCGGGGGGGGGGAAAGGTGCAACAACTGATTGGTAGAAAATAATTTGCCAAATAAAAATTGATATTTTTCAGTTTTTACTTGCATCCTAATGATAAAAACATTATATTTGCATTATCTTAACAGATAATTATTTTAACTCTAAAAATATCAGCAATGAAAAAGTATTTAGCAGAAGCTATCGGCACAATGGTGCTGGTACTCATGGGCTGCGGAGCAGCAGTGTCGTTGGGTTGCACCAACAGTGACCCCGAAACAGTCGTTGGAACAGCAATGGCATTTGGTCTTTCCGTGGTGGCAATGGCATATACCATAGGCGGAATCTCCGGGTGTCACATCAATCCGGCAATAACCCTCGGAGTGTTCCTCAGCGGCAGGATGAACGGCAAGGATGCCGCAATGTATATCCTGTTTCAGGTAATCGGAGGCGTGGCAGGCGCGGCTATCCTCTATGCCCTAACCAGTTCGTCGGGACTTGTAGGCACGGGGGCAAACGACCTTCAAGCCAGCGGAGCCGGCACTATTCCGGTTCTTGGCGGCTTGCTTGCCGAGATATTCTTCACATTTGTGTTCGTTCTCGTGGTGCTCGGTGCCACAGCAAAGACAAACGGAGCGACAAACAACTTCGCAGGTCTTGCCATCGGTCTGAGCCTTGTGCTCGTTCACCTTTGCTGCATACGCTACACCGGAACGTCTGTCAACCCGGCACGCTCCATCGGACCGGCACTGTTCCAAGGCGGTACGGCACTCACCAACCTCTGGATTTTCATCGTAGGTCCGTTGGTGGGAGGTGCTATCGCGGCTCTGGTATGGAAAGGCATTGAGACGGAAGAGAAGTAACGCTGCCGGTTTTATCATAAAACTACAAAGGGAACAGCCTTCACCGGCTGTTCCCTTTATAGTTTTCTAAAGTTCCGGATGTGTGACGCTTACCCTCGGGATATAGGGTCTGCAAGTAATGGCTGGACAGTTTTGGGACTTATGGCATAAGAAGTTGTGATGACAGAAGAAAAAAATGAGTGCCGGTATGAAAATATCTAAGCAAAAAATTATTCGTTATCATAAAAAACATTATCTTTGCAGGCGTTAAATCTAAACCTTGAAAAACACATGGCATTTACAAACAACACTATGATTGCGCGCCACAGACTGCTCAAGGAGTTGGTCAAGTTGTGGAAAAATAACGAACTTGTAGAGAAAATAGACCGTCTGCCCATTGAGTTGACTCCAAAGAAGTCGAAACATGCCGGGCGTTGTTGTATTCACAAAGAACGGGCAGTGTGGAAATACAAATCATTACCGCTACTGGGGTGGGACATGAATGATGAGACGGACGAACTGACCCGGCTGTCGGAATATGCTGCCCGCACGGTGGACAGAGCTGAGAACGGCAGTCCTAAGGATAACATCATGTGCGTGATAGACGAGGCTTGCTCTGCCTGTGTGCACACAAACTACGAGATAACCAACCTTTGTCGCGGATGTATAGCGCGAACCTGTATGACTAATTGTCCTAAGAAGGCGGTATCTCTGAAGGAAAACAGTCAGGCGCGCATCAATCACGACTTGTGTATCAGTTGCGGTATTTGTCACAAAAGTTGTCCTTATCATGCTATCGTTTACGTCCCCGTGCCTTGCGAAGAGGCATGCCCGGTGAAAGCTATCAGTAAGGATGAAGAAGGCATAGAGCATATTGATGAGAGCAAGTGTATCTATTGCGGCAAATGCTTAAATGCCTGTCCGTTTGGTGCTATATTTGAAATATCGCATGTGTTCGATGTGTTATACCGCATCAGCAAGGGAGAAAAAATGGTGGCGATTGTAGCACCTTCCATCTTGGGTCAGTTCCACACTACTATCGAGCAGGTGTATGGTGCACTGAAAGAGATTGGCTTCGCCGACGTCATTGAGGTGGCGCAGGGGGCTATGGAAACCGTAAGCAATGAGGCACACGAACTGGTTGAGAAACTGGAAGAGGGACAGAAGTTCATGACCACTTCCTGTTGTCCTTCCTATATAGAAATGGTCAACAAGCATGTTCCGGAAATGAAGCCTTACGTATCGGGCACCGGGTCGCCGATGTACTATACTGCGCGCATAGCGAAAAAGAAATACCCCGATGCGAATGTGGTATTCATCGGTCCTTGCTTGGCAAAGCGCAGGGAGGCACAACGTGACGAAGCGGTGGACTTCATACTTACCTTTGAGGAGGTGTCGTCTATCTTTGGCGGTATGGACATTCAGCTCGAGGAGATAAAGCCATACCCAATGACATTCACCTCCGTGCGCGAAGCACATGGTTTTGCACAGTCAGGTGGCGTTATGGGAGCCGTACTCTCTTATTTGAAGGATGAGGCAGACAAAGTAAGTGCCGTTCAAGTGGCTAACTTAGACAAGAAAAACATCGGAACACTCCGGGCGTATGCTAAGTTCGGCAAGGTTCCGGGAAACTTCGTCGAGGTTATGGCATGCGAGGGAGGTTGTATCACCGGACCATGTGCTCACAACGAAATCATGGCAGGCAAACGACAGTTGGTGAAAGAACTTGCCAAACAAGAGAAGACCTATTGAGGTTCTTTCAGATGCGGGTGGTGAGACATCTCGATGAGTGTCCTGATGCAGTTTGGCATTAGTCCTATCTCCACGCCTGAAAAACCGTGTGTTTGAAACGAATATCAACATTCCTATTCTCCGAAAAATTGCAATGAAAGATTTGGTTGACAGATTAAACAGCAGACGCACATTGACTGCCGGAGAATACAAGCAACTGTTGCTTTGCCGCGATGCAGAGGTTACTAACTATCTGCACCGGCAAGCACAGGAGGAGACATTGGCTCGTTTTGGCAATAAGATTTTCATCCGTGGGCTGATAGAATTCACTAATCGTTGTCGCAATGATTGCTACTACTGCGGAATACGGAAGTCAAACAGGCGTGTAACTCGTTATGAGTTGACCGGAGAGGAAGTCCTTGCCTGTTGTGACGAAGGGTATCGGTTGGGCTTTCGCACTTTTGTATTGCAGGGTGGCGAAATGCCGGATGTGAAAGACGAATGGCTGGAAACCATCGTTGCCTGTATTCGAAGGCGTTATCCCGATTGTGCCATAACGTTGTCATTGGGCGAGAAATCCCGTGAAACGTATGAGCGTTTGTTCCGGGCAGGGGCTGACCGCTACTTGCTTCGACATGAAACTTACAATGCGCAGCACTATCGCAAGTTGCACCCTGCCGGCATGTCGCTTGTTCATCGTTTACAATGTCTGGACTGGCTGAAGGAAATCGGCTATCAGGTGGGAACAGGCATCATGGTGGGCAGTCCGTATCAAACCATAGACCACGTGGTGGAAGACATTCTTTTCATCGAACGGTTTCGCCCCAAGATGATAGGACTCGGACCTTTCATTCCGCACCATGACACTCCCCTTGCAGCGTTTTCTCCCGGCGATGTAGATTTATGCTTGAGGCTTATTTCTATTTTCAGACTGATGTTGCCGGCAACACTGATACCTGCCACAACAGCATTGGCAACGCTTGTTCCCGACGGTAGGGAACGGGGAATACTGGTCGGTGCTAACGTGGTGATGCCTAACCTCTCGCCCCAAAAGCGGCGGGCAGATTATTCGCTTTACGACAACAAGGCGTTTGCCGGAGCGGAGGCAGCCGAGGGATTGCGGGAATTGAAAGAACGGTTGAACAAGATTGGATATGAATTATCGGGAACAAGAGGAGATTATGAAAGCCGGAGTTAGAACATTAAGGAGTATGTATATATGATAAGGTATGATGTAAAGTCTGATAAAGCGGAAGAGTTTATCAACCATCAGGAGATATCAGACACTTTGGAATATGCGCAAGCCAATCGAACTAACCGCAGCCTGATAGAGGGTTTGATTGAAAAGGCAGCGTTGTGCAAGGGACTTTCGCATCGTGAAGCGGCGGTATTGTTGGAGTGCGACGAGCCCGACCTAACGGAGCGTATTTTCCGTTTGGCAAAAGAAATAAAGCAGAAGTTCTATGGCAATCGTATCGTGATGTTCGCTCCGCTGTACCTTTCAAATTATTGCGTGAACGGTTGCGTGTATTGTCCTTACCATGCCAAGAACCGAACAATATTGCGAAAGAGACTGTCGCAGGAAGAGATAAGACAGGAGGTGATAGCATTGCAAGACATGGGGCACAAACGTCTGGCTCTGGAAGCGGGTGAAGACCCGAGGCGCAATCCTATCGAATATATCCTCGAATCAATCCGGACTATTTACGGCATACATCATAAAAACGGAGCCATTCGCAGGGTCAACGTGAATATTGCAGCCACTACGGTGGAAAACTACCGCCGACTAAAAGAGGCAGGCATCGGCACTTACATTCTGTTTCAGGAAACCTACCACAAGGAAAACTATGAGGCACTGCATCCCACCGGTCCCAAAAGCAATTACGCCTATCATACCGAAGCAATGGATCGCGCCATGCAAGGCGGCATAGATGATGTCGGCATCGGGGTGTTGTTCGGTTTGAATACTTACCGTTACGACTTTGTCGGATTGTTGATGCACGCCGAACATCTTGAAGCCGCTTTCGGAGTAGGACCGCATACGGTCAGTGTTCCGCGAATTTGTCCGGCAGATGACATTTCCACAGACGATTTTCCCAATGCCATTTCTGATGAGATGTTTCGCCGCATAGTGGCTGTTACGCGTATTGCAGTGCCCTATACCGGTATGATTATATCCACCCGTGAGACCGAAGCCGTACGCCGCGAGGTACTTGAATTAGGCATTTCGCAAATCAGCGGTGGATCACGAACCTGCGTAGGGGGCTATGCCGGAGCAGAAGAAGAGGGGCAAGACTCTTCTCAGTTTGATGTCAGTGACAGGCGAACTCTCGACGAAGTGGTGAATTGGCTGCTCGATTTGGGACATATTCCCAGTTTCTGCACCGCATGCTATCGCGAAGGACGTACCGGCGACCGCTTCATGTCGCTTTTGAAGAACGGACAGATAGCGAACTGCTGCCAGCCCAATGCGCTGATGACTCTGAAAGAATATCTGGAAGATTATGCGTCGCCCGACACTAAAGAAAAAGGAATACGCTTGATAAAAGAAGAACTGAACCGCATTCCCAACCCTAAAATAAAGGATATAGCCGTAAGACATCTGCATGAGATAGAAAAGGGAAAGCGAGACTTCAGATTTTAAAAACAACGAAGAAAAGATGAACAAAAGTCCTCAATCAAACCGTCTTCACATCGCTCTTTTCGGAAAACGAAACAGCGGGAAATCGAGTCTGATTAACGCACTGACCGGGCAGAGCATAGCATTGGTGTCTGACGTGCCGGGCACCACGACCGACCCTGTGACAAAGGCAATGGAAGTTCACCCGCTCGGTGCATGCCTGTTCATTGACACTCCAGGGTTCGACGATAACGAAGACGAACTTGGAAGCATGCGCGTGGAGCAAACACTGAAAGTCGTGGAGAAAGCAGATGTCGCCTTGTTGCTTTGCGAAGACGGCGGCGCGGAGGAGAAACTGTGGCTGGAGTCGCTGCATGAGCACCACATTCCGACGGTGATTATACTCAACAAGTCTGACCTCCGTCCGGACACAGAAGCCTCAGCCGCTCAGATAGAAAACAGCTTAGGGCTGCGTCCTTTGATTGTCAGTGCCAAAGAGAGTATAGGAGTGACCGAAATATTTCAGGCAATCTTGAATAAAATACCCGAGGATTTTGGCGCGGAAAGCATCACCGGCGATTTGGCAAAAGAGGGCGACACGGTGCTTTTAGTGATGCCACAAGACATACAGGCACCTAAGGGACGCCTCATTCTTCCACAGGTTCAGACACTTCGTGAACTGCTGGACAAGAGATGTATCGTGACATGCTGCACCACGGATAAACTCGCAGATACCTTGAAGACATTCTTGCATCCTCCGAAATTGATTATCACCGACTCACAGGTTTTTCCCATTGTCTATCGTCAAAAGCCTGCTGAAAGTCGCCTGACCTCATTCTCCGTACTGTTTGCCGGATACAAAGGCGACATTGACTACTTCGTCGAAGGGGCAGCAGCCATTGAAAGTCTCACCGGGCAATCGCGCGTACTGATAGCAGAAGCCTGCACGCACGCTCCGCTTACGGAGGATATTGGCAGGGTGAAACTTCCACGCTTGTTGCGCCGGAGCGTCGGTTCCGACTTACATATTGACATCGTTTCGGGCAACGACTTTCCCGAAACCCTTTCCGAATACGACTTGATTATCCATTGCGGTGCCTGCATGTTTAACCGAAAATATGTGCTCAGCCGTATTGCAAAAGCTCGTTCACAACAAGTACCGATGACAAACTATGGGGTTGCTATCGCCTATTTGAGCGGACTGAAGATTATCGGAAGGGAAGTGGAAATTGACTTCAGCGTTCAGCGATAATCCGTAATGGTAAAGTATTGTCCTGATATTTTATTTACTATCCAACCTGAAAACTCCTCCGAAAAGATGATATTTCAAAATAAAACATTATCTTTGCAATCAAACTGTAAATACCAATACTTATGAAACGTGTAGTTGTTATGCTTTCGCTAATGGCTATGGCAATGTTCGCACAGTCGGCATTTGCACAGAATGGCAGCGATATAATGTCGCTGAAAGAAATCAATGAAAAGTGGAAAAATCAGGAAATCGCGCTCCCGAGGAATGTCACTTCGCCCACAGTGACCGACCTTGTGAGGGCTTTCAACGGCGTGTGGCAGACTCTGCCGGGCGAAATGGTAGTGCTCAACAACGACACCCCCAAGAAGTTCGACAAGGTGAATCGCGACACCGGCTACGATTACACGGTGGAGAAAAGACGTTCGGGAATGTTCCTGCAGACTTACGGCAGTCCGGAGACGCCGTGGCTTGAGGCTCGCATGTGGATACGCAGCAATGGGCACTACTTCTTTGCCCTGAACATCTGCGGTGGTGAGGGCAGCCCATCGGTAATGGCTTTCTACGACTTCGACCCCAACCGCAGCACCCTCGTGCCCGAAACGCGACTTTTGGAACACATGCTGCCAATCTCCGAAGGCGGCTGTCAATCGATGAAACTGCCCGAGGAAGGCGGAGAAGTGATAATCAACGAGCATGTGAAGGGGTGGGCTCCGGTGCTCTGCAGCATGTTTTCATGGGACGGCATGAACCTCGTGCCCGAAGGAAACACGCTGACCGAATTCGGCAGCATGCTCTCGCAATACAAGGAGGAGGAAGGCGGAGAAATCGGGGATTTGACAAAATTCGCACTCATCGACATCGACGGCGACGGCATTATGGAACTGTGGCTACGCAGCGGAGACGAACAGGCGGAGGGCGTATTATTCGCAATGGGCGACGGGATGCCGAAACTGATAACCTCGGAAGATTGGAAAATCAAGGCTGCCTTTGCCCGCCACGGTGTCATCGTGTCGGGAAGTGCCGGCACGGGAGTTTTCCATGCGAAGTATGTATTGCTGCGAAACAGCAGCATTACAGACGCCATAACCTATACATCGTCATACAACATCACAACTGAAAAACTCAACGTGGAGTATTACCGCGGTGCGAATAAAATCAGCATCAAGGAGGGAGAGAGTGTGAGCAAGCAGGTGGGCGATGTCCGCGAGATTACTCCAGTGTGGCGGAAGTTGTGCAAATGACAGGGACATGCAATCACAGCGCAAACGAGATTATTATTGAGGAATAAAGAGGAAAAATCCGGCTGAAAGCGCGTTTTTTGCAATTTTATTGCTAATTTCGCACCCCGAACGGTAACAGTATTTAAATACAGAGAATGAAAGAATTAGCATTGAAGTACGGCTGCAACCCAAATCAGAAGCCCTCGCGCATCTATATGCAGACCGGAGAATTGCCGATAGAGATAATGAACGGGCGTCCCGGATACATCAATTTCCTCGACGCGCTGAACTCATGGCAGTTGGTGAAAGAACTGAAGGCGGCAACAGGACTCCCCGCGGCAGCTTCGTTCAAGCACGTGTCGCCGGCAGGAGCAGCGGTGGGGCTGCCATTGAGCGACACCCTGAAAAAGATTTACTTCGTTGACGACCTTAACATCGAACTCTCGCCCATAGCATGTGCCTACGCAAGGGCACGCGGAGCCGACCGTATGAGCTCGTATGGCGACTTCGTGGCACTTAGCGACACTTGCGATGCAGCAGTGGCAACGCTGCTGAAAAGGGAAGTGAGCGACGGCGTGATAGCCCCCGACTTCACCGATGAAGCCCTGCAGATACTCCGCGAAAAGCGCAAGGGAACGTATAACGTGATAAAGATTGACCCCGACTATGTGCCCGAACCGATTGAAACGAAACAGTGCTTCGGCATAACATTCGAGCAGGGACGCAACGAGGTACGCCTCGACGATCCCTCGCTTTTCGAGAATATCCCCACGCGCAACAAGACCTTCAGTGAGGAGGCACGGCGCGACCTCATAATTGCTTTGATAACACTGAAATACACGCAGAGCAACTCCGTGTGCTACGTAAAGGACGGACAGGCTATCGGAATAGGTGCCGGACAGCAGAGCAGAATACACTGCACCCGACTTGCAGGCAACAAGGCAGACATCTGGTGGTTGCGACAGCACCCGAAAGTGATGTCGTTGCCCTTTGTTGGCAACATACGCCGTGCCGACCGCGACAACACAATCGACGTCTATCTCAGCGACGACAGCGACGACGTGCTGCGCGATGGAACATGGCAGGTGTTCTTCAAGGAAAAACCGGAACCGCTCTCTCGCGAGGAGAAAAAGGAGTGGATAGCCCGCATGACAGGCGTTTCGCTCGGCAGCGATGCCTTCTTCCCCTTCGGTGACAACATCGAGCGTGCCCACAAGAGTGGCGTGGAGTATATAGCACAGGCAGGCGGTTCGGTGCGCGACGACAATGTGATAGAAACCTGCGACAAGTATGGCATCGCCTGCGCGTTCACCTCGGTAAGATTGTTCCACCATTAAGAATATGACATGAGTGATTTCGACGACATATTGATGAACGGCATCAACTTCGGCAAAGGCGGTCCTAAGAAAACCGGTGAAGACAAGGTGAAGACCAAGGCAAAGAAGAAGAAATATGTCACCGGTGCCCACGGCAGCGGCTCGGCGATGCAGAAAGCCAAATATCGGGAGCAGAGAGCCAACAGGCGCAAGGGCAAATAAACTTTCTTCACGTGCCTATAGCAAAACAGGCAATGCGCTGCATCATCGCGGCACATTGCCTTCAGAAATAGAATCTAAGTTTTTAATTCATCTAATAATGACAAAGAGCGTTTCTCGTGTGCTCTCATTCGTATAATGCAGAAAGTGCGAAATATTGCACACGAAAATAAGGAAATGTTACTACATATAATAAAAATGCAGGCAAACGATAACGTTTACCTGCACTTTTTTATTCCCACAGTTATTTTCATCTCTTGCCCCCCTACACCCTTTTATTGGCTCGTCGGTGGTGGCAACGAAACTTAAATCTTTTCGAAAGCCCTTTCGAGGTCGGCGATGATGTCTTCGGCATCCTCCAGACCGACAGAAAGGCGCACCAGTCCTTCGGGAATGTTCGATGCGGCACGCTCTTCCGGAGTGTATGGAGAATGAGTCATGGATGCCGGATGCTCTATGAGGGTCTCGGTGTCGCCGAGGCTCACTGCCAAAGAGCAGAGGTGAACGTTGTTTATGAGTGTGCGTCCTGCCTCCAGACCGCCCTTCACCTCGAATGCAATCATAGACCCTGGCTTCTTCATGTATTTCTGTGCGAGGTCATACTGCGGGAAACTCTTCAGTCCCGGATATGCGATGCTCTCCACCTTCGGGTGCTTCTCGAGATATTCAGCCACTTTCTGCGCGTTCTCGCAGTGACGATCCATGCGCACGTGAAGCGTCTTCATACCGCGGTTGATGAGGAAAGCCTCAAACGGACCGAGCACGGAACCGGTGAGATCCTTCACTCCTACGAGTCTTACTTGGTCGATATATTCCTTTGTTCCTACCACAAATCCGGCGATTACGTCACCATGACCGTTGAGGAACTTCGTAGCCGAGTGCACCACGATGTCTGCGCCGAACTCCAGCGGACGGCAAAGATAAGGCGTGCAGAAAGTGTTGTCCACCATAACGCGGCATCCCTCCTGACGGTGAGCAATCTTTGCAATGGCCTCGATGTCGGCAATGTGCATATTCGGATTTGCCGGAGTCTCAACATAAACCAGCTTTGTGTTCGGGCGCATAGCCTTCTCCACCTCCTCGGTGTTGCGCATATCCACAAACGTAACGTCAACTCCGTAACGCTTCAGTCCGTGCTCCATGAATGCGTATGTGCATCCGTAGAGAGTCTTTCCGGCAACGATGTGGTCGCCCGCCTGCACGCACACCCATACCGCCGATGTGATTGCACCCATTCCCGATGATGCACTGACGCAAGCCTCAGCACCTTCGAGCGAAGCCACTTTCTGCTCCACTGCTGTGCAGGTGGGGTTCCCCAGACGGGTGTAGATGTAACCGTCCTCCTCGAGAGCAAAGCGACGACCGCCCTGTTCCGCATTTTCAAAGATGAAGGTAGATGTCTGGTAGATTGGTGCTGCCAGTGTTCCATACATGTTTTTCTCTGCTCCTACATGCACGGCTCTTGTTGCAAACCCTGATTTTACAATTTCTTCTGTTGTCAACATACTTTTTTAATTTAAGGTTATAAATCTGTTATATTCGTCAAATCAACATCTTAGGCATGGCATGCGGGCACACCATGACCTTAATTATATTGTAAACGCACTTTTCTGCAAATTATTGTAAGCCGCGGTTCAAATTTGAAAACATGCCGCTTTCTCGCTTTTCTTGAGGTAAATAAACATTCAAGATAGAAGTGCCATTTCTTCTTAATGTATATTATTTATTGTATGTTTTCAAGTAGGCTTATAGTATGTGGATTGCTTTGCAATACTCCATCACTAATTCCCTTTTTGATTATATTGCCAATAAACTCTTCCATTGTAGGATATTCATTTACATTTGCACCACCTATAATACGATTTATCCCATCTATTGTGGTGCTATATATTTGCTTATAGACTAAAGTCCATTCTTTTCCATCTTTCCAAGCCAAATTAAATGTGCAGAAATCCACTGGGTAATTCGGTTTATATGACTTTAGTTTTGAACAGTCTGAAGTGGCTTTCAAATAATCCAAAGCTAAATCTTGTACTACAAAAACTATTTTACGATGCCAACTTTCTACTATCTTGCCTTTCTTGTAGGCTTGTTGCATCATAGTCTTTGCAAACTCGTTTGCCCAGTTAATACCATATGAAGGTTTTGTAGAATCTGTGTAATGTCCCAATTCTATTAGTTCTTTTACCCAAGGATAAGGTGTGCCAGTAGTACCAGCAGCTTGTATCTCTACACATAAGAAATCCTTAACCCTATCGTATTCATCTACTTCTACAGCCACATAATCTACATTTCCACCTACACCTATATTTACCTCTTGAATCCATTTTACATTTTTCCAATTGGATAAATATTTTTCTCGAATAGTTTCAAACATAGAATCTTCCTTAAAGCGTTGAGGGCAAATAATAACAGGGTGAATTTTCTTGCTCTTATTTACCGTCGCGCCTAAAGAACATATACCGACTTTTATATGTGGCTCACTTTTTCTTGGTTTTACACAAGTGCATTTAATATACTTGCAATACTGTTGCTTTATTGCTAAGTGGCAGGATCCTGTTTTGTTCTCAAAATCATAACAGAATACTTCTATGGGGTGTTTGCCTATCTTCTTCATTAGAATAAAGTTTCTATTGTGATAACTCTTTTTTTGGATGTATTGATATATTCTGGACTTAGGTCTATACCTACACCTCGCCTACCAAGTTTTAAGGCAGCGGCAACTGTTGTGCCAGTGCCACTAAACGGATCTAGTACTATACCACCCTCAGGACAAGTAGCCAGTATGGGTATCCTTAATAATTCCTCTGGATATACGGCACAATGACTATCTGTTCGCCAAGTGTCTTCTGTTACAATATCCCATACATCACTAGGCAGATGCCCTTTTGCATATATTTTCATTATGTAATAACCTCGGTTTACAAGTTCCTTGGCACGCCCACTGATTTTTGTGTTATCACTATGCCAGGCTCTTTGCACACCTCTAATGGTCATTCTAAAATCATTAACTAAGCCGGCTCTAATTTCTGCTAAAGTGTCATCTAACGCCTTTTCTGCGTTTATTTTTTCTTGTTCTGTTAATACAGTACTCTCTTGTATTTGCTTTCGATATTTCTTTCCAGATACGCCTGTGGAAGATGTTGTACTACACTCAGATACTGTTGGTAATCTAGAAGGCAAAATCCTTATTGCATCTGCATCATAATAGTATTTTTTTGATTTTACAAAATGAAAAACGTGTTCATAAGAATCTCTTAGTCTATCTTTTGCACTTTGAGTACCTTTTAACTGATGCCAAATAACATCATTACGCATTATCCAACCATTATCCATAAGTGAAATAGCAACACGCCAAGGCATACCTAATAATGCCTTGTTAACATATTTATCACCTATATTGAGCCAAAGCGAACCATCATTTTTTAATACGCGTTTAGCTTCATTGAACACTGTCGTTAGATTAGCAACATATTGTTCAAATTTTTTCTCATTACCTATTTCGTTTGTATCTTCTTCGTTATCATATGAACGCATACCCCAATAAGGGGGAGATGTGATAATACAGTGTACAGATTCATCATCCATATTTTTCAATATAGATAAGCAATCTCCAACAAAGAAGTTGTATTTTAAGTTTTCTTCTAAAGGTATCATTCTAATTGGTTTTGATTTTATGAGCAAAGATACTAATAATCCGTGGAATTTCAGCCTTCTATATAAGATTTGACACTAAAAATTTGTACATGGCATATCTTTTTACTAAAGAAGCAGCTCATTTTTCAACTACAAACGAAATAAACCCCAATACGTCATTATAAGCTTTTCGGGTATCGCTAAATTTGATTGCTTATTGCATTCGTTTTTCAATATTGTTATTCTGTCGTTTTTCTACACGACGGGTACGCTGGTTGCCGAAAGTGTAGGAAAAAGTCACAACACCGGTAATATTCCGTTTGTTGGTGCTTGAAAAACTATAGTCTGAGAATTTGTTGGCGACAGTCAAATTCGGTTTCAAGATATTATATACTCCTACCGAGAGTGAGGCTCGGCGGAACTGTTTAAGTATATATATTTCTAAATCGTGTGTTGTATCTATATTGAATGCGGCTGCACGTCTTTTGCTCGAATACTGATATTT
>JAQYET010000098.1 GCA_028723525.1 Prevotellaceae bacterium
CAAATAAAGATCCCTTCCTGTTGTATTCCTTATTAAACATTCTATAAAGATAGAAATCATTATTGCTGCCTTGAACGATAGGGTAGTTAATATTTGTTCCCTTAAGCTTAATCCAGGCCCTTGTGTCAGGATTCTTTTTAAGTAGCTTTTCAAAATCAATTTTATCAGAATCTTTCGATCCGTTAGTTGCTATCTTAGCTACATCATCGTAAGTTTTGGTGCCTTGATAATATCCCCATAGGATTTTCCCTATTTTAAATAGACAAAAGGCGATTACAACTAATAAGATGAAAATAATAATGTTGTAAAAAATCCTCTTGCTTGATTTATTTTTTTTATCTGACTGGCAATTATCTTTTGAATTTTCCACGATTAACCCTCCCCAATTACTACATTAAATTATACCTAAAATCTCTAAAATTACAATATATAAAGGTTAAAAAGTAGCAGAAGCTAAATTGCAAGGGGGATATCCAAAATAGTTTTGTGAAATAAATATTAAAATAAGACTTTACAAAAAATAATTCGAGGAGTATAATAAACAAAACAGTGGAAAGATTATATAAATTGCTGATCTAATTGTTGCTTTACAGTTTACTTGCATAGGCAGGGGTGAACCAAGTGGTAAGATAATTCTTGGTTTAAGTTATCTAATTATACCCGCAAACGCGGGGGTACTGCAAAATTTTTTTGAGGGTAAAAATATGTCTGAAAATTTTGATGAAGGATTAATGTGTATCTGGGCTAAAAAAAGAGAGACGAAGGGGCAGTTCTTTTGGCTTCCATTAAAACAGCATCTGGAAGATACTGCAAATGTTATAGAGTTTCTTTGGAATCGTTGGCTCAGTGAGGGACAGAGAAATTTTATTTCAGCTGGAATCACTAGTTCATCACAAATCTCATTTAATGAAGAGAAAAAGCAACAAAATTACAATTCAAAAACCGCTAAAAACCTAGCAATATTTTTGGCTGCAATCCATGATATTGGCAAGGCTACGCCAGCGTTTTGCACGAAGAAGGGGTTTTCGAATAGTCCTGATTTAGATTCAATTTTGCTAGATAAACTTGAGGAGCGAGGCTTTGAAGATATCAGTTATTTCAATGATAAAGACGCTAGAAAATCTCCTCATAACATTGCTGGACAATACCTTCTCCACGAATATGGCATCGGAGAAGATATTTCTTCGATTATAGGTGCTCATCATGGTAGACCAGTTGATAATATATACGGAATCAGTGGGGATGGTAGTTATTTGGAGCAGGGGGCATATTTAAATAACTATTATCAGAATGGAGACTCTAAATTTGACTCAGAGTCTGAAACTCACAAAAAATGGGACAAATTGCAGAGCCAAGTTCTAAGATGGGCCCTGGAGAGGAGCAAATTTAATTCAGTAAACGAGCTGCCTGAGGTCAGTCAATCTGTACAAGTTTTGCTTTGGGGACTCCTTACAATGGCAGATTGGATTGCAAGTAATGAGGAATACTTTCCCTTAATCAACATTGAACAATACAGAGTAGATAACAATTTCACTAGGATTAACGGATACTTTAAATGGTCAAAAAGCGATGTATGGGAGCCGAAAGAAATAAAGGATGTATCTGAAAGATATAAAGCTAGATTTGGATCTGAATCTAAACCTGATTTTAAACCTAGAGATGTACAGAAAAGCATGGCTGAGACTGTAATGAACACAGAGGAACCTGGTATTTTCATATTAGAAGCAACTACGGGAATCGGAAAGACTGAGGCTGCACTTATCGCTGCAGAAGAATTGGCATACAAAACAGGTAGGAGTGGATTGTTTTTCGGGCTACCGACCCAGGCGACTTCTAATGGGATTTTCCCTAGAATTGTTGACTGGATGAACAAACTCGAGAAGCAGGAGATGACTCAAAACGACAACACTGATAAATGCGATGATTTATATGAGTGCGAACTGGAAGAACATTACAAATCTATAAGGCTATGTCATGGCAAAGCCTATCTAAATGAAGTGTTTCGAAGCTTGGCAAGTTCCATAAATGTAGATGAATCAGAAAATGAATTATCTGAAAGTGAAATCATAGTGAATCAATGGTTTTCAGGAAGGAAGACAGCTGTTTTGGATGATTTTGTCGTTGGAACAGTTGACCAACTATTGATGATGTCTTTGAAGCAAAAACATTTGGCACTGCGACACCTGGGTTTAAGCAAAAAAGTTGTAATAATCGATGAAGTTCACGCCTATGATGCTTATATGAGCCAATATTTGAAAAGAACTTTACAGTGGCTTGGCGCATACAAAGTGCCGGTAATATTGCTTTCTGCAACGTTAACTGCACAAAGCAGGATGGAATTATTGAATGAATATCAAAGCGGCCGGGCTAAAAATATAACGGATGATTCGGAGTTGAAGCGATTTAAAGAGAATAGAGCAAATTTACAGCTTATAAGCAATCAATATCCGATAATTACTTATACCGATGGATATGAGGTGAAGCAGAAAGCGGATTTTCCGAAGGATGCTGACAAAGAAATTCAGGTAAGGCGTATATCTGATGATAATTTAATAGCTTTGCTAGAGGATTTTAGCAAACAAGGCGGAGTCATAGGCGTTATTGTGAACACTGTTAAAAGAGCTCAGTTGATCGGTTCGCAGCTTTTAGAAAAGTTTGGTGATGAAACTGTGGATATTATTCATTCCGCATTTATTGCAACTGATAGGGCGACAAAAGAAGAAAAATTGCTTAAAACTATAGGCAAAGACGGAGATAGACCGAAGTTCAAAATAATCATAGGAACACAGGTTTTAGAGCAATCTTTAGATATAGACTTCGACGTGTTGATAACGGATCTTGCTCCGATGGATCTTTTGTTGCAGCGAATTGGAAGACTCCAAAGGCATGACATTTACAGGGATGTTTATTATAAGGAGCCTACTGTATATATCATGGGTTTAAGTGAATCTCTAGAGTTTGATAAAGGGTCAAGTATTGTATATGGGGACTACCTACTGACTAAAACGCAGTACTACCTTCCAGACACGGACGTTATAAAAATACCGGGAGATATACCTGAACTTGTAAACAAAGTGTATTCAAGTGAAGATAAGAATATGGATATACCGGAGGAACTAAGTGGAAAATACAAAGGGTTTAAAAGAGAACACGAATTAAAAATCAAAAGTCTAAAGGCAAAGGCAAGGGCTTTTCAGTTATCAAGCCCAACAAGAATACCAGGTTCGTTGAAAATATCAAGCTCTACCCCAAATAATTCGAGTAAATCTGCCGCAAAGGAGTCGCTAATTGGCTGGCTAAAAAACGATATTCCGGTAGACAGCGATGAGAAAGCAAGTGCAAAGGTTAGAGATACTGAAGATACAATTGAGGTAATTGCTGTTAAAAAAATAGGGTCAGGTTATGGATTCTTTGAAACCGATGAAGATATATCTGGGAGAATAAATGAAGATTATATTGCAAAAGAAATTGCAAAACATACATTTACACTGCCGAAGTTACTATCTAAAAATTACAATATAGACGATACAATAAGGGAGTTGGAAAAATATAATTTAAAACACATAAAAGAGTGGCAAACTTCTACATGGCTAAAAGGCTCGCTTGGAATAATTTTTGATGAAAATGATGAATTTGAACTCGGCGGAGTTAAGTTGAAATATAGCGAAAAGTTAGGCGTCTTATATGATATGAAAGGGAGTGATGATTTTGGGCAGTTATAACTTACTTGATGAGAAGTGGATTTCAGTCATAGACAAGGACGGGAATCCAAAGAATGTGTCCCTAAAGAAAGTTTTAGAGGAAGCAAATAACTTTTATGATCTTGCAGGGGATACTAAAACTCAGGATTTTGCTGTTATGCGAATTTTACTAGCAGTTCTACACACAGTTTTTTCAAGATTCGATTATAATGGAGAACAGTATGAATGGGTTAAGCTGGATGATAAACTTTTTGAGCAAGATGAAGAAGTAGATGAATATGACAAAGAGGAATATCAATCTGCATTATGCGACACGTGGTTTGAATTATGGAAAAAGGGGAATTTCCATCAAATTGTAAATGTTTACTTGGAAAAATGGAGAGATAGTTTCTATCTGTTTGACGATAAGCAGCCGTTTCTTCAGGTTGTTGAAGACGATATTTCGGCAGATAAGCTCAATAAACCTAACCCAAGCGAGTTGTCCGGTAAGAATATAAATAGGTTGGTTTCTGAAAGTGGCAACAAAATAGCTCTGTTTTCTCCCAAAAATGATAAGAAGAGCAATAGCAACAAAGAAATTTTAGCACCTGATGAAATTGCTAGATGGCTGATTACCTTGCAGGGATATATAGGATTGTCAGATAAAGTTATCTTCGGAAATACAAAATACAAGGCTTCGAAGGGCTGGCTTTTCGACATCGGAGGGGTTTACTTAAAAGGTGATAATCTATTTGAAACATTGATGCTTAATCTTGCTTTATTTTATGAAGGCGTTGATAATTGTTTCAACATACAAAAACCATGCTGGGAAATGTCTTCTTCGGAGTTAATAGAGTTCTACATGTATGGCGGAACATTTGACAATTTAGCAGGCTTATATACTGCTTGGAGCAGGGCTGTTTACATCAATCCGAACCTAGATTTTGATAAACCATTTAAATGCAGCATTGTAAAACTGCCGGAAATAAATCACAGGGATAACTTTTTAGAACCTATGACCTTGTGGAAGTACAACAAAACAGGTGAGAATAAGGACTCTTTCACTCCTCGCAAACATATCATACATCAATCACTATGGCGCTCATTTTCACTTTTGACAATGGATGACTTCAGTGATAATGGTGCTAAGCAAAAAATCCCGGGGATAATAGATTTCTTAAAGGAATTGAAAGATAAATCTCGTTATTATGGACTCGAAAAAACAAATTTTGTTCAGAGTATAGTGTCTGTATCTATGGCTGATGACGGTAACGCAACTTCATGGGTTCCTATCGATGAAATTATTGACTATTTGCCGGTGCAAGATTTTATACTCGTGAATTTTAACAACAAAAATTGGTCGATGTGGATCAATGACACTATCCAGAAGACAAAACGTGTAATAGAATTCACATATAAGAATTATATAAAGGATATTAAAGCAATCAGGAATATAAATTCAGATGATTTTGTAAGTAGAAAAATCGAAGAAATCTATTTTGTAATAGACAATAGGTTTAGAAGATGGCTTGTCAGCATAGACGAAGAAAAACCTCATGAAGAGCAAATATCAGAGTGGGAAGAAACTTTAAAGAAATTAGTAAAAGAAGAGGCGAAAAATATATTTGCTAACGGGAACAATCGAGATTTTATAGGATTTAAGAAAAAACAAAGTACTAAAAAGACAGAAGAAAAAAGTGAAAAAGAAATATATACGATAGCACATGCATATAATAAGTTCATTTATTTCTTGAACAGAGATATAAAAAATATGAAGGAGGAGGGTAGAGAATGATAGCTGAATCGGAAAAACGAAAAGTTTTAAAAACTACTAAAAGGATAATCTCATACATTGAAAATATCAGTGATGAATCCAAGCGGAAAGCAATTCTCGCAAGGCTAAGAAATTCAATCAATAAGCCGCTGAGTGAAAAATTTGATGTATTACCTTTTTTGTTTGAAAATTTGCCTGGAGAATTTTTAGGTACGACTGATGAGGCAAGCTCCGAGGAAAAGTCTATTTTGTCGGCATTACAACTCTACGCACTAAGCAAGCAGGGCAAAGGAAGAACTCAAAATGAGGGTGATGATGTTCCTGATAAATTTCTATCGTTTGGTGCATCACTGAGAGCGATTAGAGAAGGTGATAAGATGGAGGCACTTGATCGCAGATTTAATGCTATGATTACATCGGATGATTTTAGTGAGTGGGTAGTACACTTAAGACATCTTGTAAAACTCATTAAGTCGAGCGAAAAGAATGCTAGGGTTGATTATCCTAGACTAGCAGAAGATTTATTTTGGATAGCAAGGGGATATAAGACAAATGTTAGATTACAATGGTCAAGAGATTACTATAGAATGAATTTCAAAGGAGAAGAGGAAAATGAAAAATAATAATGAGAGACTTTTTGTTGATATGCACGCAATTCAAATCGTACCCCCATCGAATCTGAATAGAGATGATACGGGTAGTCCCAAAACTGCACAATATGGTGGTGTGAAAAGGGCGAGAGTTAGTTCGCAATCCTGGAAAAGGGCTATGAGAGAGTATTTTAACACCGAAGGTGAAATTAGCAATGTAGGTGTTAGGACATTGGAAATTGTAAAGTATGTTGCTGAAAAAATAATTGAGCTGGATAATTCTATAACTATGGAAGATGCAATGGCTAAAGCAAAAGACGTCATTGAAAAAGCACAGATTAAATTGTCCGATAATAAAGCAAAAGCGTTATTTTTTCTAGGTGATACACAGGCTAAAGGACTTGCTAAGGCGGCTATCAGTGGTGAATCAGACAAAAAGAAGATAGAAGAAATCTTGAACGGCAATAAGCCTATTGATATTGCGCTGTTTGGAAGAATGGTCGCTGATAATCCGGTTTTGAACGAGGACGCCTCTTCGCAGGTTGCTCATGCTATATCGACTCACGGAGTACAGACAGAGTTTGATTTTTATACAGCAGTAGATGATTTAGCTCCTGAAGATAATGCAGGTGCAGGAATGCTTGGAACTATAGAATTTAATTCGTCAACACTGTATAGATATGCCAATGTGGCAATCCATGAATTCTCTAATCAGATTGAAGATAAAGAGGCTGTAATAAATGCTATAAAACTTTACATTAAGGCATTTGTTAATTCAATGCCTACAGGCAAGATCAATACATTTGCAAATCAAACATTACCACAGTTTGTCATGGTAACCCTGAGGAAGGATAGACCTATAAACTTAATTTCCGCCTTTGAAGAGCCCGTAAGATCTTCAAATGGATACACCAAAGCATCGATAGAGAAATTAATAAAAGAGTCAAAGAAGATAGAAAAGTTTGTAGAGGAACCTGCTCTCCAATTGTTTGTGGCATTTGATGATGTAGAAGGGCTTGATATATCTGGAAGAGAAGAAGAAAACCTAGACGCTTTGAATGAAGAATTAGGTAAATACTTAAATGATTGGTTAGTTTGATTGTGGGTGATAGTATGAAAACTATTTTGCTAAAATTTGCAGGACCTATGCAGTCATGGGGGACAAATTCCAATTTTGAAAATAGACATACGGATTTTTATCCTTCAAAAAGCGGTGTTATTGGGATGATAGCAGCCAGCTTAGGATATCATCGGGATGAAGATGAAAAAATCAGCAAGTTGAATGAACTATCTTTTGCTGTGAGAGTTGACCAGCCGGGAAATCTACTTAATGATTATCATATTGCGAGAAAATTCAAAAAGAACGGAAGTCTTGATAGAAACTATGTTACGAATCGGTATTACTTAGAAGACGCTGTCTTTGTAGTAGCTATCTCGTACAAAGACGATATTTTGATGGCTGAAATCGAAAACAGTTTGAAAAGCCCCTGGTTCCAAACCTTTTTAGGGAGACGCTCCTTGCCTCTGACAGCAGATTTCTTCCTCAAAAGCACTGAAAATGGCTTGATAGACAGTTTGTCCAAGATTGAATGGCAAGCTTCTAAATGGTATAAGGATAAAACGAAAGAAGATGCCGTAAAGTTGGAAATTTACTCCGATTTTTATGAGGGAGATGCTAAACAAATTTCAATGAGAAAGGATAGAGTGGTATCGTTTTCTCAAATGAATAGACAATTCAATTATAGGTATGAATCAGTATCTACTGTTGAAGTTTCAAATAGGACTTTCGACTATTACACGACCCATGATGTATTTGAAAGTGTAGGTGATTAGAATGTATATATCAAGAGTCGAAGTCGATGTTTTTAACCGAAGGAAAACAAAAGATTTGATGCATCTAGGGGCTTATCATAGCTGGGTTGAAGACAGTTTCCCTGATGAAAAAGAAAATAAAACACGCTCAAGAAAACTGTGGCGGATTGACGTAATCGACAAGAAAATGTACTTGATACTGGTAAGTGAAAACAAGCCAAATTTAGCATTGCTTGAAAAGTACGGCGTAGAAGGATCGGCTCAAACAAAAGATTATGACAGCTTTTTGAGCAATATTAAGAACGGAGATTCGATGCGATTTCGTGTAACTTTAAATCCGGTCATAAGCGAATCACAGGGCAGCGGTAAAAGAGGAAAGATAAAGCCTTGTTATGATGAAAAAAGTCAAATCAAGTTTTTGCTTGATAGATCATGTATCAATGGATTCAGTGTTGACCTAGATAGCCTTTTGCTTAAGGAAAAAGGGACGAGCATATTAAAAAAACGTGGATTCGGACAGATAAATTTTCTGAAAATTGTTTTTGAAGGAATTTTAACAGTTGAAGATGCGGATATTTTTAGGAAGCTTTTAGTTACAGGATTAGGCAAACATAAGGCTTACGGATTTGGTTTGATGACAGTTATTCCTATAGAAAATTAATTGATCTTAAGAGAAATCAAAGTTAGAAATATCTAGACGAAATGGAATGTGGAAATGAAAGAGAAAGTTGGAGCTCCAAAAACGTCTTTAAATGAATTGCCAAGAATAAGCGATAGAATAACATTCATATATGTTGAGCATGCGAAAATAAATAGACATGATAGTGCCATTACAGTCATAGATTCAAGAGGAACGGTAAAAATCCCTGTTGCGATTATTGGTGCGCTTTTGCTTGGCCCGGGAACTGACGTGAGTCATAGAGCCATAGAATTAATCGGTGAAATGGGCACCTCGGTTCTCTGGGTCGGCGAAAGGGGCGTCAGAAATTATGCACACGGCAGAGCTTTGTCACATTCAACAAAATTACTGGAGCAGCAGGCAAAACTGGTTTCTAATAAACGAACTAGACTTGAAGTAGCTAGAAAAATGTATCAGATGAGATTCCCTGGCGAAGACGTATCAAAACTTACAATGCAGCAATTAAGAGGAAGAGAAGGAGCTAGAGTCAGAAACGTTTATAGACAAAATAGTCGCAAGTACAATGTCGAGTGGACACATCGAGCGTATAATGTTGAAAATTTTGAGGATGGATCAGTAATAAATCAAGCTTTATCTGCCGCAAATGTTTCACTGTATGGCTTGGTACACAGCATCGTCGCTGCTTTGGGGTTATCGCCAGGTTTGGGATTTGTCCACACCGGGCATGATTTGTCTTTTGTTTATGACATTGCGGATTTGTACAAAGCTGAAATAACTGTTCCTACAGCGTTTCAAATTGCTTCAGAATATTCTAAAGATGACGAAATAGGGAAGATGACCAGATTGAAAATGCGAGACAAATTCTTCGATGGAAGTTTGTCTGCCAAAATTGTTTCCGACCTACAATATTTACTTGAAATTGATAAAGACGATCAAATTCTAATAGAAAGTTTTGGCCTGTGGGATGATAAGGAGCAACTTGTAGAATATGGGGTTAATTATACGGAGGATACGTGATCATGCCTTTTACAGTGATTACAGTAAAAAACGCACCTATGTCCTTAAGAGGCGACTTATCAAAGTGGATGCAGGAAATCGCAACGGGCGTTTATGTAGGTAATTTCAATACGAAGGTAAGAGAGAAAATTTGGCTGAGAGTAAACGAAACCATTGGTAACGGAGAAGCGACTTTAAGTTATTATTGCAGAAACGAAATTGGATATAATTTTGAAACAAAGAATACAGCCCAGCGAGTCATAAATTACGAAGGCATTCCATTGGTATTTCTGCCTAACAGTGAAGGAAACAATAGCATTGTAATGGGTTTCAGCAATGCTAAGAAAATGCGAAATGCAACAAAATATTCAAACCGCACGGGCAGTAATAAAAAGCCTGAAGGATATGTTGTAATAGATATTGAAACAGATGGACTGGACGAGGAGAAGAACTCAATAATTGAGATCGGTGCAATAAAAATCAAGGGAAACAAAGCGGAGAGTTTCTCTAGGCTCATTAGAGTTGACCATGAACTACCAAGAAACATTGTAAATTTAACGAACATAACTAATGAAATGCTTGATGAATCAGGTGGAAATAAAGAAGAGGTCTTAAAAGACTTTCTTGAATTTATCGAGGACCTTCCAATTGTGGGCTATAATTTGCCATTTGATATCAAGTTTATTAAATATAACCTGGAGAAATTGGGACTGGATATAAAAAATAAACAAGTGGATTTATTACCGATTGTCAGGGAGAATACAACTCTTGCGAATTATAAATTGTCAACAGTAGCGAAACATTTTGGCATTGCTGAGAAAATCCCACACAGAGGTTTGCTCGATGCAGGGATAATATTGGAACTTTTAAATAAACTAAAGGAATTTGTATAATTTTAGTATGGGGAATGCGTATTTTTGTGGGATTTTTTAGTGTAGTACCCGCGCAAGCGGGGGTGATCCCGTGCTAATTCACTTCGCTTTATTGCTGCTAAAGTAGTACCCGCGCAAGCGGGGGTGATCCCCCGCCTTTACTACTTCTTGTCCTAAACTCAACGTAGTACCCGCGCAAGCGGGGGTGATCCTCAAAACTAATAATACTAATGTTGCGACTGATGGTAGTACCCGCGCAAGCGGGGGTGATCCTAGCACTATTGTTGCGGCTGATGCACCTAAAGAGTAGTACCCGCGCAAGCGGGGGTGATCCTGAGTAGTATTAGAACTTTAATAAAAGAAAAAAGTAGTACCCGCGCAAGCGGGGGTGATCCTGAGAAACGGCATCACATTCTCGTCAAGTTCATAGTAGTACCCGCGCAAGCGGGGGTGATCCCAGCGAAGACGGCACTTATGATCTAGGGTTTAAGTAGTACCCGCGCAAGCGGGGGTGATCCTGGACTCAGACATCGATATTGTCGCTGAAAATGGTAGTACCCGCGCAAGCGGGGGTGATCCCAGCGAAACACATCATAGGGAGAGTTCTAAAGAGTAGTACCCGCGCAAGCGGGGGTGATCCTGAATCAGACTATAAAGATTATGAATTCATTGAGTAGTACCCGCGCAAGCGGGGGTGATCCCGGGTGATTTCTCTAGAGGTCCAAGAAATAAAGGTAGTACCCGCGCAAGCGGGGGTGATCCTAAATGCCCTCACTGCGGTGAAGAAACATCAATGTAGTACCCGCGCAAGCGGGGGTGATCCCAAGAGGGGCTTCGTGATGAGGTTAAAAGCCTAGTAGTACCCGCGCAAGCGGGGGTGATCCTGAATATAACTGGGATAAAGGAACGACAAATAAGTAGTACCCGCGCAAGCGGGGGTGATCCCAAGCCTCGTTAAAACAAAAAGCAGTATACTCAGTAGTACCCGCGCCAGCGGGGGTGATCCTACTACAGGTTGACCATAGTCCCACCAAGTAGCGTAGTACCCGCGCAAGCGGGGGTGATCCCGACCTTGCAAGTACCGCAAAAGGTGAGGCACGGTAGTACCCGCGCAAGCGGGGGTGATCCTGGTTTCGGCGTGAAAAACGATAGCGTGATAGCGTAGTACCCGCGCAAGCGGGGGTGATCCTATGGTGTCATTTTTATAGCTTTTATCAGCTCAGTAGTACCCGCGCAAGCGGGGGTGATCCTGAATTTTACCTTGATTATGCTTTAGTTGATAAGTAGTACCCGCGCAAGCGGGGGTGATCCCATGTAACCGACTTAAGAGCGACAAGACATACAGTAGTACCCGCGCAAGCGGGGGTGATCCTTGGGTGTGAACCCGTGCAAGAACAATTTCTTGGTAGTACCCGCGCAAGCGGGGGTGATCCTCCCTGGCTTTCATGCTGATACATATATCGGATGTAGTACCCGCGAGAGCGGGGGTGATCCTTACTGAAGAACGTAGAAAAACAATAATTAAACATTCGCAGGAAGAAATAGATAATTATGAGAAATCTATAGCAAATAGAAATAGTGTTATAAAGAAAAGGAGAGAAAATAATGAGTCATTATAATTGGAATTTTGATGAAGATACATTAAAAACAATTGTAAATAGAATTATTGAAAGATGGAAAGAATACGAAAATGAGTCTAAGAATGGGAATGTAAGTGAATATAGACAAGGGTTGCTTGATGGATATGCTCAATGCTTAGAGATGATAGAGAATGATTTAGAAAGTCGCGGATATAACGTTGATTATTTTTGTTAGTATTATAAGTGCTAACGCAGTAGTACCCGCGCAAGCGGGGGTGATCCTGAGAAATGTCGCAGGTTTATCACAATCTGAAGGTAGTACTCGCGTGAGTGGGGCTGATCCTGAGCTTCTCCAATCTGGATTTATTATCGCTCTGTAGTACCCGCGTAAGCGGGGGTGATCCCTCCAAAAGATGAAAATGAAAAAATCGATTATAGTAGTACCCGCTTGAGCGGGGGTGCCCCACTTCATAAAACATTGACACCGTTTGAAACGTACTGTATTGCAATGCTTCGCTTTGCCGAACGTTGCATTTACAAATAATTTAAACGGAGTAAAAAGCGATGACAATTTATGAAAAACAAGGCGGTACATACCGCAAATCGGGAGATTATTATTTGCCCAATCTCAAACTCGGCACAGAGCAAAATGCCCAAATAGGCATGTGGGGAATGAGACACAAGCGATACTTGAAAAAACATCACAAAGTGATTTATTACAATCTTTTGACGGCAGGCAGACTTAATTAATATCTTGCTGTAATTGACCAAAGAGCAAAATTGTTATTCGACGAAACAGTAAAATCACTTGACGAGAAAGAAAATGTTACCGAAAAACTTAAAGCAGAAAATACAATGTTATGGGTGCAAAAGATGAATAATATCCGCAACCGAGCAACGGAAATTGTTAACAATCAAATAATATTTAAGTAAAAACAAGGCATAGCCGACGGACAAAAATACGAAAGCTGTGCCTTAATTTTTGTTTGTGAAATTGAATGTACAAACTTAGCGAGCAGACCCTTTTTACTCCCTGTGGTCGAAAAACGGTAAGAACATCGTTAAGGACACCCTAAGACCTGTGAGCAATTATAGATGATTTTTGTACCATTCAATAACAGCATCTCTATCGGATTCAAAGAACTGCGTTGAAATATATATTCGACTATTTTTAAATATTAGTTCTTTAGTCCTATATCTTTTGTGAACGGAATTACCTTTATTATCATCTACATTATTTGCAATAGCAGGATAATCGGTTGCTTTGAATATTGATTTTGTATATTCCTTAGTTTTTAAGTTTTCAATTTCAGCGACTTCAATTTTTGATTTGCTAATTAGATCCTCAATTAAGTTATAAAACAATTTTGCTACAGGGATCATTCCTTCTAACCAAGTGTTTTCGTTATTTATATCGAACGGTGCTTCTGATATCGAGTAACTAAATTCGTCAACATCCAAGTCCATATTTATAATTAGAGCTTTAATAAACAAAATTATATTATTTGACGAAAGATTTGATTCAAAAAATATGCCAGTCTTCCCTATTTGTCTACCTTTTCGTAATTTTCGCTTATCGTTACTGATATACACTCTGTCTGCATTAGGTATCGAATAGTTTTTGATGGCTAATTCTTTAAACATATCATTATCTAAATCATAAACTATATCAATAAATTTGCTTAATAAATCAACCCAACTTGTAACAGTAGTGTACTCACCCATAAATGAAAATCCACCGGGTTTAGTATTTGAAAGGTTTATATCACTATTGACACCAAAACTAAGTTCGCTATTTTCTCTTATATCAGAATGCATTTCAATATAATTAAATTTATTAATTAACATTTCAGCAAGAGAATTTGCTCTATATAAAATGGCTGCTTCATTCCACCGTTCTGCAGATAGAACATCCTTGTTTAAAATATTTGCTTTTGAATTTTCGCTGATAATCTTTTTCTTTTCATTGAACGGTTTTGTCCCTAGTTCACTATTATGTCCGGTGATAGTTAGATTACCTAGAGTATGTAAATATGATTCATATACCTTTTCGTAATCGTCCCCAATTTCTTTTTTCCATACTGCAGCATTGATTTTTTGAGGCAATATATGTTCTATAGTAAGATCAGTAATATTAATCTGTTCTTTTGTTGAATTTTCAATAACAGATAAAATGTATTTACATATTGGTTTCTTATATAATGGTTTTTTAATAAGTGCTTCTTTAAATTCTTTATCAGTAGGCATACGATCATTTGAACGCAAATCATTGATAAAAATTACAAATCTTTCGTAATAGTTTTCATAATTGCTATAATAAATGCGATCATATATATACTTCATAAATTTAGACAGATTTTTATTAATTTCACAAGTTGTAATTCTTATGAAATATGTTAACAAGTATCCTAGAACATTGCATAAAGTTTTTTCGTCAATATTTTTTTCTTCGTGATCATTGAAAATCTTAAATACAAACGGTAAAACAGTTGTTTGCTTGATGACAAAAAACGAATGTAACAAATCCGTTATTTCTTTGCTATAATACTGTTTTTCTCCGATAAAAGCACTGTAATACTTTGACGTTTTTAACAAATCTTTTAATACATCTTCGTGCGTTAAGTTCTTTGATTCGCAATATTCTTTGAATAAACGGTATGCATTTTTGCTATTTACAGAGCCCGGTATTTTTGAATTCAGGTAATTAATTACGAAATCACCTAAATTGCGATAGCCAACATTCTTTTCGGTAAGGAACCAATAATTTTCATATAATTCATCTTGGTTGCTATCATCCATAAGCAAATAATTTCTTATTAAATCGGACAAACTCAACTCTAATCCGGTGGAGTTTATCGACTCGAAAATTTTTTGAGGTTCATCGCCCTGCGATTTATCAAGAACTATCTCTACTATCTCTAACTTTTTAATCCCATTAAGAATGTCCGATAGTTCTAATCCAGAAGAAAGGCTTTTGTTTATCAAATCTTTGAGGGTAACATAGTTTTTATAAATATTGGAATTGCGATCCATATCGTCAATTTCATCTTTTATCAGAAGCAACAATTGCTCATTGTCTGTTTTGACAGGTTTAAGTTTCAACTTATATTTTTCTTCGCAATTTCTGTTGAACATCACTTCTTCTATTTCGGATTCAATACGAACAGAAACACCTTTTGCAGCATCGTAAAGAGCTTTTAGAAGAATATACATAGTTGTAAGGCGTTGTTGTCCGTCTATAATTAACACTTCATTCAAAGTACTTGCATTAAGACCTACAATGTAAACAATTGTTCCTGTGAAATGTTTGTGATCTCTTTCATTTGCAATAAGAATATCTCGATAAAGTTTTTCGCATTGAATATTTGACCAATCGTAATTACGCTGATATACAGGAACTTTAAATACACGTTTGTTTTTTTCAATTAAATCTGAAAACAGCCATACTCTATAAGGTTGCATAAATATTTACTCCTCAATTCAAATGATTTTTTAGAATATGTAATTAATTTATTTTGATTTTTTAATGCTAATGCTTATGTTGCTCATTTTACGGCAATATTTCTTGCATATTTAACAATATGTTTTTAACTTGTGATATTTGCACCAGAGTGCTTATCAAATATGTCATTGCAAGACTTCCATTCTCTCGGTAATTATCTTTCTCAATCTATCTTTCAACTTATCAGGAAGCAGAGATTTTTCACACATTGAAAGCCATTTTGGCATAAGCTTGACAAGATTTTCAATAAGTTTTTCGGCGGTTTGGCGAGTGATACCGCAGGTGTCTGCGAACTTAAGAAAATCGCCTTTGCATATATTGGTTTTCTTTCCGTTCATTGCAAGTGCGAATTGCTCTTTATCGGCAGGCATATTTGCATTGACCGGTAACAAATCGTATGCAGGAGAAAGCACATATTCGCCCGAGCCCTCGGCGGTTTCAATAAGTGAAAAATTCTTTAGGTGCATATCGGAATTGCCAACAATAAAGCAGAAAACAAGCCTTATATAAAACTCTGCCATATCAATACCGACTCTTGATGAATACTGCTTGATTATCTTTGCGCAGCGCTCGTATGAGCCTCTATACTTGTCCTCGGTAAGCCTTAAATCAAGCTGGCAAAAATCCTCCATAGCGAGCATTTCCACCTTGTCGCCTTTTAATTTACGGTCAACTCTCTTTGTGATGTACGCAAGCCCTGCGTTGCCTTTTATGAGTGCGTGCGGAACGGTCGAAATTCCCGCCATATCCGCCATTGTCATTATGAGCTGCTCTGATTCGGGTAATGCTTCAAACTCCGCAACTTGCGGCTTGAGGATATAGCCGGTCGGATAGTTTACAAGCGTTAATCTCGGCTTGCTGCTGTCGCTGACAAGGTGCAAAGATAACTTCTTTTGCACGCCCGGAACGGTAAAGCCTTTGTTGGTAGTTTCGGTTGCCAAAAGGCTTAACGTTTTATCGTCAATTTCAATTTCGGGAAGCTTAGTTGTTCCAAAAAAGTGCTTAATGCAAGCCTTGTGCCAGCCTGTTTCATCAGGTGTACGCAAAGGTTTGCCACAACATAAACAATTCATTCCTTTTCCTCCCTTATTGAAACATTGCCGATTCCATCCTTGCAGGCTACGAGCAAAACCCCAAAGCGGTCATGGCTGTCTATTTTCCAATTATCAGTTACAATTTTTAGAAGCCAACCTTCGGGAATAAGTCCGTCAAAAAACGAAAACAAAGTTTTTGAAGTATATTCTTCTGACTGCAATGGCAAGGTAAGCGAAACGGCGGACGCATTTTCGCTCTGCAAATAATCTGTGTCATATTTGAACGAATAACCGTTATCTGTTTCCTTGAGAACACCAGCAAAGGTGTTTCTCACATAAACATAGGCTGTTCTGAAAACGCTCATTTATCTTCCTTCTTTCCGGCAACAGCCTGTGCGTTAAACATTGCAAGCGCAACATTTACCTTGTCCATACGCACGGTTTCCTTGCCTTGCTCAAGTTCACGCACAAAGCGAAGTCCAAGACCCGAACGCAATGCAAATTGCTCCTGTGTGAGTCCTGCCGTTTTTCTGTTTTCTTTTACAAATTCCGCAATCGGGTTCATATTAGTGCTCCTTGTAGTTATTATCTATTATTATTATACACCCTTTAGGGTACAATGTCAATGAAAATATTTCAATTATAGACCTCATCGGGGGTATTGTTTACTTAGAAAGATAAAATATACCTTTCAGGGTATAAAATACTACCCTAAGTGAAGTTTTTAACACCTGATCTGAGGTTTCCTTATACGAAGCATTTAACCCTGCCAAATAACGTTTTTCTTCGCGTATAGCTCTCTCATATGTTCTTTGCTTTTGATCCGCTTCATAGTTAGTATAGGTTTTATCACGATACTCGTATACGTCCTTATCTAAATTTTCTCGATACTCTTTACTATATGTTCGTGGAGATCCTTCATAATACGCATGGAAACTGTGTCTACAGTTCCATCCGCAGAGTCCATCACCTGTTCCATAGCCTGTTGATTCAATAAACGAAGGGTAACTGCTGTTTTTCCCGCTTCTGCTATATATACCACCTTGCCATACAGCGTGAGACGGTCTAGCACCCATGTGGGCAGTAACCTCGACAAGATCTGCTACTATCTCATCAGCATACATCATGTTTAATTCAGCAGCTGATTGATTAACACCAGTAAGCACCGCTCGTCTTACCGCAACATCAAGTTTATCTACGTGACCAGTAGGGTACTGAACCTTTAACCCTTCTTTTGCTACCTGTCTTATAGCATTTTTAATAGCAAAGTCATAGGTAAAAGCTCCAGAACTTACCTGCATATTAGCAAGCGTACATGCTCTAAAAAAAGAATCTTGTCCATGGCTTGCAGTAGTCCTTGTTAGATTTCTTACTTCGCCTACAGTTTTTCGTATATGTGCAGCTAAGAGATTTGCCATTGCAGTGTTGGCGCTATGATCTAATGGTGTTTTACCAGCAATTGCCGTTCTTATATTCTCAGACTCCATATTCAGTAGTACTTGCGTGAGCGGGGAATCCCGCATATAAGACTGGAGCTTCTACATTAATAAAACTTAAGGGAAAAAAGAGAATAACATTAGATAAAGATGAATTAAATGTGTTAAATAAAATTAATGTTTCAATTAACTTAACAAAGAGTATGAAGAAGATGAAGTGGAGAATATCTTAGATGAGATATATTTTAATGAGCCTATTAATGTTGGATATAATAATGACCCAGCAAAGAAATACGTAAAAATAGCAGATGAAATTAAAAGACAAAGATGCTATAATCATTATAAAATAAATTATGATAATTAAGGATGATGAACAAATGATAAAGTATGATTCCTTGATTGAAAATGTATGTATTGAATTTCAAAGAACTGTATTTTTTAGAATCAAAAAATGAATCTATAGATTTTGATTCAGGTGTTCATACTGTGTTTAGTTTCTGTTTTGTTCCAGTGCTAAAAGAAGCTATTTTAAATGATGATGCAATAGCGCAGAAAATGTTCGATTATTTAGAAAAAATAGAAATCAGTGAAGATAATCTTGTTGGTGAAGTTGCCGAGTTTACTGTATTAGAAGAAATACTCGATAATTTTGAATTTAATAAGTTAAGAAAATATATGGGTAAATTTACAATAAAAGCAGCTAAATTAATAAATCGATATATAAGTATATAAGGCTTGCTATTTACGGAAATACTTATTATAGTAATCATTAAATAAGGAGAATAACGGTATAGTATGCTTAAAAATAATATAGAAATTGATGTGTTCCAATGCGAATTAAACAAAAAAATAAAACTTGAATATATAGGTAAATTAAAATACGTTGGAGAGACATTTGGAGTAGATGGATTAACAGATGGTGTTACTTATAACGTCGTCAAAGATAAATATGGAACTCTAAAAGTAGTGGATGATAGTGGAGAAGATTATATTTACGATTTTGTAAACCCAAGACCAGTTGATAACAGTTCTAAAGGTGGGATCTTTGTTATAATTGATGATCCACAGGAAGAATTAAAAAGGGTCATTAGCTTTATCAATCCTGATTAAACAAAGAAGAAATTGAAATCTTTGAAAAAGAAGAGCCGTATTGGGCAGACTATTTCGCATGGAGAAAAAACAAGTAATTTAATTGTATAAATGTGATAACGCTTGATTGTAGGAATAGGTAGACGTATAATGATATTGGAGGGAAAGAACATGTTTATATTAGGTTGTATATTAGCATTTCCGATTGCCGTTCTTATCGAAGTTGTTAAGATGAACAAGTGATGGGAGAACCATGCAAGGGCTAAGAACAAAAGAAAACGAGAGATTTATAAAATATTTTGAGCTAGTCCAAGCCCATGCCAACAAGCAAAATGCTGTGTTTTTTATGGATTTTGGGCAGTGCGATGATATTGATTTTGAGGATATGGAATTAGATTGCTTATTTGGGTGGCTAATTCCATCAGATATGGCTGATAACTTTGAGAATATTGATTTAAGTTCAAAAGTTGATGATAAATGGGATGATTTCTGTGTATGGGTTACACCAAAAGTAGATGGTAGCAAACTCAGCATAGTATTTGAGTAGATAAAGAATATAATGATAAAATTTACTAAGCCAGCATAGAAACTGGCTTTTTTAGTGAAGAAAAGCAATAGGATAGACGCTGTATGTAACTATAAAATAAATAATATTGAAACTACCATTGATGGTTAGTGTAAAATAATTGTGGAGTTTTTTGAGAAAATAAAATAGAGATCATCTCCAAAGTGATACAATGATCACAAAAAAACCAAACCAAAAGGAGGATCTCTATGGAACATATTATACAACAAATAGCACTGGATTTGG
>JAQYET010000099.1 GCA_028723525.1 Prevotellaceae bacterium
TTGTAGCCGACGCCACTTGTTTTACCGCCGCCGATCATCGCCCAGCGGTAAGGCCTGTTGATCTTTTTCTCGCCATTTAACATATAAAACCACCTTTCTGTCGCCGCTCCCCGGGTGGAATGTGTTCCCGCTGAACAGCCCTTGCTCCGAGGTAAAAGGTCACTTGTCTGATTGCTGACCTGTCGGCCGGGCAGGAGGGAAAAAGCCAAGTCTGCTGCTCCCTCTGCTCCTCTCCCTTGTTCTTTTGCCTTTAGTCTACATGCTGATTTTATTGCCTTCCAGAGCTTTATTTGCCATTTTCACACGATTCTTGCTCTCTCGCCTAAAAGGGCCTGAGCCCCCTTAATCGAGTAGGACCCTAGCCATTATTTGGCTAGGGGACCTCTCACACCACCCGGCATGCGGATCCGCACCGGGCGGTTCTAAATTTTACTTACTTCTTCATAGTACTTTACTAGAGATAAATACCCCGCTCTTTGAAACAGTTCATTGGGAATAGCCCTGCTCAGGATAGGGCTTCCGGCTACAGCCCAATAGCCTTTTCTGCTATTGGCCCATTGCCAGGCACGCCATTTGTTGATCCCTGCTCTTACAAGGTTTTTAAATTTTGTGCTTACCTTCTTCCAGCGTTTCCACGTTACCATTCTTATGCGCCTTCTTAGCCATCCATCTAATTCTTTCAGCTTGCTTTTCATCTTGGCTAACTTAAAGTAATTTATCCAACCTCGAATGACGCTGTTTAGTCTGGATTTTCGTTCGCTTATGCTCATGCCATTGCTTCTCGCTGTGAGCTGTTTTAGCTTACTTTTCAGCTTTTGAATATTACTTGCATGTACCTTTAGCTGGACTTGTCTTTCCTTGTCAAAGTAAAACCCATGACCTAAGAATTTTATTTGGTCTACATAGGCTACCCTCGTTTTCTCTTTGTTGACTTTGAGAAATAGCTTTCCTTCCAAAAATTTCGTTATGCTCTCAAGGACTCGTTCCGCCGCTCGTTTACTTTTGCAGAAAATGACCATGTCATCCGCATAGCGTACAAAACGGCGACCCCTTCTTTCCAGCTCCCGGTCACATTCATTTAGCATAATATTTCCTAAGAGTGGGCTTAACGGGCCACCTTGGGGGACCCCTTTGCGGCTCTCTTGAAACATGCCTTTGTCCATGATCCCGGCCCGCATGTATTTGTGGATGAGCGAGATGACTCGGCCATCCTTGACTTCCTTTGAGAGAACTTGAACTAATTTGCTCTGGTTTACGGTGTCGAAGTACTTTTCTAAGTCCATATCCACCACCCAGTGATTACCTTCGCTGATATATTCGAGACATTGCTTTAGTGCCATATGGGCATCTCGCTTTGGTCTGAATCCATAACTTCGCTCTGAAAAGATGTCCTCATAGATTGGGCTCACAACTTGTGCTATGGCTTGTTGGACCACCCGATCCACGACGGTAGGTATCCCTAATTGTCTGCTCTGACCATTGGCTTTGGGTATGTCTACCCGTCTGACTGCTTTCGGTTTGTACTTTCCTCTTAGTATCTTTTGCTTTAGCTCATCTTGGTGTTTGATCATGTAGTCCGTTAATGCTTGGACACCCATCCCATCTATTCCACCTGCGCCTTTGTTCCTCTTAACTCGCTTAATTGCTTCGCTAACGTTACTTTCAGCTACAATGCGCTCCAGCAAATCTGTCCTATGCTTCTTTCGGTTGGTGTTATCTGTTTCCTTCATCCTCCGTGACGACCACACTCTTGCTTCCTCTTCACGTTCCGCGCTATTCATCCGCAAGTAGTCCCATATACTGAGTTGGCTGTAGTTTAAATGGTCACTTTTGGTGTAATTCACGTGCCTTCCACCTCATTTAGTTCTGTCCTTCACAGGCCTTGCCTGTTACTATGACGTCTGCTGACTTCTCATCGTTCGTTGTTACTACCGGATTTCTCCCACCGATGAGACCTCCCCGAATAAGAACAATAACTTTCCCCTTTATCGCTGCCAGATTTACCGACTTTGGCTCCGTGCAGTTACCGGACTTCAGTGTGTTTAGCCACCTTATCCGCCTGGTCGGCCTTTTATCTGATTTCTGTTCGTCAGCGCAAGGTTTTGCCTCCAGCTTCCTTCAGATTCCACCTCACGGTGGACACCCTTGCTTTCGGCTAATACTTCCCACTGCCGGGTGTATAGCCGACTTTCACCGCCTAGCTATTGCCCATGTCGGGCGTACTAAAAAGACCGCAGGGCAGTCCGCCCGGCGGTCTTTACGGTTACCTTTGGAAGAAGCATCCGCCTTTCAGACCAGCCGACTTGAACGGCCGGAAAGACGATTTCTACAAAGCAGGCTTAATCTCAGTTGAAAATTCCAGTCCGCCGCCCCTAACCGGCAGCCCGGTTCAAACGAGACCGGTTAACTTCGCCCGCCCTGTCTCAACCTACTGATACTCGCTGTA
>JAQYET010000100.1 GCA_028723525.1 Prevotellaceae bacterium
CCTTCATCGGCTTCATCGCCAAGCTCCAACGTATGCTGCCCATCATGAAGTGCCAGTTCGTCTTCGTGGTTAATAAATGGGACAAACGGTATGGCAAGAAAGCGGAACTGGAGCTGTGGGATAAAACGGAGGAAAAGCTACGCCACTTCGGTCTGGTTACGCCACGCATAGAAGTCAAGGCGGATCTGCAACGATACAACACCATCGAACTGATGGGACCACAAAAGGACATCGTATCACCTACCTTCGACTTTATGTATCAACAGATATTCAAACCTAAAGAGCAGACAAAATGAAAGTAGACATTTCCCATTCGCAGACGCTGCCTACCAACGACCTGCTCAACCTGCCCGATATAGACGGGGTGTTTAATGAGGTGAGCGGACCATCTGTTCCACAACCCTCGCAAACTGCGCCCAAAACAGTGCAGCCCAACATCCACCAGTATGATGACAGTTGGCAGCTCTTCCAGCAGTATGCACAACAATACGGCTACCGTGTCAAGAAGTACGACCGCAAGAACTACGAGATAGACAACGAGGTGGTGGAGCTGCTGAAGCTCTGCAATATCAACAACATGTCGGTTACCGACATCATCAATGCCGCCCTCCGTGCCTTTATCGGCACCAACAGTGGCTACCTCAAAGAGTTTCTACGCCGTAACGATTATATTGTCAATAACCTTCAAAATCATGTATAGGCAAAATATTATCTGGACCGTATCAATGGTGGATTTCCTTATCGACCACCACAAGGAGATGAACAATACCGCTTTAGCTGGACATTTGGGTATTTCTCTGAGCTGCCTACGGCGGAAGTTGCATGAGTTGGGCTTGCGTAAACGTCCTGTCACCAAGGCGATGGCGGAGGCAAATACGGTCATGAAGTTATATTACAATCACTCTTATAGTGAGATAGCCAAGCTTACAGGTATATCTACTAGGTCAGTTTCACGAATCGTTAAAAAGTACCACCTTGAAAGAACGGCAGACGAAACCCGACAGATACGGTCGCGCAGCAGGAAGAGCATCATCAAACGGGAGAAGGCCCGCGTGTTGTTCGGACTACCACAAAAAACAAACATCAAGGTGGTAGGCAACAAGAAACGTGTAGTCTTGAAAAGTATCCTGAAATCGTATGGCTATTTAGTCATTCCTGGCCATAACACCTTATATTATAATGAACAGCTGAAGCGCAGACCGATCCGTGAGAGCAATGGGCAGAAGTTGGGATTGCAGTTTAAGCCAATGAGTGTCTATCTTGCCATGCCGGTTCAATGCCCATCGTTCACATAATGCCTATTGCGTATGAGTTTTCAAATATTCCTCGGTTTTATTGTGACTTGCTACCTCTGCTATTACTTGGGTACGGTGGCCTACGACCTGCTGGCAGGCAGAAAGCGTGCTGCCAGCGAAGACGATAAGGTACAGGAGGAAACCATTGACATCTCCGATGAAGTAAGGGAATTTACGCCTATCCTTATCACTCGCCCCATCATCAATAAACAGAAGACTGCTGCCCTGAAACGAAAGCAGACAGCAGAACTCTTGATGACCGGTGGTATTGAAGTAAACAACCTGCTGGTCAAGGTGGAAGACCTGTCGAAAGACGGTGAGAACAGCGAACTGGGCAGCTTGCTTGCCAAATGGAAGGAATTTGATCCCGAAAGAGGGGACATTTCTCCATAAAACATACCAACTTTTTATCTTTAATATTTCAGACCTAGCACTTTAACTTGTTTGACTTTCGGCTTTAACATGGAATTGAATTTCAAATTTAATCCAATCGATTATGTCGCAATTGAGAAAACAAGCAGTAAAATGCGTGGGACGTGCTTGGAGTTTCGCGAAGTGTCAGTCTTTGAAATTAGCAGTAAGCGTGGGAATGTTCGCCATGAGTACTGGAACAATGCTTGCCAACAGCAAGGGTGCTGGCGGATTTTCCAAAGCTACCACGGAGATCTCTTCGTACCAGACCCCTGTTTCCAACCTGATGAAGGCCATCGCAGCCGTCATCGTGTTAGTAGGAGCGTTCAATGTGTATTTCAAGATGCAGAACGGCGACCAGGACGTGAAAAAGACTATCATGCTCACCATCGGTGGCTGTGTGGCTTTCATCGCCATGTCGGAAGCTCTTCCGCTCTTCTTCAAGTAATCAATCGGTGGGAGCCGGACCTGCAACCATGCGTCTGGCTCCTACCAAATTTCAAAGTTTTATGGAAGATTTCTTTCCTATATACAAAGGCATACAGAAACCGTTGGAGTTCATGGGCATCAGAGGGCGTTTCCTAACCTTTGCCGCCATTGCCATAGGTGTATCCTTTCTCGGTTTCATCCTTTTTTCCATCATCCTGGGCAAGCTGGCTGGCTTTATTGCCATGATTGTCCTTGCCCTTGTCGGACTGGCCACCATCTACATACGGCAGCGAAATGGGCTTCACGCCAAGCATCGGAATAAGGGTATTTACATCTATCATGGGATTTTCAAACACTAACGGTTATGGCGCAGCAAAGAAAACCTTTCGATAAACTTTTCTCCCAGTTGCAGGACATCAGGGATAAGGACGGGAAACTGCTCGATACGGTGCTCTGGTCTCAGAAGGGAAATCCGTCCGTACTCTTCGAGATTGAGAATCCCGTGCAGCAATATTGTACCGATGCTGATCTATATTGCCTCTTCCAGGACGTACTGGCCAACATTATAAAGACACTCGGTGAGGGGTATGCCCTACAAAAACAGGACATCTTCTGCAAACAGGAGTATCACTATAAGCCGGAGGGAGAACAGGAGTTCCTGACCGAAAGCTACTTTAACTACTTCGAGGGACGGGAATATACCGACATACGCACCTTCCTCATCGTTACGCAGGAGTGTGCGCACAATGCCTTCGTGAAATACGACGCCAAACGATGGGAGGACTTCCACGTCAAAGTAGCCAAGGTAGCTGACATTCTGCAAGAGAAAGGTATTGCCCACCGCAAGCTGAGTAAGTCGGAGATAGACGAGTATCTTCACCGCTTTATGGCATTCCGGTTCAAGCAGGGTCCATTCTCCATGACCAATTTCAAGTGTTCTGACGAGAACCTTAAGATAGGTGACCGGACGGTAAAGTCTTTTCCCTTGGTGGATATAGATGAAATCAATATGCCCAACTTCGTGAGGCCGTTCCTTTCGGTCAACATCAACGGCACCTACATTGCCACTGACCTCTTCTCTTTCCTGACGGAGATACCTTATACTGACTGCGTCATCTACAATCAGGTCATACAAATACCTGCCCAGCGCAGGCTTATGCGCAAGCTGCAAAGCAAGGCGAAGCGCCACGGATCCATGCCCGATCCATCCAACCGCATCGCCAAAGAAGATATAGAACGGCTGTTGGACACACTGGCTGTGGATAGCAAGCTGATGGTTTATACCAATTTCAATATCCTCGTCAGTTGTCCGCACGACAAGATAACGCCGGTTACATCGTACATCGAGACGAAACTCTACGACTGTGCCATCATGCCCTCTCGCTCGGCTTATAACCAGCTGGAGCTCTTCACGTGCAGTTTTCCTGGCAATAGCTATGCCTTCAATCCTGATTACGACCTTTTTCTTACGCTGTCGGATGCAGCGCTCTGCCTATGCTTTAAGGAGCATCTGAAACATTCTGAGGATACGCCGCTCAAAACCTATTATACAGACAGGCAGGGACTTCCTGTGGCGATAGACATTACCGGCAAGGAGGGAGTACACAAGTACACTGACAATGCTAATTTCTTCTGTATCGGACCCAGTGGCAGCGGTAAGAGCTTCCACATGAATAGTGTGGTGCGCCAGCTTCTGGAGCAGAATACGGATGTGGTGATGGTAGATACTGGAGATAGCTACGAGGGTATATGCAGCTACTTC
>JAQYET010000101.1 GCA_028723525.1 Prevotellaceae bacterium
AAACCCTCGGTGATACTGACAAAATTAAGTTAAACCTGCAGAAATGGATGAATAGCGGTGTTGGTTGGGCGGCGAATCCTGCGATTCCTTATTCGGGGCAGATACTGCTCACCTTCTTTAACACGACGTTCTATGAGCAGATCGCAAGCCTTACCGTTAATGGCGTCCCCTACGTTTCAGAGTCTGGTGGGCAGCTCTGGCGCCACGACGTTGTTGGTAGTGGCACCGGTTACGCTTCACTGGGTGTAGTAACCAACTCTGATGTGATTATCACCTTAAAGTCTGGCGTAACTCTTGACAGCCTAGGCTTGACCGATACTCCGATTAACGTAAATATGGCATGGACCACTGCTGACGGCAATATTGCCGGTACTTCGTTAAGTGGCACCACCATTTTGAAGCAAGGCGAAATTGTTGAAAACGTTGATCCTTTGCGGGAAGCTTTTGTGCGCGGTAAGCCGGGTGGCATGGTTTACCTTGATGTGGCGAACCGCACGCTAAATACTGTGCACACGTTCAAACCAAATGAGAATTTTCTTCAAACCGATTTCGCCGGTGTTATGTACATCAAGGAGTACTTTCCTGCAGAACTTCTCCCCTACTTTGAACCCACCGCTTCGATAGTTCGCACTGATGAAACTGGCTCTACCGTTGACGAGAGCGGGAATGCTTACAAGTGGGGCCTTACTACCGCTCCGGTCGAACAGAGTGTGCGTATCTCCGATACAAAGAGCCCAGAATACAATGTTACGCGGCAGCCGCTAACTAGCTATGTGTTCTACGCAAAGGCAGTAGATAGAACTGTTGCATGTACCATACGGGTAAATAAAGACGCTGGTACGGGTGTATGGAGCCACAGTGTTAGCGGTTGTATCGCGTCCACAGCAACTAATCAGTGGGTTGTTGATCCGAATACAGGAGCATTGAATTTCCCAGCTGGCACCCTGCAAGCGGGTGAGGATCTGGTAGCCCGGAACACCGGTAATGCTGGTTTAAATTGGAACTTGGATATCGTGCAGAATGAAGATGGTTCTGCATCGGCAACTCCTAATTCAATTCCGTCTTACAACACCTACACTGGCAGCAAACACTACGGTGTAGTAGACACTTCAGTGGAACTACCGCTAAGCATCGTTGATGATGAGAGCAACTTTGACAATGCTCGGCGGACCCTGGATCGCAATATTTTCGTAGGCACATTGGGCCAGTCGCGCACCTACCGAATTCAATATAAGTTTGCACAAGATGCGAACTTGGTCGAATTCGCGCGAGTCCTGAGTGAATTCGCACAAAGAAACGACTACGTTGCGCCGTTCCAGAGTGCGTTGTATTACGACTACAAAGATGAGGGAAATGCACGGACCGACGCTCAGAAAGCTGCGGGTGGTTTCCAAACAGTTCAGATTGAGAATTCCTTCCATGCTTTGACCTTGGACCTGACAGATAGTGACCATGACGGTCTTATTGACACTCTGGAGTACCAGTTCGGGACCGACCCGAAGAACCCTGACACAGACGGTGACGGTGTTCCAGATGGCCAAGAAGTACTAGTCGATGAAACTGACCCAAATAACGCGAAAGAGTATTTGCCGAGCGCGCCGACCACGGGAAGCACAACCGTTATGAAATCCGCACCGGTGACTATTTCTGGCACTGCTCCTAAGGTGCTATACAAGGATCCAGATCCCAAGTCACCTAACTACGATCAGAACCTCCCCGTTGCTGTCGATTCGCAGAATGTAATAGTGCGGGCTATGAAGTTTGTCCCCGGTGATAGTGGAACTGGCACGCCTGATAGTTATGCTCCGGACACGCAATATGGCTCAGATGTCTTGATCCCATATGCGGATTTAATAGCAGGTAACTTCACTCTCAATCTTTTACCAAGTGATCTCACTAATGCGGAAAAGATTGTTTTAGTGGCTTTCCCGCCGAATGGCAACGCTAAGCATGCCGTCATGGGATCGGTTATTATTGCCGAATCCGATGGTGATGGTGATGGTGTTCCTGACTCGAAGGATCAGTGTGCTGGCACGCCTAGTGGTGTGACGGTTGATAATAATGGTTGTGCGGTTGGCCCGACTTTGGGTGACGCGCCTGAGATCACGGGTAAGGTAAACGAGGAGATTACTCCGGTAGTTGTTCCGGTTGAGAATGCTGGTGGTTACACTGATTTGCAGTGTTCTGCTACTGATCTGCCGGCTGGTCTGAGTATTGCTTACGATAAGGCTCAGGGGGGCTGTGTTATTACTGGTACCCCGACCACGGAAGTAACCGGACAGGAAGTGACTATCGAGGTTACTGGTAAGACTCCAGAAACCACGCCTGCTGGTGACCCGGTTGATCCGAAGAAGGGCACTACTACTACTACCGCTACTATCGGTGCCGAATCCGATGGTGATGGTGATGGTGTTCCTGACTCGAAGGATCAGTGTGCTGGCACGCCTAGTGGTGTGACGGTTGATAATAATGGTTGTGCGGTTGGCCCGACTTTGGGTGACGCGC
>JAQYET010000102.1 GCA_028723525.1 Prevotellaceae bacterium
AGTCATCGTTCTGGCGCATCTGTGATACTTCATTGTCTAGGTACGAGCCACCGTTTTGGCTTGCTATCAAGCGAAAAAGCCCACTCCGGCCGCCATCGCAATGCCTGCTATTTTGTATCATCTTCGGCAGCTAGATAACAACGATGAAAGCCGAACGGTGAGAAAGCCGTTCGGCTTTCTTATTAGTGAGGCTGAGGAAGTTGTGTGCAAGTTTGCGCAGGAAACTTGCAAGCACCAACTGCCTGCTGGTGTTGGTACAGTTTCGCGCCAACAGGTTTTGTTTTGTTCGGGTGGGGCGTTTCGGCTCTGGAGCGGGGGAGTACTTCGCGCTTGAGCAGGTGCCATTGAATCTTTTGTACTTACTTAACAGGTCGGCTGCCTCATCGGTTTGTGAGAAAGCTAGCTGAGTGATGGGTACTGAAACCGGCGCTCAGAGCCTTCGTAATCACCGCCGCCTAATGTGTGCAGGTCCCCGTCATGCCATCCGGATTTACAGGAAAGAGCTACCCTCTGGTCTTCGGTGGTGGGTGATATGGTATTTTATTCAGAAAACAATGGTGTTTTGGAGAATACTATGAAAACAATTCCGATGATACGGAGAGTTGGAACCGCTTTCGCTCTTGGTGCTGCGTTAATAGCGGGGTCGTTAGCGATGACGCCACCTGCAGCAAATGCACTTGGGGGAACTGCTCCGCTTGGCTTGAGAACGGTGTCGGATATACTCGTGGTGTAGGTAAATGCTCGTCTCTTAACAGGGACACAAAAGCAAGAGTCACTCTAGACATAGCGGGTGCCCCGGATTTTCATTCTGGATGGTTCACCAAACTCAACACTACTTACAAGACTCGTTCTTGGAATGCGGCAACACAATGGGGGTGGCCCCGTGCGGCTCGGGTAGATTATGGCAAGCGATGATTGTCTATTGTTAAGGGAAATCTGGCGCGTTTACTAACTTCGTGTTTTCTACTCGTGTTAAATCGACATTTGGCGAGGAGCGGAGATGCGTATCGATGTAGCTGGTCTTGGGTTTGAATATCCTGGTGAGATTGAGACCCGGAAGATTTTTGATGATGCGTGTGCGTGTTTTTCATCTGGTCGGTTTTATGCATTGATGGGGCCTTCCGGTTCAGGAAAAACTACGTTGTTTCGGTTATTGACGAGGGAATTGGAGCCGACGGGTGGGCAGATTCTGATCGGAGCTCGGAATCTGGCGAGTATTCCGGTGCGCGAGTTACGTTCCGCTATTGTTGGCCAGATTTTTCAGGATTATTTGCTGGTGCCGTTTCTAGATTCAGTCGAGAATTTACTGCTGGCTCGTGAAATCGCGGTGGGGCGTGCGGGTAGGGCTGAAGGTGAGCGCGCCGCGCAGTTACTTGCCCGGGTAGGGCTCGAGCATCACAATGGCCGGGCGGTTGAATCGTTATCTGGTGGGGAACAACAGCGGGTGGCGATAGCACGAGCATTGATGGGATCGGCACGTATTCTTCTTGCAGATGAGCCTACTGGTGCTCTGGATCGAAACAATACTATTCAAATTGCGCAGCTACTAGCTAGCTTAGCTCATGATGAAGAAATGGTCGTGATTGCTGGTACGCATGACGAGGACTTTGCTAGTTATGCCGACAGTGTTGTTCGGATTAGTGATTATCGGTTAGTCATGGAGTAAGTCCCGTGGGTAGGCAGCGGCTACGTTTGATCCTGAAGATGGCTCTGAATCGGCCTGCGGGAGCGCTGGGAACGATTGTGCTTGCGTTGGTGCTGGTTATGGCGTGTGTGAGCACATCTGGTTTTGTTTCTGCTTATGGTCGCGCGGTTGAGCGTGGCGCGCAAAGCAGCTTTGGGGGTTATGCTCGCCAAGTAATGGGCAATGAAGACGTTGCCACATACATGCGTTATTTGCAAGAAAAAGGTGAGGCCGTCGCCATCTCTCATGCGCGTCAGAATATTCTTAAAACCGGTACACAAAAGGCCGCCACCGCTGATGCAACTATAGTCAGTGGTCCGGCAAACCTAGGCGTGCTGGTAGCTGGACGTTATCCGAATAAGCCTGGTGAGTTGTCGGTCAGCAGCGCAGTTGCCCAGCAACTGCAGGCGGAACTTGGTGATTGTCTTGAGCTGATTGACGTCGATAATACTGGAGCGCGGACATCAGTTACGTTGAGGGGAATAACGGAAAACCCTGCCTCGATTAACGAGGTTAGCGCTGTTGTTATTAGTGATAGCGGGGGAATGTCTGCTTCCGCTGAGGTGTGGTTGACCAATGATGATTTGGCTGCCGTGAGTAACGCGCTGGAGCATGGTGGTGGTGAAGTTGCAACAGTAACGTCTGTGATTGAGCGGGCTAGTGATAACGCGGTGAGTTATCAGGCGGTATCGCCACAGGTGGCGCGACTGTTTAGTGGTCTAATAATAG
>JAQYET010000103.1 GCA_028723525.1 Prevotellaceae bacterium
GAAAACGCAAGAGGCTGCCACAGATGAGTTCACTTCAAAAAATGGCCATGGATCATCTGGATTGGTTCGGCTTTGCTTGCGGGATTATCAAATGGAATAACAACTAAACAGAAAAACGCCTCCGAGCCGATTTGGTTCAGCGGCGTTGCTGCGTCTATGAGGTTATGCCTTGATCTCGGTTCCGTCCTTGAAGGTCACCCGGATATCCTTTTTGCTGTGAACGGTGATGTAGTCCACCATCGCCAGCCAGTCTGTTTCCCGGAACTCCGTCAGCGGCTCCCGGCTCCGTAGCTCTTTCAGGTAGGTTTCGATCTGGTGCCTTCTGGCCGTGTGCTCGGCAATCAGGTCTGTGACCTCTGTGTGTCGAGCCTTGGCTTTATCAAACCGGGCCACCAGAGCGTCGTACCGTTTCTGGTATTCAGCCTGATCGAGGGCGACGTGAGCGTTCTCCTTGATGCACTCTTCGATGAGCTTGGCAGCGATGTTGATTTCAGCTTCCAGCTCCGAAAGTTCACTCTCAAGGGCCGTGGTATCGAGGCTCTTGGCAAGGACCTGCTCGTATATGGCTATAACTGTTCCTTCTGGTCAATTACCTGATTGGCGGCCCGGAGGAACAGTTCTTTTATTTCATCCTCGGTGAGTGTCGGGGTGGTGCATTTTTGACCATCGAACTTGTGATTGCACTGACAGATGACCTTCCGGTAGGCGTCGTTGCTGTGCCAGACCTTCGGCCCGTACCAGCTGCCGCAATCTCCGCACTTGACCTTGCTGGAAAAGATGCTGACCGAGCTCTTGCGGTTCCGTCCCTTTTTGCGGGTAGCCATCAGGGTCTGAACCATCTCGAAGGTCTCCGGATCGATAATGGCCTCGTGATTATCCTTGACATAGTACTGCGGGATTTCGCCCTCATTGGTCTTTTTCTTCTTGGTCAGGAAATCGACCGTGAAGGTCATCTGCAATAGCGCATCGCCCTTGTACTTTTCGTTGGTGAGGATGCTCTTGATGTTGCTGGGGTTCCAGTGGTCCTTACCACCGGGTGAAGGAATGCCTTCTTCGGTCAGTGTCCGGGAAATTTGGAACGGCGACGGACCTTGCAGGAACATTCCATAGATGCGCTTGACCAACTTAGCCTGAATCTTATCCGTGATACCCTTTGGGCAGAATTACCGGAATGTTACGATGAGGTTAGTATCTCTATGTACCGTCAGCAGATTTATGAATATGTATATTCTCGATATAAGGCAATTGCTTAACTGAGGTTTTGCCACGGTGACCAAAAACCCGATGCAATAGAGATGGAACCCATGAATTTTTTGTTATTTATCTAATTTGACTTTATGATTAACCATGAATATAGATATAAAAAAATGAGGAGGAGAAAATGGTATCTTTTAGTTTGATTGTCTGCTTCATTCTGGGGCTTGCAAGCTTGGGTTTTCCCTTGCTCGTCAAACTTTTGAAAGATCAAGAGGGAGAAGATGCGAAGAACATTATGATTTCGCTTATTCTTTTCTTGGGTGCAAGCTTATTTGGAAATATTTTTATCGCAATATTAGAGGATCCCGCCGCCGTGCAAGATGCAGGAGGATTTCTGCTAAAGATAGAGGGAATCATTCTATTCCTCTATATCCTATCTCAATATTTCTTACAGAGAAGAGGGAGCAGAACAGCCCTGGTGATTGTGAGTTTATCAGCGATCATAGGTTATCTTTCACAATTTGTTACGGCATATCATGCCATGATCGGGGCGAAATGGATCAGAGATGGGATATGGGAAATGTCTGATCTGACCCTAATATTAGTAATGATAGGAATTGTTGAGGTCATCTTCATCTTTCTCATTCAAAGGATGTTTACTAACCATTCATTTGATACGAATAAGACAGTGTGAACAAAGCCAAGCAAGCTTCCTGCTCGGCTTTGTTTATCTCCAGGGGGAGCTCGGCACCATCAGCCGGCGCTTCCGGCCCAACCCGGTTAAGAAGGAGGGGATGGAGCTGGAAGAGGACTTCTTCCGGCAGAAGGCCGAGATCATCACCAGCTTCCAGGAGGGATATTCGGTGAAGTAAGTAAAAGAGCCTCTTTAGGGGCTCTTTTCTATATGTCTCTACTTTGATCGACAATCACACATTAATTTATTATAATATAATGTGTAATTGTCGAAATGAGGGGGGTGATAAATATGGATGCCAGGAAGAAAGTTAAACAATTATTGGAAGCATCGAAGGATGGCACGATTACTGCAGGAGAAGTAACAGAAGCCGGTCTACACCGCAGTATTTTACAGGAATTTGTCAAGAACGG
>JAQYET010000104.1 GCA_028723525.1 Prevotellaceae bacterium
GGGTTTCCGGCTTATTGTCAAAGAAACAACAGGCTGTAAGGGCAGAACACAAGTTCATGATGAAATTATACGCGAGTTCGGAATAAGTGACAAAAAGAGACCCATTTTAGGTCTCTTTTTGTTACTTGTGTCGAAATCGACAGCCAAAGGCGGTTTTATGAGCGGACTCTTTGAAAGGAGCCCGCTCGAAATAAAACGATCGGGGGAGACTACTCGAAAGGCATCGCTACAAACCCGTTGAGGCGGTCGAAGTAGTTCAGGCCCACGTAACGAATGTTGAAGTTCAGGTTGTACGCGTAACTACTAAAGCGGGGATAAGCACTGGACGACCAGTAGTTACCGTTGGAACCGAGGTAGTAAAGCTTACCAATGTAGTAATAGCCCAACGCAGGGAGGAAGAAGTATTTGCCAATCTCACTATCAGAAGGCTTACCTTGCTTAGGAGAAATGGTGTAGGTGTCGGAAGAAGTAAGCAAATTTTTACCGTTGGGATCTTTAAGCTTTAAAGCAGCAGGCTCCTTGCCGTTTTCCTGAGCGATAACGCTGAGCTTCTTAAGCCATATACCACCAGTGTAAATCTCACCGAAAACCGACCAGAGAGTACCGTTATCCCAATGAGCATCACCCTTCAATACGTACCAACCTATTTCGTTGGCATTGGGAAGCTTGTTGAAGAGAGGATTGACGGAAGCCTCGAAAGTACCATCACCCTCGTGATACCAACGAGAAGCATCGGCTGCCTTAGACTTAGGATAATCGCTGTTTTTTGTATCGTTCGTTGTTGGTTGCCAAGGAACAGCAGCGTCCCACTCGTGGCCGGACCAATAGTTCTCGGCAGCATCCCACATGTAATAATTGTGACCGCTGTAATAAAAAGAAATCTCTTGTAATTCATCGGAACCATCGGTTTTCTTATGACCACCGTCTAAACCTGTACCAATATTAACGGGTATATCACAAATCCTATTAGCAGCAAAGTTATGTGATCCATATCTTTTGGTCATTGTTAGTTCCTTATTATTATCCTTAGTATCTACAACTGTATATTGCACTTTCAAGGCATGGGTGCCGGGAGCTATAACTACATAAAGCGAATTCTCAATATTTGGCGTTTCAGCTGTTTGATTCGCAAGCAAAAGACCATCAGTATCTACGTGAAGCATAATAGTCTTTGACTCATTCGTACCCGTAGTGGAAAGACCTGTTTGGGTAAGATCATAAGTACCAGCAATATTGTTATCTTTAGAGGTTATCTCTATGCTTTTGATCTTATAGCTTTCGCGCTGCTCCTTAGAAGCCATATAAGGAAGGAGGCAAAGATAAGACGCCTTGTGCTCCAAGTCGAAACGATAACCGCTCTTGCCTGAAACGGTAGATTTCGTTGCCGTTGCCACTCCGCAATCGCCAGCGGCACCAAAATGCTTGGTATTGTTAAAGGCTACTTGTGTCTGATTGCCGGCGATAACAACCTTCTTTTCACCGGCACCAGAGTTGGTACCACAATAGTACACATCGTATTGTCCCTTAGTGGTGTAAGAACCATCTACTAAGAATGTAGCGCGAGGTGCTGTCTCGGTAATAGTATTCTGACTCTTATATAACTTATTATTATCGTCCTCTACATAGATGACGTCTTTAGGCTCCCAAAGGAAGGTTCCTTGACCGCCGATTACGTCACGACCCATAGAAGTACGAGTCATAAAACCAGGGACTACTGCTGAAATTTCAGAAGTTCCAATCTGTTCACGCTCCATAGGAGTCTCTGTAACAATACCACCTGTAAAGGCTGTAAGCTGACCATTAGTAGTAGCAGCGCTCTCTTCGTTAGAACAGCTACACAGCAGCACAGACACAGCCACGGAAGCTGCAAATGAGATAAATAATTTTGTTTTCATCTATATCAATTTTTATAAAGTTAATTCATTAAAAATGGTTATTACGAATAAAGTATTCAAGAGTTGCCTGCTTACCACTGTTCATCATCCACAGGTTCCAAAGGATCAGGATCGGGTTCAGCATTTTTATGTCCACCATCCGAAGGACTTGCTGCACAAAGCGAATACTCTACTGAAAAGCAAACGATATTAGGACTGATGTAAGCCGCCTTTTTACCTGCGGCAGTTGTTTCTGTTTTGCTCATAACGATACAATAAATTTAATTTTTGGATATACAATAATTTATAAAGGGAAGAAAAGATAGGGCTTACACAGGCAGACACAAAGCCTCGCTGCGCACTAAAGCATAATGCACAGAAAGAGGTATAAGAGAAGATATATCTACCTATTATATATATAAGAGAGAGAGAGAGAGAGAGAGAGAGAGAGAGAGAGTACAAAATTATTTGGAACTACCAAATAATTTGTGTTAAAAGAAAGAAAGTTGTTTTTTCTTTGCAGCACATTCTGCACCAAAGTATGTTTGGTGCAATGGGGTAAGCGGCTATGTGAAAAAGCTGATTCCAATCTCTGTCTGTATTTAATTTGTTACAAAGATAAGGTTTCTTTTGTATTTTGCAATTTTTTTTTTAATATATTTCTGTGTATTTTGCAATATTTTAAAAGAAATAAACAATTTATGGTCTATTCCCTATGCGAGTTCTATCGTTGTTTTCCACAGATTGTTGACGCAGTGAGTCAACAATCTGCGAAAGTAGACGCAGTGCGTCAACAATTAGGAAACGTCAACACCGTGAGTGGGCAATCTGAGATTATGAACGCAGTGCGTACAAAATCTAAAGATTCATTTACGCTTAGCAGAAAACTTCTGCCATGATTGGCACGCGAGATAGAGATGCAGAAAGAAATATTTCGTCAGCAACAGGAAAATAAAGACTAAAAGGATGAAGTTAAGTTTAAGATACGTTGTTGAACAGCAAATGATGGTTTTTGACAACAAACAACTTTCTATAAACAAAAGAGCCGTGTTACAATAACATAAATTACGCCTCAACCCATCAACCTTTCACTAATTATTATTACCTTTGTGACGTCATATATATCGAAACCAAAAGATTGAATAATAATATGAGTAAACAAGTAGAAAAGATTAAAGAGCTGGTAGCCAAGAGAGAACAAGCTCGTCTTGG
>JAQYET010000105.1 GCA_028723525.1 Prevotellaceae bacterium
TTTTCCTGTCACCCAAAGCCTCGGTAGTAGGCTGGCGGGTGATACCCATGGCAGCCAGCTGCTGTATGTTTGCCCAAATCATGGCAATGAAATTTTCAGGATCAAGTACTTTTCCGTTAAACCGCACTTCCATGTGTAGAAAATCACCAGCACGGGCGATTTCCTGCCCTGCCTTTACATCAGTGCCGTAAGGAGTGTAGGCTTCGGAAACGTTTCCATATGTAACTTCGTATTTTCCGTACCTCGAAACAATATAGTTCTCGTGAACGGAATCATGTCCAGCTCCAATAATCATACCGCTTGCAATGGCATATAACGGTTTGTCCTTGACGGCATAATCAACACCTTGGTGCTGAAATCTTTCTCCCGTCTTGGGATGGGTTTGCTCTCCATAAGGAAGGATAACCTTCAGTTCTTCTTTCTCGCCCAAGGCAAAAGGCATCATGAAGCCGCTTGCCGACTCCAAGAGCATGTCCTTATAATCTTTTGCATCCATATACTATACTTGTTAGATTTAATATATCATATTCCACGGGAGCGGCGTACCACTGGTTCTTCCGACACAGGCAAATCAACTTGTCCCCGATGTTGTTCCGCCATCAAGTCTGGAGCGACAACATATCTCGGTAGCTGCTGCACGGACTGACCTTCCGATTGACGATGATTAATGTTGCGCAGAGTCATGCCGCCCAACATCATACTGGCCATTTTACCAAGCCAACCAAAAGGACCAAACATCATGTAGGACGACAGTGCGAGGGACGCTAAATTCATCTTTGATACATTTCCGCCCGTAAGTTCACTGGCAACAGAATGTACACCATTCATCATTGTGCCAGCAACGCCTCCTTGCTGTTGTTGTAATGCTGGTGTCATACCTTGTCCCATCATTTGGCTTGTTGACGGATATTGAGGAGTTGTGGGATCATAATACCCCCCGTTATTGTTGGAAACCATTCCGTTACCCGAGAAATAATGCCCAATCTGCTCCTTGCCTGTCTCATAGAGGTCAGCCCCTTCTCCAAAGACGGAAGCAACGCCACCTTTTATGCCTTGATACAGCCCTGCTGCTTCACCTGCAGCAGAACCAATGCCAGAATTTAATTTACCATAAGTACCATTGCCGAAAAGAACATCCGTGAGATTGGCGACCATGCTGACTTCATTGCCTTGATCGTCTACTTTCTTTCCTAATGTCGTTTCACCGAGAACACCAACGAGACCTTTTTGTGCGGCATCATCGCCACCTATGGATTTCATTACGTCTGGCAACAGCGTTCGCCCTGTTACCTGACGATAGGCAACTGAAGATAGAATAAGACTTGCGATAGGATGATTAGCAGAGTATCTGGCATACTGACCAGCCCAACCTGCAGTCTTATTGATGACTTTACCGCCCTCTCTCCAGCCTGTCTTGGCTACTGTCTTGAGCGATTCCTTATTGATAAGAGCTGCTCTTTTGGCTGTTTCTTCTGCAACTTGTTCAGCCGCTTTTGCGGAATGAGCAATGCCATGGCCAGAGGCCTTGGTTCCGTCAATGATGACACGCCCTGCCTTTGGGGCGGCCTTGGCTCCCAAATGCTCCGCAGTCTTAAAACCTGACTTGGATTTAGACAGACTTTTCTCCCAATTTTTGAAGCCGGACTCTACCTTAGTGACCTTTCCCCCCATGGATTCTATCCATTTGGTATAGCTGGCCTTGCTGGCATAACGCCCTTCCTTCATGACAGAATTAGCCAATGCTTTGCCGACTGTTTTCTCTGCACTTTCAGCGGATTTCGCTGCTAATTTGACACCTACCTTTTCAAGCGGCTTTTCCGCTGCCTTTACTGCTGCTTTGCCAAGCTCTTTTATCCATCCCATGGTCGTTTGTTTTTTAGTTAGAATAATTGATTTGAATGATTGCTCGTGCCTTATGTTTTTCCATCTTAGGCGTTTCAATGATACCCCCGTTTACAGAGGAACAAAGCCAAGCCTGAAAGTTCTTGTTATCGCTTACTTCCGTGGAAGTCCAATACCAACAGTCTTCATTCAAGGCTATGGGTGTGCCACCCAGCTTTTCTATGATGGGATTGATTTTTCTGGCAGAGACATTCAACAAACGCTGCTCTGCTACACTGGGCAGGAAATCACTCTGGCCACCTTCATGAAAAGTAAAGAGCTTCATGGCAAGTGGACTACCCTTCTTTGTTTCGGCATTGTAACTGTTTTGCATTGCTCGTGTGTTGGCGGAACCGTCAAAAGCGGTAAGGCTTCCACTCGTGCCATTGGAAAGGCCAAGCGAGTCACAGAACACTCCGTCCAGTTCCTTCAACATAACGGCCATAAGCGGATGAGCATCCGTCTGCTCCGCAAAAACAACGCCCACGGCTTTTTGCGATTTTTGGGCAAAATAAACGTCTGGTGACACACAACTATGATCCTCGCACAAGATATACCCCACATGAATTTCATAATCTGTGGGTTGATAGACATCACATGAGTTCAGGCCTATAAGTACAGCCAATAAAGAAATGGCATATACTATTTTATTGGTGTTACGTGATCTTCTATGTGAAGATTGACGATGAACTTTATAGGAAATTCGCACAATTCTGTGAGAAAGTCTTATGATGCGATTGATTACCATAAGTATTTTATATATATTCATGTCAATTTTAATTTATAGTGGAACCTTAGCACCAATGGCTACGCCAGTACGGAACAAGTCCTCCCCCCGCATCGTGACATCCTCTTTTACCTGAAAGAAGATGCTCCAGCCATGATAGAGGTTGAAGGTGTGTTCGTAGCCGAGTGAACCTACGCCAACAAACTTATGTAAGTCACTGCCGCCACTTACACCGACCCTGATGTTGCCATGATGGTTGCGACTTCGTGTCACGCAAGGTTTATAGGCAAAACCAACCGTCCAAATGTTATAACTGTGCCAAAAAGAACTTCGGGTGACATAACCTGCTTCTGGTTCAGTCTTGTACTTGATATAGTAGTTTGCAAAGTACTCCATTGCATTGTGATAATTCATTTCATGCTCATAAGCCAGTGTGGCATCAAATCCTTGCGGATAGGTAGCACCCATGCCAACCATTACATGATTGCCGTGAGATTGGCTCATAGCTGAAAGGTGAAACAGGCAGATAAGAGAAACTACAGAAACTCTTGGAAAACGGGAAAAACGTATATTCATGATAAGCTTTTTTTTATTGTTCTTTCAAGAGTAACGTGTCGAACGAGTCGGCACTTAATACATCCTCATAGTCGAGATGAAGTGAGATGGCACGACCACTAATCTGTTTTTCTGAAAGCTCAACCGACAGAACCTTGTCATTGGGGAATGTCATCTTCTTCAAGACAACTACATTGCGGTAGCCTTTTCTGAACCTTACAGAACGGTCAAGAATAAATGCTGGTTTCAACTCAATAATCTGAACATTGGTTGACTTTTCTTGTTTCTTGTCCTCGAGCTTTATACGTAACTCATCTATGTCAAATGGGAGGTTGGTCTTGTTTTCTACGGAAAAATCAATGAAAAAATATTCGCCTACAACATAGATGTTGTTCAAACGCATGATCATCTTGTCCTTTTTGGTAAAAGTACTTCGATATTTGGCTGGAGAATTCCATACTTTCATGCAATAAGAGGCCATATCTGTAGTAGACATGCTGATTTCAGGATTGTGGAAAGCATTGCGCTCTATAAGTTCCACTTCCTTATCCGAAACGGCCTCTTGGAGACGACGGGTGTAAATAAGCGCATATTGTACTCTATAACGCTCTGTGATAATAGTGACTATACCCAGTACATCCCCGTCATTATGATTGCCGGTCTTGGGTTTTATACGTATCACGTTATCCAAAGGTTTGTCACCTGCTACGGAATCTGTAGATATGTCCACCAAGCGTATTGGCTCGGAGGCGGTGATGATAGTGGATATGTTTTCGTTGACGGTCAACACCTCCATATCCGAATAAGTCTTTTGAGCATGTACCCCCAACAAAAAAGTGGTACACATAACAACGACTATAGCAATTTTCTGTTTAAAATTTTTCATATCTTTTTTTTCTTCTTGTTAGCATTTTAATATCTGTTTCTCTTTTCCTGCCGACTGCCGTCAATCAGATAAACGAGCGTACCATACTTCAATTTTACCCTATTCTTGCGGACAGCTTTTCCTACAGCATTCATCATATGTTGAGAGGCATTCTGAACGGCATTGTTGGCCCAACCTTTGATGCCAGTTGAAGAGGTTGTGTTGTCTACAATGTTCGTTCCACCCTGTGTGGCTGAACCGAGTATCTCTTTAGTGGTTTCCCTGAAGGAAGATTGCGGAACGTAAAGACCCTCCAATCCGTCCGTGTCATAAATGGAAAGGCTTACGTTGATAATCTCATCCCTACAGAAGACGCTCTTTACATTTCCTTTGACTCGCTGTTGACTGAAACCAGACATCTGTGCATAGAGGTAGGTACCTTTCTTAACGGTTATGTCACCAATTTCCACATCATCCAGCAAACGAAGGCGGACACGACTTCCTTCTTGTGCCTTCACATTCTCGTCGATAATAGCCTTGATGAGCTTAGACTCTTCCGATGAAGACGATAGAGTGTTGAAGTAGTCGGAGGATGCCTTTACTTTCTTGACAACTTTTTCGGGATTGCCCTCTGCTTGTCCTCCTGCATCACGGTTGTTGTCCGATGTTCTGGAAGAATAAGAGGATCCGTTGTCATCGTAAGATGTATTTCTTTCGTTCCGAGAACCATTTGCAAGCAGACCATAATCATCTTCGATACTGTCATTATTGTCTACGTTATCACGTCTTCCTCGGCCTGAAGAAGAACCGAAAGCAACGCCCGAAAGATCCTCGTTCATCTTGTCTATCTCACGTTGTCTTCTCCTACGGTCGAGACGTGCAATCTCTGAATCACTTACTGGAGCGACAAAGTTGTCGCTCGAGGAAGAGCTGCGGGAAGCGTTTGCCCCCTTTCGTACACGATCCTGCATTTCCCTGATTCTGCGCTGCTCATCAATCTTGGCACGTTGTTGCGCTTGCTGCCTTTGTACCATTTCAGCCTCTCGATTACTGTATTGGGAATTATAATCTTCCTTTTTATTGATCGAGTCAATGTCATTCTCAACATTCTCAACTCCAGAAACATCATTGATTTTTCCATACTCACGCTCGGCATTGTCCAACTTGCCTCCCAACACGCTGTCAGTATTGGCTGACGGCAGATCAGAGTTCAAGTAATCCGTTGTGGCCAAGCGTGGGTCGTTGTCGGACACGTCTGTTTCTACGGCATCAATGACGAAATATCCTACAAACAAAACCAGTGGATATAGTATAACCGGAAAGACATACTTCCTATCCTTAAAATTTATTTTCTTTACATCCATTTTACTTTTTGTTTATTGTACGTCTTTGATGTAATACTGAATCTACCTGTTCAACAGCTGTTGTGCGCCGTTCCTTAGAGGCGTTATAGCTGCGTACCATATTGAAAATGTTAATGGCAAAACAGCCAATTACAATGCCGAAGACAGTAACGAGGAAGGCTACACGGTGACGGTTGGCCAGAATTTGTATCTTCATGACCAGCCAACTCAAACCACTCTTGTCGGCAAACTGTTTGCCTGCTTCCACTTCTTTTTCATAACGCTCTCTATATTTTGGGTCGTTCTTGTCTGGCATAGGGTCGCCCATAATAATTCTCTTGAATCCCATAATATTCAATCTTTAATGTTAGTAATTGGTTTTCTGATTTTCGGAGAGATCTTTGTTGACAAGAGTTCTCCAGCCGTAGATGATAAAGCCGTGTGGGTTGTTTTCCGTTCGAGGTACTCGCCTTAGACTTCCTGCGGTAATGAGCTGACGCATCAGGATGCTGGTGCGACGCTCGATACGTTGACGGCCATAATAGGTAAAGGTCAGCTTCTTCTCGTCTAACTTAATAGAGTCACAGAAGATACTGCATATCGTACTCGTTCCAATAATGTTATTATAAAAGCCTTTTTCCTTCAAAGCGTTATATTGCGCAAGACCTGACTCATCAA
>JAQYET010000106.1 GCA_028723525.1 Prevotellaceae bacterium
AGCCACACGAGCGAAAATAATTCAGTTACCGAACATTACTCCATCGTTACCTATCCCAAAATCGGGTAACGCTCTGGTAACTGAACTTCTGCCTAAATCTGCATATTCCTGCCCTTTTTGAAAAGAGTACTTCTATGCAAACCGTTCCGTTTCTCACTCATTATCAGTTAGTTTGCACCAACTTCGATTTCTCTTCATTTTCGTTGATTAGTTACATTCCAAAATCGGCGATTTTGCAGAGCAATTTCGTCGATTTTACTTTATCATGGGATGTCTGTCAGTTGTCGGTTTGCTGTCTTTCAGGCTCTTTCTTGCCGCAAAGCGACTGCGCTGCCCACGCATACACGCCGAGCAACACCACGAGCATGGTCTGCAGGGTGTGAACTATGAGCACGAAATAAAGTGCCTGCGGTTCGGGTACAAAATAGAGAATGAGCATCGTTTTCACAGCGAAATGCCACGGACCGGCACCGTTCGGAGTGGGCACTATCACCGCGATCGAGCCAACGATGAATGTCACGAGGGCGCACGAGATGCCGAGGCTTGACGTGGCTTCGAAACAGAAGAACGTGAGGTAGTAGTGAATGAAGTAGCTGCCCCATATCGCCAGCGTATAGAATGTGAACAACGGCTTGTTGCGCACGCCGCGGAGCGACATCACGCCCTGCCATATTCCGCCCAGTGTTGAGCGCACCTTATTATATATGCTGAGGCGACGGAAAAGGAAGTGGAGGAGTATGGCGGCTGCTATGGCACATATAATGGTGACGAGATAGCCCGCGAGGGAGAAGCCGGAGAGGATAGAGTCGATGCTCGTACCGGTCTTTTCAAAGAACACTCCGAAAATGCTCATCTGCCACAACAGGGTCAGCGCGGTTATGGCGAGCACGAGCAGGGTGTCGATGGCGCGCTCGGTGACAACGGTGCCCAGTGCCTTAGGGAACGATACACCGTCATATCGGCGCAGCACACCGCAGCGGGTGAACTCGCCGATGCGCGGCACCACGAGGGATGCGGCGTAACTCATGAATATGCTGTTGATGCAGGTTGCGGTGCGAGGGGGGTCGCCCAGTGGCTCCAAAGAAAGTTTCCAACGCCACCCGCGGAACATCTGTGCCAGTATGCCGAATGGCATGGAGAGAATCATCCACGTCCAATCCATCTCGTGCAACATCACGTCGCCGATGCTGCTGAAGTCGAAATCGCGGTACATCCAATAGAGTATTGCCGCGCCTAAGATGACAGGCATCGCGATTTTCGCTGCCTTGGAAATGATTTTCTTTTGCCCTTCCATGATTTTATCCGCGTGCAAAGGTAGCGCAAATCAACGTAATACGGAAATTTGTAGAGAAAAGATTTGGCAGTGGAAGAGTTTTTTTATATCTTTGCGGTCTAAACTCTTAACCAAAAAAAGTTATATCAACTATGAACGAAATCTTAAATCTTAAACCACAGTGCATTTGGAAAAACTTCTATGCACTGACACAAGTACCGCATCCATCGGGACATCTTGAGAAAATAGAGACCCTTCTGCTCGACTTTGCAAAGCAGGTTGGCGTAGAGGCTTTCAAAGACCCGGCAGGAAATATCGTCATGCGCAAGCCCGCAACAGCCGGCATGGAGAACCGCAAAGGCGTGATTTTGCAGGCTCACATGGACATGGTGCCGCAGAAATCTCCCGACAGCAAGCATAACTTCGAGACCGACCCTATAGAGCCTTGGATTGACGGCGAATGGGTGAAGGCCAACAATACCACCCTCGGTGCCGACAACGGTCTGGGCGTTGCCGCAATTATGGCAGTAATGGAGGACAAGACGCTCAAGCACGGTCCTATTGACGCTCTCATCACAGCCGATGAAGAGACAGGCATGTGGGGAGCAAACGCTCTGCCGGAAGGCGAACTTCAGGGCGACATCCTGCTCAATCTCGACTCGGAGACATGGGGCAAGTTCGTTATCGGTAGTGCCGGCGGTATAGACATCACCGCAACACTCGGATATAAAGAGGTGGATACCGACAAGGAGGACGCTGCCGTTCGCGTTACGCTGAAGGGCTTCCGTGGCGGGCACTCCGGTCTGGAAATTCACGAGGGAAGAGCTAATGCCAACAAGCAGATGGTGCGCTTCGTTCGCGAGGCAATCGAGAAATGCGATGCTCGTCTTGACACTTGGCACGGCGGAAACATGCGCAACGCCATTCCGTTCAAGGCTGAGGTGGTGCTCACCCTGCCGAAGGAGAACGTTGAGGCAGTGAAAGAACTCGTTGAGGAATGGAAGGAAAAGTATCTCGATGAGTTCCGTACCATAGAGACAAACGGCGTGGAGTTCTTCGCTGAAGACGTGGCAACGCCGGCTAAGGAAGTGCCGGTGGAGGTTCAGGACAACCTCATCAATGCCATCTACGCATGTCACGACGGCGTTATCCGCATGATTCCTTCTTATCCTGACGTGGTTGAAACCAGTTCAAACCTCGCTATCATAGACATCGACGGAGGTGAGGCTTCGGTTAAGATACTGGCTCGCTCAAGTCGCGAAGACATGAAAGACTATGTTGTTAAGACAATCCAAAGCTGCTTCAACATGGCAGGAATGAAGATTGAAACAGGAGGAAGCTACGGCGGTTGGGACCCGAACCCGGACTCTGAGGCTCTCGCGCTGATGCTGCGTGTTTACAAGGAACTGAACGGTGAGGACGGTATCGTGCAGGTGGATCACGCCGGATTGGAGTGTTCTATCATACTTGGCAAGTATCCGCACCTTGATGTGGTGAGCCTCGGTCCTACGATTCGCTCTCCGCATACTACCACCGAGCGCGCACTCTGGAGCACGACAGAACCGTTCTGGGAACTGCTGAAGAAAGCACTTGAGGAAGTTCCTGTGAAATAACAGGCTTTTTTCCGGGATTTTCAGGTTATTTCCGCTCCCGCGGAATTCCCTCCTGAAAATCCCGTATTTTCAAATCTCATCCCAATCCTCATCCCAATAGCTCTCTCCAAGACCTCATTGTTCCACATTCTTTTCCTAAATTTCTCAAACAAAAAAACACCATTTTTCTCGTTTTCGGAAAAAATATATTACCTTTGCAGCCGCAAACCGCGCATGTTGTAACGGCAGAGACCACTACAAGCAACATCTGCGCACAATATTAACCAAAAGTAACAACAGTATGGACGACTACCCGGCGGAAAACAACGAGAATTTATCGTAGGCAGAGGATTACCACTTCCGCAGGGCTAATCCTTCGCCATAAGAACCATTGAAGGATTAGAAAAAATGAAGAAATACTGGAACACTACAGGCTGTCTGAAGCAACTACCGGAGTGGCAGCCGAACTGTTGGACACAGGTAACGTGCCCGACCGATGAAGATCAGCGTGAACTGGAAGAGAGATTCGGAATTCCCGACTATTTCATTACCGACATCAGCGACACCGACGAGCGTGCCCGTTATGAGTATGACGACGGCTGGATGCTCATTATCCTGCGTATTCCCTACGTGAAGGAGGTGCGCTCCCGAACACCTTATACCACCGTGCCGTTAGGCATTATACATAAGCGCGACGTGACGATAACGGTGTGCTACTATGAGACTAACATGATGCTTGATTTCATAAGTTTCCATCAGCGTCGCGGAGTGGGCTTCACCGACTATGTGGATATGATTTTCAGACTCTTCCTGTCGTCGGCAGTGTGGTATCTGAAACGCCTGAAACAAATAAACAGTATAATAGAACGCGCGAAGCAGGACCTTGACAAGGGCGTTGACAATGAGTCGCTAATAGGACTTAGCAGGCTGCAGGACTCGCTCACATACTTCATCACATCGATACGAGGCAACGAGAACCTGATGCAGAAACTGAAGTTCAAGTTGCAGGTGGACGAACTTGATGCCGACCTGATAGAAGACGTAAACATCGAGATGAGTCAGGCTCGCGAGACTACAAGCATCTATTCCGACATCCTCGAATCTACGATGGAAACCTACTCGAGCATTATCAACAACAACATGAACACAGTGATGCGAACACTCACGGTGGTGACAATCGTGATGATGTTCCCAACACTCGTGGCATCACTTTTCGGTATGAACCTCATCAACGGCATGGAAAACAGCCCCATAGGATTTTTCATCGCATTGCTCATATCGGTGCTCGTTTCCTTCGGTTCGTGGGCAGTTTTGAGATGGAGAAGGCTCATTTAAGTCGAAAAAGTAAAAAAAAACATCCTTTTCTTAGGTTATTTAAAATAAAAGACGTAATTTCGCACGTCGAATGTTAGTTACAATCCTCACACGTGAGGGCAGAATATCTCGAATCATCAACTCTAAAGAAAGTTACATGATGGACTCTCAAGAGAATGTCTTGGAAAAGGCACAAACGGAAGAAATGGCAGTCGGAAACGCGACTGAGGTAGTGAACAATGAGCCGGCGGCAGACACAACGGAGGCTCAGGCAGAGGAAGTGAAGCATGAAGAACGGCAACAGAAAGTCTATGAAACGAAAAAGGAAGTAATAGAAAGGTTGCAGGAGATTGCTCACGGAGATGACGTGCCGACCAAAGAAGAGGTCGATGCGCTGAAATCTGCGTTCTACAAAATCCATAAGGCGGAGCGAGAAGCGGCACTCAAGGAATACCTTGATGCCGGTGGCGACCCCGAGAAATATCGCATCATGCCTGATGATGAGGAAGAGGCGTTCAAGAGTGAGATGGCTCTCATCAAGGAACGGCGTGCACAGATATTCCTGAAACAGGAAGAAGAGAAGCAGGAAAACCTGAAGAGAAAACTGGAGATAATAGAAAAGGTGAGGACAATGGCGACATCGCCGGAGGACGCAAACAGGTCGTATCAGCAGTTCAAGCAACTGCAGCAGGAGTGGAAAGAGATAAAACTCGTGCCGGCAGATAAGGCAAACGAACTGTGGCGCAGTTACCAACTCTACGTGGAACAGTTCTACGACCTGCTGAAACTTAACAGCGAAGCACGCGAATACGACTTCAAGAAGAACCTTGAAATAAAGACACAACTATGTGAGGCAGCTGAAAAACTTGCCGACGAGGAGGATGTGATAAGCGCATTCCACCAACTGCAGGACCTGCATCAGGAGTATCGCGAGACCGGACCGGTGGCGAGAGAACTGCGTGATGAGGTGTGGGCACGCTTCAAGGCCGCTTCAACAGTAATCAACAAGAAACACCAAAAGCACTACGACGACGTGCGTGCAAAGGAGGAAGAGAACCTCGCTCGCAAGACCGCGCTATGCGAAAGGGTAGAGGAGATTGCGAAGAGAGAGAACAAGGGGGCATCCGAATGGGATAAGAACACTAAGGAGATAATGGAAATCCAAAGTGAATGGAAGACCATCGGCTTCGCTCCACAGAAGATGAACGTCAAGATTTTCGAGCGTTTCCGCAAGGCGTGCGACGACTTCTTCGGCAAGAAAGCAGAATATTTCAAGGAACTCAAGAAGCGTTTCAACGAAAATGCAGAGAAGAAACGCGCCCTCTTGGAACAGGCGAAGGCACTGCAGGATAGCACCGACTGGAAGGTTACGGGCGACAAAATGATTGCTTTGCAGAAAGAGTGGAAGACCATAGGAATGGTGCCGAAGAAACTCGGAGACCAACTGTGGAACGACTTCCTCGCCGCTTGCAACAAGTTCTTCGAGGCTCGTAACGAGGCAACTTCAGGCACACGGAACGCCGAAAAGGAAAATCTTGAGAAGAAACGAGCCATTATAGAGCAGTTGAAGACCATGCTCGAAGAGCCGGGAGAAGATGCAAAGGACAAGGTGCACCAACTTACGGAGGAGTATAACAGCATCGGGCACGTGCCTTTCAAGGAGAAAGACAAGCTTTATAAGGAATATCGTGAGGTGCTCGACCGTATCTATGACGAACTGAATATCACTGCCAACCGCCGCCGTCTCGACAATTTCCGCTCTTCGGTGAAGAACATGGCAGAGCGCGGTGAGGGTTCATTGGACAACGAACGCTCACGACTGATGCGCCGTTTCGAGAGTTTGAAACAGGAAATTCAGACCTACGAGAACAACCTCGGCTTCCTGAACGCAGCCTCAAAGAAAGGTAACTCGCTGATTGACGAGATGAACCGGAAGGTGCAGAAACTGAAAGATGAGTGTGAATTGGTGCGCCAAAAGATAAAGACAATCGACGAAGAGAGCGACGGACAATAACGCACAACAGTGCAAGAGAATACAGGCAATCTCCGCTATCATGATTTGATGGCGGAGATTTTCTTTGCAATAAACGAAGCAAAGGGTATGTGAAGCCGCAGAGAAACAAGTGAAATGGCTGGGCGGAGGCAATATAATAACATATAAAAAAGCATCTTCCTCACTGCGAGAAAGATGCTCCTGTTGGGGTACTCGGACTCGAACCAAGAATGACAGGACCAGAATCTGTAGTGTTACCATTACACCATACCCCAATCTTTCTAAGCAATCGATGACGACATCGCCGTTTGTTCTCCCACGAACTACATCTGAATTGCGGGTGCAAAGGTACATATAATTTTTAAAATACAAAGGTTTTTCTCTACTTTTTTCTAAAAAATATCAAATCAACAATCCATATTAGTGGTTTTACGATTATAAAATGTACCTTTGCATGACGTTTTGCGCACGATATGGGCGCATGAAAAATCAAATCACTAATTACTTAAATGACAACAGCAAAACAACTTGTAGAGGTTATCACCCAAGGAATTCAAGAGAAGAAGGGGCAGAATATCGTAATTGTGGATATGCAGGGAATTGACGGAGCAATATGTAACTACTTCGTGATATGTTCCGGCAACTCGCCCACTCAGGTGTCAGCAATAATGGACTCGGTGGAGGATATGGCGCGGGAGAAGGCCGGCGAAAAGCCGATACGTGTGGTGGGAGAACAGCAGGCGCAATGGATAGCGATGGACTATGCCGACGTTATGGTGCATATTTTCTTGCCCGAGACGCGTGAGTTTTACAACGTGGAGCGCCTATGGGAGGATGCCGCATTGGTTGAAATACCCAATGTTGATTGATGCCGGAGGTAGAAAAAGGGTAGAAAAGTTAGAGAAAAGAATTTATTTCTAATATAAAACAAAGAGGACAATAGTCCGAAAAGGAAATGGAACAGAACAACAATAACCGTCATAAGATGCCTAAATTCAGCATGAACTGGATTTACATAATGATATTGCTGGCTCTCGTGGCATTCTATTTGTCGGGCGGCGACTCTATGGGTGGCGGCATGAAGAAGACCGCCACGTATGATGAGTTCAAGGCTTATGTGAATAGCGGATATGCACAGAAGGTGGAAGTGAACAAGAGCGACAACGTTCTGAAGATGTTCGTGAAGCCAGAATACGTGAGACAAATATTCAAGACGGGCGTTGACAAAGTGGGGAAGAACCCTTATCTTGAAGTGGAATACGGCAGTGTTGACAAGGTGGAGGAGTTCATCAGTGCCGCAAAAGAACAGGGAAAGTTCAAGGGACAACTCGATTATCAGAACCGAAAGGACAATGGCTTGGTGAATATTCTTATCAGCTTTGCTCCTTTTCTCATCCTGATTGTAATATATATTTTCATAATGAGGCGCATGAGCGGAGGCGGAGGTTCATCGGGTGTGTTCTCGGTGGGCAAGAGTAAGGCCAAGATGTATGAAAAAGGAGGCGAAATAAATGTTACTTTCAAGGACGTGGCAGGACAGGAAGGCGCAAAGCAAGAGGTGCAGGAGATTGTCGAATTCCTGAAAAATCCGAGGAAATATACCGAACTCGGAGGTAAGATTCCAAAGGGAGCATTGCTTGTCGGACCGCCGGGAACGGGTAAAACGCTGCTTGCAAAGGCTGTTGCAGGTGAGGCAGGAGTGCCTTTCTTCTCAATGTCGGGTTCTGACTTTGTGGAAATGTTCGTAGGCGTCGGTGCCAGCCGTGTCCGCGACCTGTTCCGACAGGCCAAGGAGAAGTCGCCATGTATAATATTCATCGACGAGATAGACGCAGTGGGAAGGGCGCGTTCAAAGAACCCGGCAATGGGCGGAAACGATGAGCGCGAGAACACCCTGAATGCCCTTTTGACCGAGATGGACGGCTTCGGGACTAACAGCGGAGTAATCATTCTTGCTGCAACAAACCGTGTAGATATGCTTGACTCCGCACTGTTGCGTGCCGGAAGGTTCGACCGCCAGATAAGTGTCGATTTGCCCGACCTTAACGAGCGCAAAGCTATTTTCATGGTACACCTGAAACCGATAAAGACAGACCGTAGCCTTGATGTTGACCAGTTGGCACGCCAGACGCCGGGATTTTCCGGAGCAGACATTGCCAACGTCTGCAACGAAGCGGCTCTGATAGCGGCACGTCACGACAAGCCCGCCGTGGGAAAGCAGGACTTCCTCGACGCCGTTGACCGAATTATCGGCGGACTTGAGAAGAAAACGAAGGTGCTTACGGCACAGGAAAAACGCTCGATAGCGATACACGAGGCGGGTCATGCCACCATATCATGGTTCTGCGAGCATGCCAATCCGCTGGTTAAAGTTACCATCGTGCCGCGCGGTCGTGCCCTCGGTGCGGCTTGGTATATGCCGGAAGAGCGACAGATAACCACAAAGGAACAGATGCTCGACGAGATTTGTGCACTTTTGGGAGGACGTGCTGCCGAGGAATTGTTCATCGGACATATTTCAACCGGAGCCATGAACGACCTTGAACGGGTCACAAAGACGTCTTATTCGATGATAGCATACGCCGGAATGAGCGACAAGCTGCCGAACGTAAGTTATTACAACAATCAGGAATACAATTTCAGTAAGCCTTACTCAGATACCACGGCACAGGTTATAGACGACGAGGTGATGAAGCAGATTGCCGAACAATACGAGCGGGCAAAGCAGATATTGACAGAGCACAAGGAGGGTCACAACAAGCTTGCGCAACTTCTTATTGACCGCGAAGTAATCTTTGCCGAGGATGTGGAGGCGATTTTTGGCAAACGACCGTGGGCAAGTCGCTCGTCAGAGATTATGCAGGAGGAGACAGAAGAAGTGCCGACGCCGGTGTCGGAGACAGTAGCAACGGAAATCAAAGAATACAACAACGACAATGAAAAATCTGATCGTTAGAGCCATTACGGGCGTGTTTTTCGTTACGGCAGTGGTGACTTGTTTCCTCAGTCCTATTGCCATGATATTCCTTTTCGCCCTTGTTACCGGACTAACCACGTGGGAGTTCACCGGAATTGTCAATACCATGAAGACCGTCAGCGTGAACCGCTTCATCAGTACGGTAGGTGGTGTATATCTATTTTTGGCAATGGCGGGATATGTCAGTGGTTTCGTTCCGACGAGTGCGGTGTTCGTGCCCTACCTGCTCACGGTGGTTTATCTCTTCGTAAGCGAACTCTACACACGCGCCGAGAACCCGATAGACAACTGGGCTTACACCATGCTTTCTCAGATGTATATCGCCCTGCCGTTCTCCACGCTGAATGCTCTCGCCTTCATGCAGCAGGGCGACGGCACTGTTGCGTTCAGTACTATTCTGCCTTTGAGCGTTTTCATTTTCCTTTGGGTCAGCGATACCGGTGCATACTGTTGCGGTTCGCTGTTCGGGAAGCACAAACTTTTCCCGCGTGTTTCCCCTGCCAAGAGTTGGGAAGGAAGTATCGGTGGCGGTGTCTTCGTGCTGATTGCTGCCGCTGCGGTGTGGTATTTCACCGGCGGTAGTGCCGGGGGCAGCATCCTTTCACTTCCGGTGTGGCTCGGCTTGGGACTCGTGGTAGTGGTTTTCGGCACTTTGGGCGACCTTGTGGAAAGCCTTTTCAAACGCACCGTGGGCATAAAAGACAGTGGAAACATACTCCCCGGGCATGGCGGAATGTTAGACCGTTTCGACTCTTCGCTAATGGCTTTGCCTGCGGCATTGGTCTATCTCTATTCCGTAACGATGTTATAAAAAACAACGGATAGTCCGCTACAAACCTTTTCTCAGCCAGAACAATGCCGGTGGTGAGTAAGGTTTGTCGCGGACTATCCGTATTTACGCTTCTTGCTTTATGCCCACGGGTCTTCCGCAACAGGCACTCTGATGTCTGCAAGGAAACCGAACTGGGTCACAAACCATTGTCCGGTGCTCGGTTTCTTACGCATAGTTATAGGGCGCATACTGTCTGCTCCGCCCGAATGTAGATACATCGTAGCCAATGTGTCAACGTAGGAGTTCGGCGTACTTGTCACCGTGACAGAGAACGGAACAGAAGGTTTGTATCCGTTGTTCGGTGTCGCGCCGGCAAGGAAAGAGCGAGTCTTGTATGTCTTTCCGCCGAGTCTGTCGCGCAGGAACTGCACATCCATGTTGTTTATCGGGTTTGGTCCCTTGAGATAGTTAAGCATTTCGAGCGCATCATCTATGCTCTCCTCATAACGGCACAGTGCTGCGACGACGAGTGCTGCGGCTTCAAACTCATCCGTAAGTCCTGCCTGTGGCATTGCTTTCAGTTCGTCAATGTTTTTGGGTAGCGTCGAGAATGTGATGGTCTTCGACTTGTTACCATTAAGAAAATCTAATAATCCCATAGTCTGATATTTGTTTTTTATTGTCTGATTGTTCCTGCAAATATATATCAAAAATAGTTATACATGCCATATTACAACGTTCTTTAACATTGTTTTGTATCCGTATGCTTTATTTTTCTGCCAATTATCGTCTTTTCTTTGATGACATTGATTTGTAATACTTATTTATTATTTATAATTTTGTAGATAGAAATTAAATGCTTATATTTGCGTCGTAATAAAAACAAATACAATAAAACCAAAGCTTATGAAAAGACATTACGTTTTCAGGATGATGCTTGTTTCGTTCACGCTGCTGTTTGCCTTTGGAGCTTATGCACAAGAGACGACGAGCACATTAGTGTTCACAAAACAGTGTGGAGGAACCGGCACAGCCGATGATGACGTTGTATGGACAGTCACTTCCGATGCAGCAGAATCCGCTTATACTGCCGGCAAAGGTATCCATTATGGAACAGGAAGTGCTTTTGTTTCTTATATTCAACTCACAACTTCAGGTATTCAGGGCACTATAAAGAAGATAGTTGTCAACGCATCCGGTGCTTCCAAAACTACGGCGAAACTTAATGTCACCGTTGGTGACGCTCCATTTGGAAGCGAAAAGTCGTTAACCGCATCAAATGCTCCATACACTTTTGAAGGAAATGCTACCGGAGAAATCATTGTGAAGTTGACACAGACTTCTGCTAAGAGAGCATTATACGTGAAATCTATTGCCGTGACTTATTCCACCGAGCTTCCACAAGGCACGGAAAATCCGGATAACAGTTTCGCCGAGGCAGTGCAGCACGCCACCATTGGCATGCCTTATGAGATACAGACCATGACAACAAAGAGCGACGGAGCAAAGAATTACGAGAGCAGTCGTCCTGACGTGGCGTCTGTTGGGGCATCCGGAGCGATAACGTTGCATAAAGCCGGCGAGACCGTGATAACCGTAAATACCGCGCAGACGGCAACATACGCTGCGGGCTCTGCTTCTTACATTCTTGTGGTAGGTAAAGGAACGCCGGTATTTAAATTCAAAGCAGATAACTTTGTCATTTTCAACGGCGATGAGAAAAACGGTCCGGAATTGGAAAATCCGGGTGGAAATGCTGTAACTTTTTCAATCGACGATAAAAGCGTTGCCGAAGTGTCAAGCGACGGTAAGGTGAAAGCACTGAAGGCAGGCACCGCAATCGTTACGGCAACGATTGCCGAGACAGAGGCTTATTTTGCGGCTTCAGCATCCTACACTCTTGTTGTTGAGGAAAAGCCAACGTCTGAAGGTCTTTACGAAATAGTAAATGACGCGGCAACCCTGCAGGTCGGCGACAAATTGATTTTCATCTATCAAGGCACTGCCCTGCCCGGAGCAATGGGACCGCAGAAGACTAACAATTTCGGTGTAACGAGTGTAGTCTATCCCCAAGAGGGGAATAAGGACTTAGTGGCAGTAACAGCTGGCAAATCATCAGTAGTCACTCCGATAGTGCTCGGAGGAAGTAACGGGGAATGGACTTTCCTCACTCCCACCGGATACATGTGCACAACCGGTGGTACAAGCAATTATCTGCGTACACAAGAAGAAGACAACGAATATACAAAGGCTTCCATCTCGATTACAGACAATGATGCAACGGTGATATTCACAAAGACCAACAGACTCCTGAAATATAACACATCCAGTAGTTTGTTCTCCCTATATGTTAGTTCTAATACCTACCCTTTAGTTAAGATTTACCGCAAGATAGGCGACATAAAGGTTTCTTTCGCCAACGATAACGAGGAAATCACCTTTGGTGACAGCTACCGTGTGCAGGCTGCAAATGCCGGAGACTTCACCGGAGACCTTGTCTATAAGAGCAGCGACGACACCAAAGTGAAGTTCCACGGCAACCATGTGATTGATATTCTCGCGCCGGGGACGGTGACAATCACTGCCGAACTGCCGCAGTTGGGATATAGTGCAGATTATGAACTTAAAATAAACGAGCCGTCGGATGAGCATGCCGTGAAACTCTCTTTCGGTTCAGCCGGCTACCTGACATGGGTCGCTACCGACAATATCGACTTTGAAAACACCGAGGGTGTCACAGCATATCAGATAACGGATGCCACGGCTGCTGGGATAACGGCACAGGAAGTGGCTAAGGTTCCA
>JAQYET010000107.1 GCA_028723525.1 Prevotellaceae bacterium
TTCTTCATCAAGTATTCGTAGGCATCGCCCAGAAGGTCATCGTCGGCAGCACGGTTATGGGAGAAATCGAGTGCATCGTTTTCAAATACGCCGATAAGCTTAGAAAGGGTGTCAACCATCGTGCGCCCACTGCCCAGTTTCGTCGGGTCATTGAAGTTTGGCAGAGCAAGATCGCCAATCTGTCGGGCATTCATCTCCTTGATGGCTTCCAGCTTGGTATTCATCTTCTCGCCAATCTTATCGTCCTGTTTCAGAGCCACGAAGTCCTTGAAGCTACAACCCTCTGGTACTTTCAGACGGAAGCCCGGCTGACCAGCCTTGTCCGAAAGATACTTCACGAACAAGACTATCAGCACATAGTCCTTGTACTGACTGGCATCCATCGAGCCGCGAAGTGCATTGCATGATTCCCAGAGTGCGCTGTATAACTGTGATTTCTTTATTGCCATATATTGTATTTCTATTATCTCTATTATGAATTTTGTGAAGCAAGACGGTAAATCTCGTAGATGTCCTGCTCACTGAACGCTGGGAAAATCGCTTGCAGGTCGTCACGCAAGTCCCAACTGGCATTGCTGTCGGGAGCTTGCCAGTTAGCCCCGGCATTGCGATAAATGAAGTCGTCAATCTTCTTTATGATTTCAATCGCTTCATTATCATCCGCAGGAGCGTTCCATGCAGCACGGTTGTTCCAAAGAGCCTTGCTGCGTTTGTTGTTAAGTCCTTCGGGTGCATCACTACCATGTTTGATGGCCTTGATATGCTCAATGAGTGCCTTGATTCTCTCTTTGGCAGTAGCATTGCTTTCCCTCAGTTGGTCGAGCAAAGCCTGCAACCTTTCGCTGAAAGCCCTTTGTTCTTCCTCGTCACCGCTATTCCAGTCGGTATTGACACGACGAGCCCTGCCTTCAATAACCTCTGCAGCACCATTGGCATTGCCGCCAGCCTGACGGATGGCTTCGTCAGCAGCTTTGTCAGTATCGGTAGCGTCATTGATAAGGTCGAGGAAAGAGAAGTCGGCAGAAGCCTCCACCAACGTTACGGCATCTTCCGCTCTGATATGCTGGTCAAGAAGTTGGCGCATATCAGGGTCAAGAGTGCGTGGATCGAAGTCATCACCTGACTTTTGGCGCACTTTTCGCTGAATGGTCCCAGCCTCACGTGACAGCGACGCAAAGCGTTCTATCTGCTCTGGTGTGAAATCCGTCTGGCTGAAATAGTCGGACATGTTGTTATAAGCAGTAACCATGCCACCTGTTATGCTGTACATAAAGTTTCTGCGGCATTGTGCTGGGTCTTCACCATCTATTTCGCTCACATAATACTCTGCAAGCGGTTCCAGTTCGGTCAGTCCCTTGCTTTCCCAGATGGCTTTTAGTCCTTCATAGGCTTCTTTTGCAGCCTGCAACTTTTCCTTACATTTGTTGACCGCACTATCGAGCAGTCCTTCCACATCTACATCATCAAGACCAGAGAAGCCTTCACCATCATTGAACTTGACAACGGCATCCTCAATGCTGTCAAACAAGTTCTTAAAGCTGATGATACGCCCAAATTCCTTGTGTGTTTTGACGATTACATTACCTTCCTCGTCCTTGATGTCCTCGCCAAGGCGGTTCACACGGCAAACTGCCTGGAACAAAGTATGGTCTTTAATCTCGTTGTCGATGTATAGGACGGTGGCGCATGGGGCATCGAAGCCCGTAAGTAGCTTATTGACCACAATGAGAAGTTTCATCTGGGCAGGACGCTTGATGAAGAGGTTCTTTGCCCACTTCTCGTAGTCATCAGCGTTGTTGATACCGTCATCGGCATCTTTGAACGACTGCTTTGCCCAATCATACTTGAACTTAGCCTCCGTTTCCTTGCTGGTGTCAGCAGAGTCGTTGGCAATATCGCTGTCCATCGGGTCATAGCTTGTTACTACAGCAACACGTCCTCTAAGCAGGGTGTTACTGCTGTCTTGGGTGAAGAACTTATAGTAACGGTAAGCCTGATAGATGGAGCCAGCCACCAACATGGCATTGCTCCAGTCATGTTGCAACAGACCAAATCCCATATCATCAAGGATGCTGTAGCCGATACGCTCAATGCGCTCCTTAGTCGAATAGACTTTTTCCAAGGTAGCCCAACGGTATTCAACCATCCTGCGTTGCTCGTCGGTCAACTCCCGTCCGGCAGTCAATGATGCCAGCTTTTGGTCAACTTTCTGCTTGTTGGTTATTTGCTGTTCCACGTTGCGGTATTCATATTGCAGGTCGAGGATAACCTTATCTTCCACGGCCTGCTTGTGTAGATACTTGTGGATGTAGGGACCAAAGGTGCGTTCTGACATATTCTTGATGCGGTTAAACATATCACCTTTGTCTTTCTTCAGGAGAGGTGTGCCTGTAAAACCGATGAGCATAATCTCTTTGCCCATGATGGCTCGCATGGCTTCGTGAAGGCGACCGCTTTGTGTGCGGTGGCATTCATCGACGAAAACAAATATGTTGTCACCTTTAACGCTGAAGTTATTGCTATACTTCTGAGCGATGATGGTTTGCAATTCGTCAAGGTATTCGTCCAGGCTCACCTTTGTACCAGATTCGTCCTTCTCAGCTTCATCCTCAGATCCGTTTGCACCGAACTTGTGGATGAGCGAACAGATAAGCCATTCCTCACCTTTGTTAAGCGTATCAAGCAAGTCGCTGCTTGAAGTGGCTTGATGAAGGGCATTGCCACCCTTTATGAATGTTCCAGCCAACTGAAGATCAAGTTCCTTGCGGTCGGTGATGACAACGACACGTGGATTCTCATAGTTACGACGAATATAGGATGCCAAGGCAACCATCGTAAGGCTCTTTCCAGAACCTTGTGAATGCCAGATGACACCACTTTCCTTCTTCGGCATACGCGCCGCCGCTGCTTTGATGGCATATATTTGATGTGGACGAAGCACTTTCTTAATGCCGCCGTCGTTCAACACGCCGTAGCGGAAGAAGAACATAAAGTTCTCCTTGTTGAAGAACATCATATATGACTCCTGCTCAGTTAGTACATCGCCTAATTTTGTTGTATCACGCTTCCACTTACACCAGAACTTCAACGGTGTGCCTATCGTTCCATAACGAAACTCCACACCATCATTGGAGGCGATGGTGAACTGTGTGGTGGTAAAGAAAGATGGTATGAAGTCACGCTCATTTGACAGGTGTTGCTTGATACCTTCTTCATAGTTGACAAGGCTACGCTTCAACTCAATGACTGCCAAGGCGATGCCGTTTACATAGACTACAATGTCAGGACGTTTGTTCTTTCCCAACAGAGGGTCGATATAGCTGACCTCTTCGGCTATGGCAAAGTTATTGTTGGTAAAGTCATCGAAGTCGAACAACATCACATCCTCATGGTTTGATTCTGGGTCTGGCTGTGACTTGATGCCCATCATCATGGTATCATACAAGTCTGTGTTGCACTGCATCAGACCGCTCATCTTTGCATTTCCGAGGCGGGCTTTGCTCTTTAACTGAAAGAGAACGTCTTCAATCTGGCGTTCCGTATATCTGGGGGTCTTACCGTCCTTCTTTTTCTGGTCTTTCAGAAACTTACGTACCTCATCATCAAGGATAGGCGAGTTCTGCTTGCCCAAACTGTTGACTGTCTCGCCTTTGGCATATTGCCAATTGCCGAGATACTTGTAATCAAGTTCGTCAACAAAACGCTTGACGAGCTTGTTCTGATATTCTCTTTCCCTTTGTTCTTGATACGTTGCCATAGTCTGTTGTTATAGTGGGAATTCGTTTAATTGTTCTTTTATCTTTTGCCATCCGGGGAGGTATGTCCCAAGGATGTGACGGAATTTGTCTGTATGATTCTGCTCAATGAGGTGGGTAAGTTCATGGGCAACCACATATTCAATGCAGTTGAGAGGTTTCTTTGCCAACTGAAGGTTGAACATTATCTTGCCTGTATCTTTGTGGCACTTACCCCAACTTGAAGGCATTTGCTGAACAGTCCAGTCTGCAACCTTGACACCAAGGATATTTTCCCACTTAGCCACATACTGCGCTATAGTTGGGGTAACTTGCTCTTTATACCAGTTCCAAAGGACGTTTGCAATATTCTCCTTAGCGGTACGCTCATAGACATATACATTGATATAGTCACCTTGAATCTCAACATGGAAGGTGCAGGTGTTGTCTCTGATAACCTTCAGACGATAGAGTTCACCTTTGTAGTAATGAGCTTCACCCGACACATATTCACGTTCATCTTGGAAAGTGTAGGATGTTGTCTCTTTGCGTTTCTGTACGAGCCATACCCATTTCTTCAGGATAAAGAGCTTTATCTGCTCGTCAGTGTATGACTGTGGAGCAGACACATGAACTCTTCCGTCTGGCGGATAGACTGCCAAATGGAGGTTCTTGATGGACTTGCGCTCAATTTCTATGTCAACACCATTTATTACCATGCTTACTTGGATTCTTGCGACAATAAATATGATTTATACTCGCGTACAATCAATTCTCTAATATCAACTTCAAGCAAGTCGGCAATCTTCAAAAGGCTTGGAAGGTCGGGCTGAGAAGAATTTGTACACCATTTAGAGACAGTTGAAGGTGTTACCCCCATCTGCTCAGATAACCATTTGTTGGTTCGCTTCTTCTCAACCAACACCAACTTGATACGATTTACATCTTCCATATATCTCGGTTTAATGCCACAAAGGTAGTGAATTTATTTCACTTTCTCGCAATTTTGAACAAAACTTTGTAGCAAATCAACTGGATTTATGATTTTTTTATTGATTTTGCCATCTGTTATTGACGTTTACGTACATTCGTACCAAAGATTATACGTCTTGTGACACATAAACATTGGTACGATTGACAAAGCAAACAGCTGTCAACAAAAAGGAAGTTGACAGCCGTTTTGATTATCCTTAGTTCGACTTTGAATTATTAACCGCCACTGAATCCCAGATACTTAGGGCATCCGAGATACAACGGCGGTACAAGAACCCTGTTTTTAGTTGATTTTCGTGCCATCAACGAAGCCCCAAAATGAGCTTCTAATGTCAACCAGACTTGGCAAACGACAAAAATGCCTCAAATTTAAAAGTTAAATAATTTTAACAAACTGTTAAATCTTGCTCGGTTTTGAAGACTGGTTTTGCTCTACAAAACTCTTCGATTTGCACTTTTCCGTGATTGCATTTTTTTGTACCTTTCAACTTTGAGGGTATTATGTAAATAACTGTGCTACAATCACTTGTAAATTTGCAAAACAATCCCACATGAACAGCGTAGTGCGTCAGCTCATCGAGCAGAACACCGACGTTGTGATGGTAGATACAGGCGACAGCTACGAGGGCATTTGCAGATACTTCAAGGGAACATACATTACCTATTCCAAGGACAAACCCATCTCAATGAACCCCTTTACCATTACCGAAGAAGAGTATCTGCTCAATTTTGGCGAGAAAAAGAACTTTTTGAAATCCCTCATCTTCCTTATCTTCAAAGGAACACAAGAACCCACGAAGATTGAGGACAAAATCATCAATGAGACCATTGTAGAATATTACGAAGCCTTTTTTCACCCATTCAATGGCTATACCGAGGACGACCGTACCACGCTGCGCCATCGTCTCCTGCTGGAAGACAAGAAGAATGGCAAATACGAAGAGTTTGAAAACAAACTTGAAGAGAAATACGGCGACGATTATAACATACCAGAGTTGGAAGCTCTCTCGCAAGAGGAAAAGGAGCATAAGGAGAAAGTGGCTCGTCGCGTAGAGAAGCTGCATTTTTTAGTGAACGACACAGCAGCCAGTGAGGGTGAGAAGCAGAATGCTAACCATCAGTTGCAACGTCTGATGCCCGAACTCATAGAAAACCAATATCTGATGCGCATAGAAAAGAAGATAGACAAAATGGAAAGCCAGCGCAAGAAGTTGCAGGTAAAATCTCTGTCGTTCAACACCTATTACGAGTTTGCTCTTGAGCGCATCCCACAAATCATGAGCGACAAGAAAATAGAATTTGACATCAACAATTTTGCAGCCATATTGGAGCAGTTCTACAAAGGTGGGGAGTTGGAAGCCACACTGAACAATGATGTAGACGCATCCCTTTTTGACGAACGCTTCATTGTCTTTGAGATAGACAAAATCAAAGACGACCCTGTCCTTTTCCCTATCGTCGTTCTCATTATTATGGATGTATTCCTGCAAAAGATGCGCCTGAAGAAAGGACGCAAGGCTCTCATCATTGAGGAAGCATGGAAAGCCATCAGCTCGCCCACCATGGCGGAATACATAAAGTACCTCTACAAGACCGTGCGTAAGTTCCACGGCATAGCAGGCGTAGTAACGCAAGAACTGAACGACGTAATAGATTCGCCCATCGTGAAAGAGGCAATCATCAATAACAGCGACATCAAGATCCTCCTGGATCAAAGCAAATTCAAAGACCGCTACGATGATATTGCTAAGGTTATGGGCTTGACAGATGTGCAGCGTCAGCAAATCTTCACCGTTAATGCGCTCAACAACAAAGACAATCGAAACTATTTTAAAGAGGTGTGGATATGTCGTGGGCTAGTCTCAGACGTATTCGGCGTGGAAGAGCCGCCCGAATGCTATTGGGCATACACCACCGAACGTGCCGAAAAGGAAGCCCTTAAAATCTATGAGGCACACTATGGCAACATCCAAACAGCCATTGACCGCATCGAGGAAGATCGCAAATCACTCGGTATCAGCAAGTATTTAGATTTCGCAACGAAAGTAAACAAACAGGGAAAAGTATTACCACTATGGGACGCATAAAGTTATATACCACGTTGGCGCTGCTATTGCTTGCCACACAAGGAAAGGGACAAACGTATAGGGTGGTGTTTGATAAAACCACCACTGCCCAAGTAGTGCAGAACACGGCTTGGCAAGAGGCTGCGGAGCAAACGCATAATATTTCTTTAGACTCTGTGCGCTCCAAAAAAGTCAAGACCTCAGAATATGCAGCTACGATGTACAGTTTGAAAGAACTCTACAAGAAGAGTATGCAGAATGTCAGAGGCGTTGATGAAGAAACACGTATCTATAAGAATATTTTTTCTGTAACAACGGAAGTGTTAAAGAATGCTTCTGCTGCAAGCCAAGCTTTGTACCGTAATAAGAAATTCCTCATGAATCACGCTGTCTGTATGAATGAAATAGGTAACCTATTCACAGAAACTTATTCGCTAATAAACGTTTACATTAAAGTTGTTACAAGTGGAGGGTCAACACAAGTTCCCGAAAGCGTATATAGTTTTGATCCTGATGAACTTGCTATTAGTGGGAAAAATGGCGATGGTTACAACTGGATGGATCGTAAACAAAGATATGATTTAGCTATGAGCATTTGGAGAAGTTTACGAACAATTAACTTTAAGCTTCAAGCAATTATCTTTAAGGCAACTTACTTAAGTTCTCTCAGCAATCTGCTCTATACGATAGACTATGAAAGCTGGGCAAAGATTGTTACAGGTGATGCCATCGCCAAGACAATCATAAGGGATTGGAAAGGGCTGAAACAATGGTGAATCGCATCCTTATCCTACTCTTTGCCGTGCTTAGCAGCTATGCCGTCAGGGCGCAAGTTGTCCTGCCTGGCGATGTGCCCACCATTGAGGCTTTGATAGCTTTGCACAAGAAAATGGCCAAGGCAGAGAAAGAAGCCTTAAATATGGAGAGTGGAATTGCCGCCGAGGAGATTGTTGTAAAAAACAAAAGCAAGAATTGGAATGATGTGCGCACCACGCTCAACACGAAACTCAAAAATGCCAATTCATACCTTATTATGGGAATGGAAGCCACCCAAGCTACCAATGAGCTTCGTCAATTGATTTTAGAGTACACCAAGCTCACCAAAGATGCGACCAAAGACCTCTTTAAATACCCTTTGGCAAAGTGGTACTACGCAAAATGCACTTACACGATGGCTCGTGAAATCAAGAGTATTGAGAAACAACTGACCGCTTTGGCAGCATCGAACAACTCCATCCTCTATGCCTCAATGGAAGATAAACTGACAATGATTTCATCCATACACTATTCTGCGGCACGGATGCGAAACCTTGTTACGCGCACCTATTGGATATGTCAGAGTATCTATCTTGGCTACATTAAGATGAACGTCATCTCAGAAATCTTGAAAGACGACATTACCAAGGAAATTGCCAATGGCGTAATCAGACAATGGAAGGCAAAACAGAAATCACTATGAAGCATATCTATCTACTCTTGCTCCTTTGGTGCTGTGCGTTATTATCCACCGCTCAAACCGCCATCTATGACAAAAGCAAGCACTATCAGTGGCGTTCAATGGAAAATGGAGAGTGGAAATTCGATCCTGCGTTTTACTATTGGACCACGCACAGAAAATACTCGGGTGCCCGGATCCGAAAATTCAAAGTAAAGTTCAAGGAAAGCAAGTCCAAATACAAGAAAGTTACACCTGTAAGATTAGAAGCAGCTGGCGTACAAGCCCTGAACGTTCCACAAGTAGAGGATGAACGGAAAGCCATAAAGGAGATGACGGACGAAGAAGTGAAACGTTCCGCCGAACGTAATTTGGATGCCGTCTATATCTTGTTCGAAGATGATTTCCATAAGTTAGAAGAACTTATAAGAGAGGGGTTACTATACTCCCTTGCGAGAAGCAAAGGAAAACTATCGGCACAGGTAACAGAATATGCAGAAGAGTTTGAGATGATCACCGAGGGCATCGCCTACATCCACAAAATGGGCATAGGCTATGAGTTGGAAAATGCAAAGCGGCAACAAGCCTACACCGAGTTCAAAGAGCAATTGCTGGATCTGAAGCGTCGCGTTGGCAAACTGGCACTATACGCAGATTCATTGTATTAAGAAAAACAAAATAAGAAATGTTTATGTTGACACCTTTAACTATGGGAATACCCGCCCTTGACGAGAGCCTACAAAGCATCTTTGATGCGATGAAGAGTTTTCCCAGCGAAGTATTCTTCTCCCAAACACTGCAAATGGCAAAAGTCATAGGTCTTTTGCTGGCATTATGTGTTGGCGCATACGAATCGTGGATGATGATGCTTGGGCGCAGAGTGATCGACGTGATGAAACTGTTGCGCATTGTCGGTCTATCGATGTGTATCAGTTTCAGCGGAACTATCGCAGATACGGTATCCAAACCAGGCTTTGCGCTGGAAAAGTCAGCACAAAACATGGCATCGGTTATGAACACAGAGGTAGCGAGGAAGGAAAAACTCGTAGCCAAATTGCAGTCAGAATATCTCGACAGATTGCGCACGGTGCAAGACAGTCTTGACCGCGCACGAGAGATACAACAAATGAGTGAGGACGAAGCGTGGTACGAAAAGATAATGACTGCTGTCTCCAATCTTGGCACAAGTATTTCAAATAATATGAAGCGGTTGTCTGTATTGGCAGAAACCAAGATAACAGAATGGATAAACGATATTGCACGTTTCTTGGGCGAGGTAATTTTCCAACTGACTTATTACGGATTATTTCTTGCCAATAGGTGCTTTATGTGCGTCCTAAGAATGTTTGCCCCGATAGCCTTTGCGCTCTCAATTGTTCCTCCGTGGAGTAGTGCATGGTCGCAATGGATTTCAAAATACATTTCTCTATCGTTATGGGGTGTAGTGATATACATAGTTATTTACTACGTTGATTTCATTATGCTATACACTTTAGAGAAAGATATCAAAGTATATACAACTCTAATCAATACGACCAATGGTACTTGGGGGCAAATAGGAACACTGGGCATGCAAGGAATCGGTACAACGTGTATGTACATCGTTGCACTACTCTCTGGAGCATTTGCCTTGCGCATGGTTCCTGAAGTCGCCAGTTGGTTGATTCCTGGCGGTGTGAGTTCATCCATTGGCAGTGCGGCAGGGACAATGGCATCAGCAGCTGTTGGCAGTTCTATCGGCACGACAGTATCTGTCGCAGCAGGCGCTGCTGGGGGAGCTGTATCCAGTGGCTCGGTAGGTGGGGCGTTTGCCGGGGCACTAAGATCATCAAGTATTGGCCACAGTTATTCTACAGGCAAAAGCCAATCCTCCGTCCCCGCTCCTTCATCCTCGCCATCCCCATCTTCAAGCTCATTAGGAGCTATTACAACAATCCCTTTCTTGGGGAGAATCACCCGAGACACACGCGATGGAACTTCTTTTGACAGCAAAAGTAGTGGAAAAGAAGACTAACAACAAATAATACAACCACACCCCGATTATGCTCATAGAAAGTTTAGAACAAAAGACACGCTTAGCCCTAACCACAGTGGCACTCACCGTGGTAGGATGCGTGTTCACATGCAGCTTTGTAGTCATCAAAGCATTAGGTATGGTGCAAGAAGAACGCAGTCAGATCTATGTGTTGGATGGCGACATCCCATTCTTGGCACAACGCACAAAACAAGAGGCGAACTGGCAGATGGAATCCAAAGCACACATCCAACTATTCCATTACTATTTCTTCAACCTCTCCCCCGATGATGCCTTTATCAAGTGGACGTTAGGCAAAGCTATGTATATGGCAGACGGCACAGCCATGAAACAGCATCAAGCGATGCAAGAGCGTGGCTTCTATTCTGACATCATGTCAAGCAGTGCAGTCTGCACCATTGTTTGCGATTCCATTCAGTTAGACGAAACAGGACGTGCGTTCACCTATTACGGCACGCAAACTATTCACCGCAGAACAAGCAATGTGCGCAGAACACTGGTAACCACAGGCTGTTTGGAGAGTGTGCCCCGCACAGAGAACAATCCCCATGGCATCCTCATTACCAACTGGCGCACCTTGGAAAACAAGGATCTGAACTACTAAAAAAAGGATGAAGAAGAATAGCAAATCTTGTCGCACACTCATCTACCTTTCCATCCGCCTATTACGGTGGATGAAGGTAAAAGAATGGATAGCATTCGGTAATCAATGGGCGACTCTGCACCCTCAGCGAATGGTAACTTATACCATCGGAACATTATTTTTCTTGCTTGTTGCTGGCATAGCCACAACATTCCTGCCCACAGAACCTGCCACAACAGGGAACGTGATGAACAGTTTTGAAGACATAGAGCCGATGATGAGTCAGTTGCAAGTGCTACGCGTACGCCATCGAACGAACATCGACCAATACAAGAATCTGATTGAGCGCGGCAAGCAAGAACAGCGTGTTCTGGACTCCCTGATTGCAGTGAAGCATAAGTCCCATGAAGATTCCGTGCGCTTGGCAATAGCCTATCGCAGATTAGAAATCATAACCAATAACATAAAAGAAGAATGAAGAAGATAAACCTAAAGAAGCCGAAATATATCCTTCCGCTCATCATCTTTCTGCCTTTGGTGTTCCTTGCCTACCAGCTTACCTCTTTATTCAATGGCAGCGAAACAGAGGGCTTGGTTACAGAGGGCATCAATATGGAGCTACCCGAGGCACAGATGAACAAATTGGAGGACAAGTACGCCACGATGAGCGGTACATTTGACGACCGCGACGCATTCTCTGCCGTTGCAGGCTTCGGACTTGAAAACGAGCAGAAAGATACCCTTTCCTCTGGCTATTCACAGGCAGAACTGGATTCTATTGCGATGCAAGATGCCGTGCGCAAGCAAGAGGAGGAACTTGCCAAGCTGGAAGAAAGTCTGGCAGGCGCACGCAGAAACCTCAATGGAGGTGGAACACGTGGCAATACCAGCACTACATCTGCTCAGCACGAGGAGATGGACGAATATGCCAAAGAGATTGAGCAAATCAAGCGACGCAACGATGCCTTGCGCAGCATCTTCGGCACAGGCGATGAAAAAGACGACGAAGAAAAGCAAGAGGAAGCCCTGCTAAGAGAAGCCATCGCTGAGCAGACCCGAAAAGCTGAAGAGGAACGCAAGAATACCCATGTGGTGGAAAAAGTAAGCAGTCAGAATGCCGACAAGTTCAACACCATAGGCGCAGAGAAATCCGTTGACGACCCACTGATTAAGGCAATGATAGACCAAACCACCAAAGCATACGAGGGTACACGTTTGCGTTTCAGACTCCTCGATGATGTGGTAATCCAGGACACCCGACTGCCCAAGGGAACATACCTCTACGGCTTGGTTACAGGCTTTGGTCAGCAACGTGTGAAAGCCAGCATCACAAGCGTATTGGTCAAAGACAAATTCATCAAAATAAACCTCAGCGTCTATGACAATGACGGTATGGAGGGCTTCTATGTTCCTGAAAGCGCATTCCGCACGATGACAAAAGATGCAGGTGCAAGTGCCATGAATCAGAATATGAATATGACGCAAGGCACAAATACAAGCACCATCACAGGCGAAAGCATCGCCCTGCAAGCACTGCAGAGTATCTATTCCAGCACTACATCCGCCATCTCTCAAAACATTCGTAAGAATAAGGCACGCATCAAATATAACACAATCGTATATCTCATAAATACTAACCAACAATGAAACAAAAAATAATCGCATTTGCAACGCTCTTGGGCATGTTCCATACCACCAGCATCTGCCAAGAAACTGACAGCATCCCCAAGGAAAGAGACATTAGGACAGTCCATTTCTTTGACTGGTCAGACCCTCTGAGGGTTATCTTCATCAACGAAGACATCACAACACATATTGTAATGAACGAAAACATCAAGATTGTAGACATGTCTACCGACCGCCTAATCGGTAATCAAGTGGCTGACAACATCGTGCGTATCAAGCCCCGTGAGAAACTATATGACAATGAGGTGGCAGGCACTATCACCGTGATTGGCGAGCGCAGCATGGTGCAATATACCGCCGTGTATGTGTCAAAGCCAAGCAGCGCCAATACTATCTATCAGGTGATGCCCCACGAGGTTCGTTCCTACATCAATCCCAACGTATTGATGCCACAAAGTGATATGGCACGCTATGCCTGGGCAATCTATTCCAGCAAGCGAAAGTTCAACAATATCAAGCAAAAGAAATATGGCATCCAAGCGGTGGTGAACAACATATACACCATTGACGATTATTTCTTCATTGATTTCTCACTTTACAACAGTAGCAACATCAAATATGATATTGACGAAATCCGCATCAAACTCACCGATAAGAAAGAGAGCAAGGCAACGAACTCGCAGACCATAGAATTGCAGCCCGAATTTACGTTATTAGAGAAAAAGACTTTTCGGAAATCATACCGCAACATACTCGTCTTGAAGAAACTGACATTTCCCGACGAAAAGATATTGCGCCTTGAAATTTGTGAAAATCAAATATCGGGACGTATCATCTATCTGCCTATCCACTACGAAGACATCCTCTATGCCGATGGCTTTGACAAATCCCTTCTGCGTAACCTTTACAGAACAGCTCAATGATGAAAAAGACAAGCATACTATTGATTTCCCTTTTGTCCGTCTTCACCGCTCGCGCTGGCAATGGCGACGAACACCTGAACGTGAGCACAGGCTTCCTGTTCCCAAGCACCCTTGTTGCTAATGTAGGCTTTGAACACGAATACAACTACGGCAATGCCCTTGAAATCTATGCCGAGTTGGGCAACCACTGGCAGAGCGACCCTGTCGATGGCAAGGTATATAAAGATACCTTTTGGAAAGGCTATTATTGGGATGGCGGTGCGCTGTACAAGAAATCCTTGCGCCGCTATCGCAATTCAATATTGCGTGCTCGCGCTGGCGTGCAGGCTGGTGCATACCATCACGACTTCTTTATGGGAGCGGAACTCGGCTTTGAATACAACTATGTGTTCCAAAGCGGACTTGTTTTTTCTGTGATACAGAAGAATCAGGTCAATTTCTTTCATGGAGACACCTTTCGCAATGGTCTTTTAATCGGTCTAAAAATCCCCTTCTGATTTATGAAAGCAACGATAATAGCTATATTAGCCGCCTTTGTACTCATAGCTTGTGAGGAACGCCCCTTGCGGCCTGACACCAGCGCAAGCATTGGCAACATCCTTTTGGCAAACAATACCATTATTTCACCCAAAGATTATTCTGCATCAACCCAAACGGCTATGGGTGTAATCTTTTATGCCAATGCAGACACAGTGCTGGTGGTGGCCACAAAAGAGCTGGGGCAGTACATCTATGCTGACAGTCTCGGCAACATTTCAAATGTAACCAACGATGCCATCACCCTTTGCGGCACGGAGAATACAGCAGCCATTCTTGCTTCTGACTTCTATTCCCCTGCTGCCCTTGCAGCTTCGCAATACAGCAGCCCGATTGCAGGGTGGTCGTTGCCCTCTGCTGGCGAATTGCGCCGCTTGTCGCAGCATCTGGGCAAAGTGAAAGATGCGATGGCAGTTGTGGGGGGCGATGCGTTCCTCCATGAGCAGTATTTGAGTTCTTCGCAAGACGGATCTACCAGCGAGACCACACAACGATTGTATTATGCCGTGAGCTTGGAGAACGGCTTTGTTACCTCAGTAGACAAAATGACGGCGCGAAATGTGCGCCCCATTCTACGCATCAAATAACACAAGGCTATGGCAGTAGAAGAAACCAAAGAACAGCAGCAGGTATACAATATTTTCCGCAACAGTATCTATCTCATCCTTATTATTGAGCTGATGATACACACGCCCTTGGGCGACGGCAATCCTATCACGCGCTTCCTCCTGCTGCTGATGATGAAATTCAAGGTGTTTAACAGTGTCTTGGGCTGTAAGCTTATGGAGCTGGTGTGTGTGGTGATTACTTGTATCGGCACAAAGGCGAAAAAGGATTTGAAGTTCAATCTGAAGACGATGGTCATCTATCCTGTTACCTTTGGCATCACTTCGCTACTTCTGGGCGTACTGCTGCACAGTGGTCTGTGGGGCGGTGTGTTTGCTGGCATTGCCATGAATCGCGTTTTGTATGCCGTGGCTTCCGTCCTCGGCATTATGGCTATCCATGCAGGACTGGATGCCGTAGCAAAGCATTATAACGGCAATATTGGCGACGACCGTTTCAATTTTGAAAACGAGAGCTTCGATCAGAGTCGCGAAATTGTGGAGAACGAATATTCCGTAAATATCCCGATGATATTCTATCACAAAAGCAAGATGCACCACGGCTGGATGAACATCATCAATCCGTTTCGTGGAACAATCGTGTTGGGAACTCCTGGTTCGGGTAAATCCTTCGGTATTATCGACCCCTTCATCCGTCAGCATTCGGCAAAGGGTTTTGCAATGATGGTGTATGATTATAAGTTCCCCACGCTGGCAAAGACGCTCTTCTATCAGTATTGCAAGAACAAATACTATGGGCATTTACCCCGAGGATGCCAGTTCCGCATCATCAACTTCGCAAACATCCGCTATTCAAATCGTATCAACCCAATACAAAGCAAATACATTCCCGATCTTGCCGCTGCCTCCGAGACGGCTGCAACGCTGTTGGAGAGCCTGAGCAAAGGCGGCGATGGCAAAAAAGGCGGTAGCGAGGCCTTCTTCCAGAACTCCGCTGAGAACTTCTTGGCGGCTATAATTTATTTCTTCGTTACCTTTCACCCCACAGGCTACAAGGACGGTAAGAAATTGAAACGGTACGTTGAAGCCACCAAAGGGAATGAAACGATGAAACTGCGCTTGGAATACCGCAGTTGGTCGGACTATGTGGCTTTTAATCAAGACGGCAAGGAGGTGCTGGATTTCTACACCAAGCGTGGCGAAAAGATGGAAAGCGTATCGACGGACAAGGATGGCTTGTTCGTCAACCTCAATAATTTCAGTTACACGGACATCAATGATAACCTTGTCGTTGTTCATCGCTCGTGGTATGAGGATGAGCAAGGCAAGAAGGTAGAACCTGACACCATCACGGGTGAGTTCTCGGATATGCCACACGTGCTTTCATTTTTGGGCAAGCCCTACGCTGATACCTTTGAGGTGCTGATGAAAGTTCCCGACATTGTGTCGCTCATGGCACCGTTCCAGTCTGCCTATCAAAACAAAGCCAATGACCAGTTGGAAGGTATGGTTGGCACGTTGCGTGTGAATGCCGCTCGCTTGGTATCACCCGAAGCCTATTGGGTGTTCTCTGGCGATGATTTCGATTTGAAGATTTCTGACCCCAAGAACCCCTCTTACCTCGTCATCGCCAATTCCCCCGAAAAGGAGCAGGTAATCGGCTCGCTCAATGCGCTTATTCTCAATCGTCTTGTAACCAAGGTGAACAGTAAAGGCAACCTACCCATCTCAATCATCGTAGACGAGTTGCCCACACTCTATTTCCATAAGATAGACCGCCTGATTGGCACAGCGCGAAGCAACAAAGTGAGCGTTACGCTTGGTTTTCAAGAACTGCCACAATTGGAAGCAGACTATGGCAAGGTTGGTATGCAGAAGATTATCACCACCTGCGGCAATATCTTTATGGGTGCAGCACGCAACAAGGAAACTTTGGAATGGGCGCAGAATGATGTGTTTGGCAAGGCAAAGCAGACCACCAAAAGCATCACTATCAACGACAGCAAGGTATCAACCTCCATCTCTGAAAAGATGGACTATCTTGTGCCTGCTGCTAAGATTGCCGACATGGCAACAGGTTGGTTGGCAGGGCAAGCCGCACGCGACTTTACGAAGACGGACAGCTCGGCAATGCACTATATTGACATCGAGAGTTCCGAGGAGTTCAAGACCACCAAGTATTTCTGCAAGACGAACTTTGACGTGGATGCCATCCACAATGAAGAGGCGCATTATTACGAATTGCCAGAAATCTACACCTTTGAAAACGAGAAAGAGGAGAATATCCTGAAGCTGCGCAATTTCCAGCGCATCAACAAAGAGGTAGACGATATGATACGTGAACTCAATGGCATCCTCAGTAGTGAACTACCTCAAAAGAACAGAAGATGAGCCGCAGACCCAATACGCACCAGCAAGCACTCCTTAAAGACTTTGCCAACAAACTTGTGCTTGTTCGCACACAGTTGGGGCTAACGCAAGAAGCGTTGGCCAATGCAACTGGTACATCGCAATCGCGCATTTCCGCCATCGAGAGTGGCAATGTTATGACCTCAGTAACCATCCTACCCATCTTGAAATACTATGCCCCCTTTACCAATCTTTCATTGCTCTTCACCAAGCGTAACATCACCGACGGATCGCAGTTGCTGACAACAGACTATGTTGTAAAGTCCGTCCTTGAAAAGCGTTTGCAGAAGTTGGAAGAGCGCATCTCGCACCACGTATCTGCCTACAATGAGGAATTGATGGAAGAACTGGCAGAAATCCGCAAGTTGCTATGATTCGTTTGCGTATCGCATTGGTTCCGGATTAAAAAACATTGCCAATGGTGTGAGGGAAGAGGAACAACAACAGCGAAGCAGGGGACTAAGAAGATAGCCCCCTACTTGTCATCATAATGCCCCTGCAGGGAGACAACATAGACTACAACAATATCCTCACAAATCGTGTAGAG
>JAQYET010000108.1 GCA_028723525.1 Prevotellaceae bacterium
GGCAAACATTGGCTCTGTCGGTGAACTGCAGAGTTCAAACTTCCTGCCTTCGGCTGATACGCTTTCATACCGTTTAAGGCTTCGTACCCGAAAAAGCCGAAGCGTATCCTCATGGATACCGTAATGAGCCCAATAGTTCAGAAGTCCGTCGTCAAAAGGCTGTATCTCGAAACTGTATGGACGTTCTTCCGTACTTTGGGCTGTATCACCCTTAGGACTGGCAACTATCGGGCATTTATGAGTCAGTGCAGCATGCTTGCCATACTTCTCAACGTCATATAAAGAATACAGTCCAAGTTCTTGTACAATGATTTCCAAAACCTCGGGAAAGCTTGTTCTCAGATTCAAGTTTCGGAGGGTTGCCACAAACCAGAAGCAATCTCCCGAATAGGTTGTGTCCCCGTGATCATAGAACTTGTAGGATGAACTCTTCCTGTCATAGTAGATATGGCAGGAAGCACGCTTGTCCTCATAGAAGGGGCTTCGAAAGTTTCGGTGAAGATTCACCTCAAAGCCAAGGAAATGGGAAAACACATTAAGCCCCCCTTGTGTAAGCGAGAGAATCTGTTCCTTATCTATCATAGTTGTCGATTTTTAGGATTAAGGCATGAGCTCATGATAAGGTTGTCCTTAAAACGGTTGAGCCGACCAAGGATCTCATCATTCCTCATACCGGAGACACGGAGTCGGTTACATTTCGTGGCAATCACAATAGACTTGAAGAAGTAGCGCACATCGCCACTCTCCGTATAACGATACCGCACCAACTGTTTCTTGCGCCAACGGTAAAGTGTGGACTCTGAAACATTCAGAGTTCCGATAAGGTCTTTGGTGGTCATCTCCAGCTCATCATCTATATCCTGGATAAGACGAGAAGTTCGTTCGACAAACTGCTCAATTCTATTGAGCCTGTCTACCAGTTCCTGATAGGCCCGGCTTTCTACTGCGATTATTTCCATCTGTCATCATAGTTTGGTCTGTAAGATAATATGTTGCGGACCCAGTTCTTTAACGAGATCCATCATCCTTCCATAAGTTTCCTCATCAAACACATCAATGTTCAGTCGGACAAACGGAAGCGGTATTTCCTGCCTTCTTCTTGCAATGGATGCAAGCAGGTCACCCTCGTCCATATCCAAAGCCTTGGCATAGTTGTAAATCTGTACGACACTCATTGATATGGCACCGGTCTCCCATCTTGAGATGGTGCTTGAGCTAACTTTCAGTTTTTCAGCGATATACTCCTGAGAGTAACCTTCATGCTCTCGTTTTTCCTTTAGGGTTTTGTGCAACTGTTTCATATCTATAAAGTTACAAAGACACCTAAATTTGAGCAACCCACTACATTCAAATGTTTGCGTCCCATGCAAGGTGGCTTGCATTAGGTGCAGATGAATATTGTGAGCAGCGTCAGCATGGGATGTTTGTTCTGATTTCTATAATCTATAACGAAAATACTTTGTAATCATTCCAGAACGGCAAAAACAAACTGTTTTTTGAAGAACCAGTGCACGGTGCAAGACCCTTTATATATAAGGGCTTGCACCGTGCACTGGAAGGTGTAGCAGTAAAATATCTAAATATTTGTTGCACAAAGATTTGGAGGTTAGTACAATTTTATATACCTTTGTACCCAAGAAAAGAGAGCAGTTGTGCTTTCAAAAGGTAGTCAGAATGGTAGTCATTAGGCAGTCAAAATACTGCTACAAAAATGCTACACTACTGATTCGTCAAAAAGGATAGGAGATTTAATTACAGCGATTTAGCAGAGTTTGGTTCATAAACCTCTCTCTCCGCAAAACGGGAAGCCCTGTAGGGTTTCCCGTTTTTATGTTTAACTCCAATCGGTCATCAGACCGCATACTGATTATGTTCGATTGTCGAGAAGATTGTCCGGCATATTATCGAAGGCGTAGCGGGCTACATCAAGATAATATGGCTGATAAGATGCAGGTAAGCTGACGAAAGCAGCCGTGGAACGATACAATGTTCTAATGACCGATTGAGGTTTAACATGGATTACAATCTTATCACGTTGCATGACTGCTGCCATACAGTTCGGAGTTTGCCAACAGAATTGCGTCGCGGCATTTCTCCATCAGCCATTTCGGGGTGCTTGTTGCCCCGCAGATGCCTACAGACTCTATTCCCTTGAGCCACGAAGGGTCAATCTCTTCGGCACTTTCTATCAGGTGGCTGTTGGGATTTACGCGCAGACACTCGTTGAAGAGCACCTTGCCGTTGCTGCTCTTTCGACCGGAGACAAAGAGCACAAGGTCGTGACGCTTGGCAAAGGAAGTGACATTGGGCATGCGGTTTGCCACCTGTCTGCATATCGTGTCGAAACTTTTGAAATCGGCTTCGGCAGAGATATTCTCCTTGATGTACTCTATTATACGCTGAAACTCATCAAGCGACTTGGTGGTTTGCGAATAGAGATAAATATCCCGGTGCATATCAAGCTTCCTGACATCATCAAAATTGGCAATCACTATGGCTTCATTACGTGTCTGCCCCACAAGTCCGAGCACCTCGGCATGCCCCGGTTTGCCGAAAATAACTATCTGTGCATCGGTATTTGCAGTGTATTGTCGGTTAATTCTCCGCTGCAACTGCAACACCACCGGGCACGTGGCGTCTATTATCTCGATGTTGTTACGCTTCGCCAGTTCGTATGTTTCGGGCGGCTCTCCGTGGGCACGCAGCAACACCTTGGCATCGTGCAACTGCTTCAACTCTTCGTGGTTGATGGTCACGAGTCCCATGTTGCGCAGCCTGTCGCACTCCATTCCGTTGTGCACAATGTCGCCGAGACAATAGAGAACCGTACCTTTTGCCAGTTCTTCCTCCGCCTTGCTTATGGCGGTTGTCACTCCGAAGCAAAATCCGCTGCCGCTGTCTATTTCTATTTGTAGCATATTACATAAGTAGTTTGCCGAAATAATGAATTGCTTATTGCCGGGTTTTCAAGCAATGAAGCCCTACTTCCGCTTGCTCAAGAGGTCGAAATACATGTTGAGTAGGTCGCCGGCTGCGGCGAAACTCGTTTTCTCTCCGTTCAGCACAGACTTCTCGGCGCGGATGATATTCTCCTGAACGATGTCGTTGTTGTAGAACGAATTGCGCAGATGTTCGTTGATAGTTTCATACATCCAGTACTTAGCCTGCTCGTTGCGCCTATAATCGAAGTAGCCGTTAGCCTTCACAAAGTCCATGTATTCATATATCATGTCCCATATTTCCTTTATTCCCGTTCCGAAGAAGCCGCTATAGCAAAGCACCTTCGGCAGCCATCCGCTGTCGGGCATGGGGAAGAAATGGAGCGCGTTGCGGAAGTTTGTCGCTGCCATATTGCATTTTTCCACGTTGTTTCCGTCGCATTTGTTTATCACGATACCGTCGGAGATTTCCATGATACCGCGCTTTATGCCTTGCAGTTCATCGCCGGTGCCTGCCAGTTGGATGAGGAGGAAGAAGTCAACCATTGAGTGACAAGCGGTCTCGCTCTGCCCTACTCCGACCGTTTCGACGAAGATTTTGTCGTAGCCTGCAGCCTCACAGAGTATTATTGACTCGCGTGTCTTGCGTGCAACGCCACCCAGCGAGCCTGCCGTTGGCGAAGGGCGGATGAAGGCATCGGGATGAAGAGAGAGTTTCTCCATGCGCGTCTTGTCGCCGAGAATACTGCCCTTGCTACGCTCCGAACTCGGGTCTATGGCAAGCACTGCCAACTTTCCGCCGGTGCGTTTAAGCACATGTATTCCGAATTGGTCGATACTTGTGCTCTTTCCTGCTCCCGGCACGCCGCTGATACCTATGCGTATGGAGTTTCCGCTGTGTGGAAGACACTTCTCGATAACCTCCTGTGCCTTCTGCTGATGGTCGGGTTTCACGCTTTCTACGAGTGTCACTGCCTGACTAAGTACCGTGACATCGCCCTTCACGATGCCCTCAACCATTTCGGCAACAGAAAGTTCTCGGCGACGGAAATGCCCGCGTTTCAAGTACGGATTTACTATAGACGGCTGCTCCACGCCGACATTCACGGTCAAACCTTTATATTCTTCGTTATTTTCAGGATGGTCCATTTATGCTTAAATTGTATGTATTGAAAGATGTTCATATTATATTAAGGAGGGCTGATGTGTATCAACAGCCGCCTGTATCCTTATGTTTCGTTTCACGAATGACGCTCATCGGCAATCATTTTTCCACCTTGACATTTATTACTATCTTGGCATTGGCGGGGTCGTTAGTTATCATCAGCACTCTCGGTTCTCTGCGCAGACTCCTTATTGCCTTTGCTTCGGCAGTGATTTTCAGCGTAGCCTTGTCGCCCGGATGCAGTTTGCTCTTGCTCAGCTGCACGCTCAAGCCTGCTGTGAACATCTGAAGCGAGGAGATGTCAAGTTCGCTCTTACCGATGTTTTCAAGCACTATCGTACCGGTTTTTTTCTTCTTTCCGCCGAATTTTCCGAGGTCGAGCGTCGTTGTTTCCATTTTAAGTTTCGGAGCGTTGCGCAACTGTTCCTCCGTGAGTTCGTTGAATGCCGGCAGCAACACCACCGATACGTCAATCGCCTTGTCCTTGCTCACCTTGTCACCGGGTTTCATTCCGAGATACACGGAAGTCTGTGTCAGTCCGAAGTCGCGCACGTTGTTCGACTTCAGAGTAAGTTCCACGACTCCCTGCCTACCTGCCGGAATGGTGGTGGGAGAGACATTTGCGATGAGATAATCGGGCAAGTGCATCACCACAGGGCTAACTGCCTCGCGGGTGTTGTTCATCAGGTGTATGCGCTTTTTGGGCATTTCGCCACGGTTCACGTCGTCAAACTCCACGCTGTTCACGTCAGCCTGTATTGAGCCGAGCATCTCTGCGAAGCCGCCGGAATAAGAAACATCGCCCTCCGTGACCACACCCTTTATCGTGAGATAGTATGGTTTCTGCGAGGCGTTGCTATATACAGCCAGTTGTTTGTTGAAGTGTCCGAGTTGACGAGCATCGTATGTGGCAGAGATAACGAAACTCTCACCGTCGCCTATCGGCTGCCTCGGGAAGCTCACCGTTGTGCATCCGCAGTCGGGGCGCACCTCGCTGATGCGCAACTGCGACCCACTGTTCTTCATCTCAAAGTTCACCGTAACGGGCTGTTCAAACCTCACTCCGCCACAGTCCACTATCTGATGCCGAGCCGAAATTTCCTGTGCCGAGCCTCCTGTCGCAGCAATCGCCAGCACTGTTGCCAAAATTAGTCTATTGTTCATAATCCTTTTATTTCACTGTTATTGTCAGAGCCTTGCTCCGTCCGCTAAATTCAGGCGCATAAGCGCACTGCACCGTACACGTTCCGGTGGTGTATTCGCCGGCACGGTCAACATAATATTCCGCCTCAACGACATACGTTCCTTTCGCCATACGGTCGAAGTAATAGTTCGTGGTGTAATCTTTCGGTGCGATGTAATATCCCCAATGATAACCGCTGAGTTGGTTTATGGGTTCAAGGCATGCTGCCCTTTTGTCAATCAACTGCACGAAATCATAATCGCGGTCAGCCTTTATCGTGATGCGCACCCTCACCTTGTCGCCCACTTTCAGTGCCTGCATGCTATCCAAGGGCTTCTCTGCCGACACGCTGATGAGTTCGCGTTTCACCGTAAGTCCTGAAGAAGTGTCGGCAACATCCTTGACTGGCTGCATGAACCGGGCATACACCGCGCCCCACGAAGTGCCTTCCGAGGTTTTCGTCACCTCAAGTTGCTTCGGGTTCTCAGCGTCAATCGCGGTCTTCACATATCCCAATCCTGCCGTTCCCTTAGGAGTGTTTATCTTATGGTTATCCACACTGAAAGTGGTCATTTCCTGTCCGTCAATCACTTTCTCGTTGCCGTAGAGGAAGGCGAACACAGCGTTCACACTGTTTATATACGTGTCCCAAGCCTGCGTGCGCTTCTCCGTCAGCAGCCAGCGACGCATCTCTTCGATGGTCTGTTTGTCTTCAGGAGTCACCATCTGCAACGCTTCTATCACAGCCGTTTGTGTCGGAATACGGTAGTCGAACCAACTATAACCGGCACGCGGGGTCTCATAATATCTGCCCTTTTCTGCGTTATAGACAGTGTATTCTTTAAGACTGCGTATGTATCCGGCCGCCTTTTCGGTCTGCCCTTCCTTAGCAAATATGACCGACATCAGTGCCTTTGCATAAATGCTTTCAGAGAGTTTCTTCTTATCAAGATATTTTATGAGATAATTCTTTGCCTCTATCTCTTCCGGAGTGAGGTTCGAACCGGATATAACATTCATATATACCCACTGTAGTGCATTGTAGTCATGGATGCTCACCGACTGCCCTTTCTTCTCTCGTCTCTTGATCTCCTCAACCTCTTCTATCACAATCTTAGAGAGGTAATCGTTTGCAAGGGTGAGAATGTCGGCAGTGTTTCGCTGCTTGCCTGCAAGCACATTGAGACGTGTGAGCAGTTCAACCACCTCCGCAGTGATATATGGCGAGCCCGGCATGCCTTGCCACCATGAGAACGAACCGTCGGAGTTCTGCAGCACCTTCAGTCTGTCAACGGCATTTTCGAGTCTCTGTTTCATTTCATTATCATCGAAGAACCTTGCTATCTGACGCCTTCTGTCTGCCTCGTCTTTGGCGTCTGCCACCCACGGAGTCTCGTCAAGTACGAGCGATTTCAGTTCTTGATTCTTCTCCAACTGCGATGCCAGCGATTTCTCGTTGCCTGTTTCCTGCTGCCATTCCTTGAACACCGAGGCAATCTTTGGCGCACTGTTGACTATCGACAAACCGAGAGAGTTGGCGTAATAAGCCGCGGCAAGCGAGATAGCATTTTTCTCATTGACATCGCCGACGAACGGTATTGCCTGCACCATCAGCCACGCCGGGTTGTTGGTATATTCGAGTGTGAAATTCCGGTTGCTTACATCTTTCCCTGAAGGTATCATACCTGAAAGGTCGATATCCAACTTTCCGGGACCGTGTTGCGTTATAGGCAGGGTGTTTATCAGCATCTCCTTCGACGGGAGTATCGGCAAATAGTGCTGTTCGCCGTCGCTGAAGTCAGTTCCTGATGCCGTGATGCGGCATATCAGCAGCGACAGGTCTTTGCCTTTCAGGGTGTTCTCCGGGTCGAAAGTGAATGTCGCCGAACCAGTCTTCCCTGCTTCCACAGTGAACTGCTGCATGCTTTCAGCAACCACTGTTTCGGTCTCCGGGTCTATGAGTTGCATCTTCACCTTTCCCGAAACGTTCTTCTCCGAGGTGTTAAATATCCTCGTAGAAACGGTTGCCTTGTCGCCCATACGCACAAATCGGGGTATATTCGGCTGCACCATAACATTCTTCCGTGCCACTGCCGATGCGCTGAAAATGCCATAGTTCATATCTGTGTCGTGTGCCATTCCTCTCACCTGCCACGTCGTAACGCTCTCCGGCAGGGTGAACTTCAGGCTGACATTACCTTTGGAGTCGGTAAGAAGAGTAGGCAGGAAGAACGCCGTCTCATTGAAGTTCTCACGCACCGATACGGTATTATCCACCGTTTCCTTTACGTTATTATCTTCATTCGGTTCGGATTTCTGCTCCGACACTGCCTCACCACTATCCTCCGCAGGTACAGCTATGTCGTATATTTTCATCTCCTCCGACACTTCATACGCGTCCGCTTTTGCCATAAGCATCCGCTCGCGCCTGCCTCCTAAGGAGTTCATTTCAACGAAAACAGGCGACTCTATTATTCCTCCGAACTCAAGTTCGGCAAACGTTGAGAACAAGAAATCTTTATATTCAAGCTGATCATATTGCATTTCATCCGACACCGACAGCATATACTTATACGGCAATCTCCACTGAACGTATGGCAGACTCTGCGAAAGCGGCAGCGACAAGTTCATCGAGTATGGCACGATTTGGTCGAGACTCTTGTCATACATCGTTGCAAGCAGGTGCGCCCGGGCAGGTTTTCCGTCGGGAGTCTGTACGTTCAGTGTCCATTCTTCCTTTTGTCCCGGTGTCAGTCTGTCGCGGAACGTAGTCCATTTCACGTTAAGGTCTTTCACCGGCAGTGGCTTGCGTATCAAGCAAGTGTGCATATATGTTTCGCCGTTCTTCACCCATGCGTAGTTGAGCAATATGCCGGAGCCGTATGTTTCCTTGTATCCGAACTTGCGCGTGTCTATGGAGTTGCTCAACGCCATTACTCCGCTTTCGAGCACTTTGTCACCGGATATTATGGTATATAGCACATGCACGCTCTCGTCTGACGAACCAACCATCACGCTTACCGGCTTTCCGTCGCGCGGGAAAGTGTCGTCGGTGGCATAGAACCAGTCGTGAGTCCGGGAGTAGGGAACCTTATCGCCGAGCGAGAAAATCACAAACTCGTTCCTTACGGTATCACCTTTACACACCGCTTCCATAACATGCTGCCCTGAAGACAGAGACGTGAGGTCGAGCGTTACGGTCTCGTTGGCTTTCACAGTCTTTTCGTTCTTGCCGTCAATGGTGTATGTCACATCTGCCTCCACCGGGTTTCCGGCGGCATTGCGCAGCGAGAACGTCACGTTGTTGAGTTTCTCTTTCAGTTCCTTTTTGGGAAGATTGAAGTTGAAATAATACTCCTTAGTACCAAGTGGCAGCGTCATCTCGCCACCGTGCGACTCCCCGGCGGCGTCGGTAACATCGGCACTCACGGTGTAATTATACACCGCGCTGCTGCCCGTGGGGTATATGAAGGCGAGCGGTATTTCAAATTCTCCGCGGTCGTCAGCCATAACCTCGCCTCTCGACAGTTCCACTTCCTCGTTTTCATAGTGCCGCCACCAGCACCACCATGCCTGCCTGCGCTTCACCGTGTATGCCACTTTCGCGCCCTGCACCGGCACTCCGGCATAACTCTTCGCGCGACCTTTCACCATTATCTTGTCTCCCACCTTGTAGGATTGTTCGTAATTGTCGAACTCAACCTCAAACGTCGGGCGTTTATATTCTTCCACTTTTATATCCCTGCCGGAGTTGAATTTCTTCGCACGGACATAGAAATGCCCCGTAAGTCCTGATGTCGGCAGCACGAAATCGGCAGAAGCCATACCGAACTCATCGGTACTCAGTTCCTTCTCGCCCACCACTTCTCTGTTTGCATTGAGCAGTTCGAGCACAAACTTCTCTCCTTCCAGTGCCTTTGTTTCAGTGCCTTCCCACACCGCATAGGCGAGGGCAGCCACTTTCACCGTCTGTCCCGGGCGATAGACAGAGCGGTCGGTGTATATCGTCATACATGTCTTATGCCCCGGCAGTCCGCTGTAAGAGAAACCGCCGTAATTTAAACGCGACACAAGGAAGGCGTTGTCATCATCCGTTGACATCACCACTAACGAGGGATAAGGTATGTTTGGCAGTACCAGTTCGCCCTTCGCGTCGGTAGTATAGTAGTCGAAGACAAGCGGTTCGTTACTTGAATATTGCTTGCTGATACCGATTTTCGCGTTTGGCACGGGCTGTCCGCTCTCACGGTCGAGGGCTGCGAACCTTATTTTATTGCCGGGCAGTCCCAGCGTAAGGTATGTAAGCCTCGTCACATGGAACACTTCGCACGCTCTGTCCATGCCCTTTTCAGGCGCGACTGCCTCTGCAACATAAATGCCCATTGGCAACCCGGGCACCTTCATGGTGTCTTTAAATTCCATGTATGGCGGCATCTCGGCGAATGTCATGGTCTTTTCGAAAGCCAGTGTCTTGCCGTAATTGTCCAGAATATCGGCTGCAGTCGAACTGACCTTTGCCTTATGATATTCTTCCGGCGAGATGTCCATGCGATAGAAGCGCACCGTCAGCCCTTTCAGATTGCGCATTTCGAGAGCCACGTCGAACGGTTTGCCGGGATATTCATTGCCTTTCGATGTCTTCATATAATACCTCGGTGCGGTAATAGAAGACAGCATATTGCGCAGTTCGTTGATACCCTTCCACCGACTCCACCGGCTTATGGCGTTGTTAAGGAAACTATATTGGCTCTTAATATCATCAAATCCTTCCTCGGCACGAGACACCGCAGCAGCACCGCAGATGTCAAGGTCGCCGTAAAGCAGGATTAAAGAGTCGAGGGCTGCAGACTTATCATAACCGTAAACTTCCCTTCCAGCGGGCTCATCGATATCATATCTCTCCGAGTCTGTATATTTGTGGATTATCATTTCGAGAGCGGTTATGAACGTTGCCTCACGGTTTCCGCTCCCTTCATAATAATCATGCAGTGTCTTCATGTCACCTGCCTCAAAACCTATTACGCTCAGGAGGTCGTGGTTGAAATACTTACTGTCGGCTTCCACCTCCGTGAACGGTATCATCTCTTCCGCCTTATGCCGGGCGAGCAGAGCCGGACTTGCCAATGCCTTGGCATAGTATTCCTGCGCCTTTTCACGCCGGTCACCATTATACGCGTATGCCCGCTTGTAGTAATTGCCCAGCACGCAGTTATACACGGCTGCCAGAACGGGGTCGCTCTTCTCTGCCTCCTGCGCAGCCTTTTTGAATTTTTCCACCTCCACCTCGGCAGAGTCGGGGTTCACTTCCGTGGCAAGTCCCGACCTCATCAACCGCGCCTTGAGCAGGTTTCCATAGTTTTTTTCTTTCGAAGCCTTGGCAATGACCTTGTCGAGCGCAGAGATTGCTGTCTGCGGGAGGTCTTTATCACGAGCGTTCTCCACTTCTTTCCATAAAGAATTGTAACTCTGTCCAAACATAAACATAGGTGCAATGAATAATACGATAATCGTAAACAGTACTGATTTTTTCATAAACTTACGTGTTTATAAGTGTAATGCAAAGGTATAAAAAATATCGCACATCTCAAAACTTGTTTATAAGTTTTTTAAGAACGTTATGAAGTTTCAAGAAAAACGCTTATCTTTGCACTTATAACCGGAACCGGACACCGGTTGGCACAGTGACTGTACAAACATAAAATTAACCTAAAACAGAAAAGATATGAACATCGGAGACAAAGCACCCGAAATTCTCGGGCACGACCAAAACGGCAATGAAATCAAACTGTCTGACTTCGCGGGGCGCAAACTCGTGCTGTATTTCTATCCCAAGGACAGCACAAGCGGATGCACGGCACAGGCATGCTCGCTGCGCGATAACTACGACGAACTGCGCAAGAGAGGGTATGAGGTGGTGGGAGTGAGCGTTCAGGACGAGAAGTCTCACCAGAAATTCATCGAGAAGAACCAACTACCCTTCAACCTGATTGCCGATACCGACAAGGCTCTCAACGAGAAGTTCGGGGTGTGGGGCGAGAAAAGCATGTACGGAAGGAAGTATTTCGGCACTTTCCGCACCACATTCATCATCAACGAAGAGGGCATCATAGAGCGCATTTTCCTGCCGAAGGAGATAAAGACGAAAGTCCACGGGGAGCAAATTCTTGGCGCATAGACGCCTTCATGTTCACCAATATAAAGCATGCCGCACCTGTAATATCAACCCATACAGGTGCGGCATGTTTTCATTTCAATATTCCTGCGTCTCTGTCACTTAGGTTCATGCTGCGCCGTATGTCACGATATTTCCTGCCGCGTTGCAGTTTCAGCGAGACGTTCAGGCTCACGTAGTTTCCCTCATCGGCATCGCGCAGAGTGGTGATTTTGTGCAGATTGGCGTTCATCTGCTCTGCACGGTGGGTCATTGGGTGAGCACGGAACGGATTAGAGCAACTCAGCGATAGCATCAGCGGTCCCGTTTGATAGCCGGCAACCAACTGAATGTTTGCACCGTTGCGCCCTTGCGTCTCACCCTCCATCCACCTGAACCCGGTGTCGGCGTATGCCGTCAGTGTCCATTTGCCGAGATATGCGTTCATCGCCGCCACGCCCACAAGCGAAGTATAGCGGTGACGGTAGTCGCAGCCTTTGTTGTCGCAGTTGAAAATCTGCCCGCTCAAGGATGCCGTGAGTTTATGCGGTATGATGTCGTAGCGTGCGTATGCCGTGCCGACAAGCAGATTGCAATGGGGCTGGTTGACCTGAGTGTCTATGAATATATTTTCTGCCGTGCGTATCGTTCGGCGCAGATTGGCGTTAGGACTAATCTTCGCGTAACCTTCCAGCATTGCCGTCAGCCGCGGCTTTGTCATTGTCAGCCGGAGAGTGTGCTCCAAAACCCTGTTCGGTTTCAGATCGGGATTGCCCACCGTCATCTCCATCGAATTGGTGCGCACTGCCACATCGTTTATCACCGCGATATTCGACATACGCTGCTTGCAGTCAAAGGTATAGTTCAATCGCCACACCTCACTCAACGGATAGGCGACATCTAATTTCGGGCGCAGCACAAAATGGCGGTTGCTGTAATCTCCCTGACGGTAATATCTGCTGCTTGCACCGATGCCTACGGTGTATTGCAGCCGTGCCAAACTGCCGTTTATCTGTCCGTAAAGGTATTGTTCGGAGGTTCTGAAGAGCGAACGCGCCGAGACGTCTCCGAAATATCTGTTGTCGGTTAGTTTCTGATTGTATTGCATCCCGATGTCCAACGTGAACGGCTTCAGTTCGTTCTCATACACCGCCTCGCTCTTCAACGACCACACCCTACCGTCTATATTATATTTATAAGGTAGTCCCTCATCGTGACATTCCTCGCCGTTGCTGTCAATATTCGTCACTGCCACGCTCGCCGTAAGGCTTTGGTGGCGCATGAAGTCGCGGTGAAAATAGATGTCGAACGCGGAGTAGTGTGTGCCATTCACTGATAGTTTTTTCACGGGTATTATACCATAGTCTAACGTTCTTTCCTTGTAATTCCTCCCGTTTACACTGCTGTATGAAAGTCGTGTCTGCAATACATACGATGTGTCCGAGATACTATAAACGAGTTGGGCGTCATGACTCGCCCGCCTGTTGCGGTTTTCCAAGTCTTCTCTCGTTATGCTCTTCACCGTTCCGTCGTTAAGAACATAGTCTGCGGTTTCTTTCATCCTTGCTCCCGACAGATCGCCATATCCGAAGGTGTAACTTGCTCCAAATTCGCTCTTCCTTATGTTTTTGCGCGCGAAGACATTATCAGAGATGTTGCTTAACACGAGGTCGCAGTAGTGCTCCAAGCCCAAAACATAGCCGCTTACTGCCCTTTTGGTGACGATATTTATCACATACGCCACGTTCTCTCCGTAGCGTATGCCGGGGCGGTCGATATACTCTATTCTCGTGACAGAGTTCATGTCGAGCGAGAGCAGGTCCTGAACGGTTGCCGGCATGTCGTTGATGCGTATGCCGATGTCGCCCCGGTTGTCTATGGATGTTATGTTGCGGTTTATCGCGTCAACGCGAACACCCGGCAGCGCGATTTTCTGCAACAAAGAATAACCGTTCGGCGAACTGCCCAGTTCTTCCTCCGTGGGGTAAAACCATTTGCCGTCGCGCTTTTCCACCACGCGCCTTCCGCTGACCGTCACTTCGCCAATCTCTCCCCCTTCCATCTGCGCATTGGCGCACAGCGATGCCAATGCCGACAATAAAACAACAAAAAACTTTTTCATATCCTTAGCATTTTTCTGCAAAGATATAACCCAACACACACTCTCCTCGCAAACACTCACCGACATTTCCCTGACATCTCACCGACAGGCTCACGCCTCTGCCATTAAACGTCACTGCCTCACGGTGAGTCGGTAGGCTCTGCCGCGCATGCTCTCTATCTTCATTCCGGAACGTTTTTCGACCACCGGTTTCAGTCGTTTTATCAGTGTGTAGAGCGTTTCGGAGGCGTTTTCTTTCTTTGGCCAGAGCGCATTGCAGATGTCGGTCTTTGTGAGCAAGCCGCCATCAGAACCGTGGAAAAGCACCATTAGTTGGTGTTGCATCGGGGTGAAAGCCACCTCGCTGCCCTCAGCATCATAGAAGATGCCGTTGCTTTCGTTAAAAACCAAGCCTGCGCTTCGCATTATTTCGGCGAAAGTTGGCTGTTGCGAAGCATTGTTATAGGCTGCATCGGCACCGAAAAGCCGCCTGCCGCCGGACAGCATGAAGTGCAGTGCGCAGCCCATTCCCCAAAGCAGTGACGCAAGGGCAAGCAAGGCGGAAAGACGCTGGTCGCTGATGCTCCATACCGCTGCCACGGAACATTCGGCACGATAAGCCATGCGGTCGTGACCGGCAGAGCACACCACAATCTTGCTCGACTGCCTCAACTCTGCCAATGGGATATTGCTGCGGAACAGGACCACCGTGTCGGGTGTGATTACCATTGACTGCTGAACTGCCAAAGCCAAGCGGAGAGCCTCGTTAAGGTCGCGCTCGGCACGCCTGTTGGCATCGTTATAACTGCCTACACCTGCCGCAATGCTCGACATGAGAAGCACCGCGAAAATCAATATGGAATGCCATCGTTTCATGATATGCGTCTTTTCGGTTTGTAACAGATACTTTATCTCGTGGTGCAAAGATACTAAATTGTTTGTAAAATCGGCGAAATTGCAAACCAAATTCGGCGAAATTGGTCGGCAAAATCGGCGATTTTACTTTGCAATTTCGGCGATTTTGCCAAACACATGACAATATATTGCACACTAATGACATATTGTCAGCAAAACATTTTGGGCACAATGTTTGAGCCGAGGGTGATAAAAAACTAAAAGAAAGGAGATAATATGACACTTGACAATTTCACAATCAAAGCACAGGAGTGTGTTCAGGAAGCAATGAACATCACGCAACGTGCAGGACAGCAGACGCTCGAACCGACTCATCTGCTGAAGGGTTTGCTCACGAAAGCAAAGGACATCACCAACTTCTTGTTCCAAAAGACCGGAGTGAACGGGGCTCACGTGGAGCAACTCGTTGACAACGAACTGGCTCATCAGCCGAAGGTGCAGGGCGGACAGCCGTATCTCAGCAACGACGCGAACATGGTTTTGGTGAAGGCAGAGGAAATTTCGAAGAAGATGGGCGACGAGTTTGTCAGCGTGGAGCCGATAATGCTCGCACTGCTCGGCGTGAACTGCACTGCCTCGCGAATACTGAAAGACGCGGGAATGAACGAGAACGACACGCGCAAGGCTATCGAAGAACTGCGGCAGGGACAGAAGGTGAAGAGCCGGTCGGCAGAAGACAACTACCAGAGTCTGAGCAAATATGCGAGGAACTTGGTGGAGGATGCCCGCGCAGGGAAGCTCGACCCTGTGATTGGGCGCGACGAGGAGATACGCCGTGTGCTGCAAATACTGTCGCGACGGACAAAGAACAACCCGGTGCTGATAGGCGAACCGGGCACGGGAAAGACTGCCATCGTGGAGGGACTTGCAGAGAGAATTGTGCGCGGCGACGTGCCGGAGAACCTCAAGGACAAGCAACTTTACAGTCTCGACATGGGCGCATTGCTCGCCGGGGCGAAGTATAAGGGTGAGTTTGAGGAACGACTGAAGAGCGTGATAAACGAGGTGACGAAGAGCGAAGGGCGCGTAATTCTGTTTATAGACGAGATACACACGCTCGTGGGAGCAGGCGGAGGAGAGGGCGCGATGGACGCTGCCAACATACTGAAACCGGCACTCGCACGAGGCGAACTGCGCTCAATCGGTGCTACAACCCTGAACGAATATCGCAAATATTTTGAAAAAGACAAGGCATTGGAGCGGCGTTTCCAGACGGTGATGGTTGACGAACCTGACGAACTTTCGGCAATAAGCATTCTGCGAGGACTGAAGGAACGCTACGAAAATCACCACAAGGTGCGCATACAGGACGATGCCTGCATAGCGGCAGTGAAACTATCCGAACGGTATATCAGCGACCGCTTCCTGCCCGACAAGGCAATAGACCTGATGGACGAGGCGGCTGCGAAACTGCGCATGGAGCGCGACTCTGTGCCCGAAGAACTCGACGACACGATGCGACAGTTGAAACAGCTTGAGATAGAACGTGAGGCTATAAAGCGCGAGAACGACGAACCGAAACTCGCAATGCTCGACAAGGAGATTGCCGAACTGCGCGAAAGGGAAAACCATTCACGGGCAAAATGGGAAAGCGAGAAGGCTCTGGTAGATAAAATTCAGCAAGACAGGCAGCAGAAGGAGCAGTTGAGGTTTGAGGCGGAGCGTGCCGAGCGCGAGGGCGATTATGCCCGGGTAGCGGAGATTAGGTACAGCAAGCTGAAGGCTCTCGACGACGATATCGCCCGGCTCACGCAGCAACTGGCATCTGCCGGAGACGGACGCATGGTGAGAGAGGAGGTTACGGCAGACGATATTGCCGAGGTGGTGAGCCGCTGGACGGGTATCCCGGTGACTAGGATGCTGCAGAGCGAACGCGAGAAACTGCTCCACCTTGAGGAGGAATTGCACCGGCGCGTAATCGGACAAGAGGAGGCTATCACTGCCGTCAGCGATGCGGTGCGCCGCAGCCGTGCCGGTTTGCAAGACCCGAAACGCCCCATAGCGTCGTTCATTTTCATGGGTACAACAGGCGTAGGAAAGACCGAACTCGCCAAGGCTCTCGCCGAATATCTGTTCAACGACGAACAGATGATGACGCGCATCGACATGTCGGAATATCAGGAGAAGTTCAGCGTGAGCCGCCTCATCGGTGCTCCTCCGGGATATGTGGGCTACGACGAGGGCGGACAACTCACCGAGGCAGTGCGGCGCAAACCTTATTCGGTGGTGCTCTTCGATGAGATTGAGAAGGCCCATCCCGATGTGTTCAACATCCTGCTGCAAGTGCTCGACGACGGAAGACTCACCGACAACAAGGGACGGACTGTGAATTTCAAGAACACTATAATAATAATGACCTCGAACCTCGGCTCGCAGTATATACAGGGAGAGTTTGAACGCATGACCGACTCTAACCGGGATGAGGTTATAGAACGGACAAAGAAAACGGTGATGGAGATGCTCAAGAAGACCATTCGCCCCGAGTTTCTCAACCGTATCGACGAAACGATAATGTTCCTGCCACTGAACAAGGACGAAATCTGCGATGTGGTGAGACTGCAGGTGGGCGCAGTGCAGAGGATGCTTGCCGAGCAGGACATCCGACTCGACATCACACCGGAGGCTATAACCTTCCTTGCCGGCGTGGGCTTCGACCCGGAATTTGGTGCGCGACCTGTGAAACGCGCCATTCAGAGGTATGTGCTCAACGAGCTCTCGAAGCGTTTGCTTGCCGGAGAGGTTGACCGCAGGGAGTCGATTGTCATCGACAGTTACGGCGAGGGGCTGATGTTCAGGAATAACAGTTCATCTGACAAGGCTCAAAAGGGATGAGTCGTTGTCAGAGATTGAGTCTGATTGGCACGGAGAGGCACATCTCGGTGTAATCGGCACGTGTGCGGTGCGCCTTGACATTGAAGCCAAGGCGCACATTGCCAAGGCTCCGAAAGGTGTAGTAAAGACCTATGCGCTCATAGTAGGGCTGCTCCAACGCTTTTGACCTTAGCCCCACATGGCGATAGAGATACCAGCCAAAGCTCATTGCTATGGAGAATTGTCGGTAGAAAACCTCGTGCTTCGCGGCAATACCAACAGACCAGCGGCTGTACTTATCTGCCTGTTTCCACGTCTTCTCCATTTCCTTCAGGTCATCGACATAACGCCCGTAAAACAGGTCAACGCCAACTCCGGATGCCCAACGGCGTGCGTAGCGGCACATCAGGTCTGCCTGAGCAGACCATGTGACATACTTGTTGAAGTCGTTCTTGCAATAGTCGGGAGAGTCGGGAGGGGTGTAGAACTGCGTTTGTTGGAACTCCTCGTTGAGAGCCTTCATTCCTACCGACGCAGAGAAATTAAAGTAAAAATAACGCTTGAAAGGCTCGGGGCGGAAGTGGTGGCGGTGCTTCAGCACCTCATCATAATAAGGATAATAAACCAGTCCGAGCACAGGTCCCAATACGTTGGCACCCTTGTTGGGCATATTCATCGACCCGTTGCTGTGGTGATAGTAGTCAATGCCGGCACGTATGCCCCACTGCGGCATGATGCGATAGGTGGTGTGAAGTCCTGCTCCGAAATAAATGAGCCACCGGGAGCCGATGAGCAGGTTGTCGATGGCATCGCGGTTGTTCCACTTCTTGTTGGAATAGCCTACCCCCATGCTTATCATGTAATCTATCTCCCACTTGTCGGTGCGCAGCAAAGGGCGGTTGAATGAGGCATAGGCTGTGACGATATTGCCCATGCGCGACTTGTAATCCACCGGAACGTACTGTTCCCACTCCGGGTCTTCGGTGCGCTGCATGGTCACACGATGGTGGTCGCTGTATCGCAGTCCGAAAGAAAACGACGGATAGCCGTAATCTGCTGCAAAGGCATCGCTGTCTTTCGGCAGTGCACCGTATGTCAAGGAAATGCCGAAAACGCTTGTGGCATCTCCATACATAATCTTCTTTTGATACTCGTCTATCGACATAACTTTCCCCGTTCCGACCGTCAGTTCCGCCCCGAAGCGGCGGAGTGAGTCGCGCTCTGCAGCCGTGGCAAGCATCGGCACGAAGAAAAGTGCAATCAGTGTTCTGACGAAACGAGACATTTCAATTCGCCTTTTCGGAAAGGAATTTCACACGAACCAGACGCACTTCATCCTCTTCATATTCGTTGCCGAGTTCCTTCATTGCCACCTTCAGGTCGTCGGTCTCGCTCTCCATGAAGTAATCGTAGATGTCGTCGATATGGTCTTCGTCCATTACTTCTTCGAGGAAGTAGTCGATATTGAGTTTAGTTCCGCTATATACTATGGCATCCACTTCGTCGAGAAGTTCTTCGAAGTCAATTCCTTGAGAGTTGGCAATGTCGTCGAGCGGCACCTGTAGGTCGATACTCTGTATTATCTTAACCTTCAGCATCGACTTTTTAGCCACCGTGCGTATGCGCAAATCCTCCGGGCGTTCGATGTCGTTCTCCTCACAATGTTTCTTTATCAGTTCCACGAAAGGTTTCCCGAACTTCTTCGCCTTGCCTGCGCCCACGCCCTGTATGTTCTGCAACTCTTCGAGCGTTATCGGATATACGGTTGACATTTGCTCAAGCGACACATCCATGAAAATCACGTATGGCGGCAGTCCGGCACGCTTCGCGACATCGTAGCGCAGTTCTGCGAGCATCTTATACAGCGCGGGGTCGAGCGCACCACCGTGCCCCTCGCCTGCACTGTCGTCATCGACGAAGTTGAACTCGTTGTCCAACACAATTTGGAACGGTTCCGGCTTCTTGATGAATTTCTTCCCTTCGGCTGTTAACTTCAGCAGTCCGTAGTTCTCCACATCTTTCCTCAAATAACCTGCGATGAGTGCTTGTCGTATCACAGGGTTCCAGATCTTCGGGTCTTCATCTTCCCCGTCGCCGAAACATTCCAGTTCATGGTGCTTGTGCGACACTATGTCGTCGGTGGCACGACCTTTCACAAAGTCGATTATATAGTCCTGCATGAAGTTCTCCTTCACGGCAGCTACGGCTGTCAGTACGGTCAACAGGGCGTTACGAGCTTCTATTTTGGTCTTAGGATGCAGGCAGTTGTCGCAGTTGCCGCAGTTCTCCGGCTTATAGTCTTCACCGAAGTAGTGTAACAGAAGTTTTCTACGGCACACCGACGACTCGGCGTATGCTGCCGTTTCCTGCAGCAGTTGTCGCCCGATTTCCTGCTCTGCCACCGGCTTGTTCTCCATGAACTTCTCCAGTTTCTTTAAGTCCTTGTTGCTGTAGAAGACCACACACAGACCCTCTCCGCCGTCTCTTCCGGCGCGCCCGGTCTCCTGATAGTACCCCTCAAGGCTCTTGGGGATGTCATAGTGTATCACGAAGCGCACATCGGGTTTGTCTATTCCCATGCCGAAAGCTATCGTTGCCACTATCACGTGGATGTCTTGCATAAGGAAATCGTCCTGCGTCTGCGAGCGCGTTGCGCTGTCGAGCCCGGCATGATAGGGCGCAGCCTTTATGTCGTTGGCGCAGAGTATCGCCGCCAGTTCTTCCACTTTCTTCCTCGACAGGCAGTATATTATACCGCTCTTGCCGGCATGTTGCTTCACGAATTTCACTATCTGCATGTTCGTTGCGTCCTCGCTCACCTTCGGGCGCACCTCATAGTAGAGGTTCGGTCGGTTGAACGAGCTCTTGAACTCGGCAGCATCCATTATGCCGAGACTCTTCTTTATGTCTGTGCGAACCTTGTCGGTGGCAGTCGCTGTGAGTGCTATTATCGGCGCACGACCTATCTTGTTTATTATCGGACGGATGTTTCTGTACTCCGGACGGAAATCATGTCCCCACTCCGAGATACAGTGTGCCTCATCTATAGCATAGAAAGAAATCTCCACTCCGCGCAGAAACTCCACGTATTCATCCTTTGTCAACGACTCCGGGGCTACATAAAGGAGTTTTGTCTTGACGTTCCTGATGTCGTTCTTTATCTGGTCTATGGTGGATTTATTAAGCGAAGAGTTGATGTAATGAGCCGTTCCGTCTTCCTCGCAGAGTCCGTTTATCACGTCAACCTGATTTTTCATCAGTGCTATCAGCGGTGATATTACGATTGCCGTGCCGCCCATTATGAGCGACGGCAACTGATAGCAGAGAGACTTTCCGCCACCTGTCGGCATCAGCACGAAAGTATCGTTGCCTGCGAGCAGGTTGCGTATGATAGCCTCTTGGTCTCCCTTGAAAGTATCGAAGCCGAAATATGTCTTCAGCGGTTCTGTCAGGTTCACTTCTTTCATAGTATCGTTTGTTTAAGGCTCCGTTGCCATTCAGCTTTCAAGTTTCTGCAGATGAGCCTTTTCCAACTGCTTCCTTGCATAGTCTATGGTGACTACGAAACTCTTCACATCCTGCGAAGGGACGTCGAACATGGCGTCCATCATCACACTTTCCACTATCGAGCGCAGCCCGCGGGCACCGAGTTTGTACTCCATTGCCTGCTCCACGAGGTAGTCGAGCGTTTCGTCAGGGAACTTCAGTTTCACTCCGTCCATCTTGAACAGTTTCTCATACTGCTTCACGATGGAGTTTTTCGGTTCCACGAGAATTTTTCGCAGGGCATCTCGGTCGAGCGGATTAAGATAAGTGAGCACCGGCAGGCGACCTATCAGTTCGGGTATCAGTCCGAACGCTTTCAGGTCTTGCGGCAGGATGTATTTCATCATGTCGTCCTTGTCGATGTTCCTAACGTTCTGCACCGAGTTATATCCCACCACGCGGGTGTTGAGCCTCTGTGCTATCTTTCGTTCTATGCCGTCGAATGCTCCGCCGCAGATAAAGAGGATGTTGCGCGTGTCAAGATGCACATAATCTTGGTCGGGATGCTTCCTTCCGCCCTTTGGCGGCACGTTGACCACCGACCCTTCGAGAAGTTTCAGCATGCTCTGCTGCACTCCTTCGCCGCTTACGTCGCGCGTTATCGAGGGGTTGTCGCTCTTGCGTGCCACCTTATCTATCTCGTCGATGAACACAATGCCACGCTCGGCAGCAGCTTGGTCGAAGTCGGCTACCTGAAGAAGCCGGCTGAGAATGCTCTCCACGTCCTCGCCCACATATCCTGCTTCGGTGAACACCGTGGCATCGACTATCGTGAACGGCACTTCGAGCATTTTGGCGATAGTGCGCGCGAGGAGCGTCTTTCCGGTTCCGGTGCGCCCCACCATTATTATATTACTCTTCTCAATCTCCACCCCACTCTTGTCCGCAGGCTGCTGAAGTCGCTTATAGTGGTTGTACACTGCCACCGACAGAAAGCGTTTTGCCTCGTCCTGTCCGATGACATACTGGTCGAGATGTGCCTTTATCTCATGCGGCTTCGGCACTTCCTTCAGCTTGAAAGTGTCTGTCTTAGGCTCTTTGGCAGCCTCCAACACTCCCGAACTGAGCAATATGTCGTGAGCCTGTTCCACACAGTTCTCACATATAAATCCCGTCATTCCGGATATTAGCAGCCTTGCCTCGTTCTCGTCGCGACCACAGAAACTACATTTCTTCTTCATTTTTTCTTCGTCAGCACTTCGTCAATCATGCCGTAAGCCTTAGCCTCTTCCGCATTCATCCAGTAGTTACGGTCGCTGTCTGCATACACTTTTTCGTATGGTGTGTGCGAATGTTCGGAGATGATTGTATAGAGTTCTTTCTTGAATTTCAGTATTTCCTTGGCTTCTATCTCAATATCAGACGCCTGTCCCTGCACTCCTCCGAGCGGCTGGTGTATCATTACCCGGCTGTGTGTCAGTGCGGAGCGTTTCCCTTCCTGCCCGCTCACGAGCAGCACTGCCGCCATCGACGCTGCCATTCCGGTGCATATCGTTGCCACATCGCTCGATATGAACTGCATCGTGTCGTATATTCCCAACCCTGCCGTTACGCTTCCGCCGGGCGAGTTTATATATATAGATATGTCTTTCCCGGGATCGGTGGAGTCGAGATAGAGCAGTTGCGCCTGCAGGGTGTTTGCAGTGTAGTCGTCAATCTGTGTCCCGAGGAATATTATGCGGTCCATCATGAGGCGCGAGAACACGTCCATCTGGGTTACGTTCAACTGTCTCTCCTCAAGGATATATGGGTTAAGATACTGCGACTGCACTTTCATCACGTCGTCGAGAGCCAGTCCGTCCATTCCAAGATGCTGTGTAGCATATTTTCTAAAATCGTTCATATTTTCCTGTTCTTTTATGTATGAAAAAAGAGGTTATCGACTTTTTTCACACGCTTTGTAACTACAAAGTTATGAAAAAAAGTCGATAACCTCCCAATATTATCGGGAAAAAATCTGTAAAAAATGTTATTTCAGAATTTTTCTCTTATTTATCCCTTGCTTATTATGCCTGAAAGAGTTTGTTGAAATCGTCGAGCGAAACTTCCTTCTCGTTGAGTTTCACAACCTTCTTCAGCGTCTCGGTGAGTTTGCGGTCGATGCTTCGGTCAACGAGGTTGTCAACATACTCCTTCTTCTTCAGCATGTCGGCTGCATAGTTCTCAAGATATTCGTCGGGCACATTGTTCATGCCATACTGCGCAAACTGTGCTCGTGCAGCCTCCTTAGCGGCTTCCTTGATGTCGGCATCGGCGATTTTAATCTCGTTTGCAGCCACGAGTTGCTCCTTGATGAGGTGCCATTTGAGTTCCTTTATGCTCATCTCGTAGTTCTTCTCCACGAAGTCTTCGCCCTTGTCCTTATTGTTGTTGAGCATGACGCGCTTGAGTGTGGCATCGGGGAAAGTCAGCTTGCCCACCTTGTCCTCGCAGTATTTGCGCAGGTCTTGTATGAAGCGGAAGTCGCTGTCTGTGGCAAACTGAGCCTTCAGGTCTTGTGCAACGCGCTCGCGGAAAGCCTTCTCGTCGGCTATCGCGCCCTCTCCGTAAACTTGGTCGAAGAGAGTCTGGTTCACATCAGCCTTCACATAGCGTGATATTTCGGTAATCTGATAACTGAAGTCGGCAGTCACATTATCTGCCTCCTCACGCGAAATCTTCAACATTCCCTGAATTTCGGCAGTGCCTTCGGGATAAGCCTTCTTGGGATTGAACGTTATCACATCGCCCGGCTTCACGCCTTGGAACAGAGCCTTCTGCTCTTCCACCTTTATATATTCGGGCATCATGATTGCCGCCTCAACAGTTATTCCGCCCTCCTTGGTGTTGCCATCGGCGTCGAGCTCGCGCATGTCGCCCTTCAGCATGTCGTTAGCCTGATACTCCTCCACCTTGTCATAGTGACCCGAACGTGAAGCATAAGCGTCTATCTGGCGGTTTACCAGTTCGTCGTCAACGGCGATGTTGTAGAAATCTATGGTGTCTTTATCCGTTATTTCAATCTTGAACTCCGGTGCAACTGCAATGTCGAAGACGAAAGTGTAGGGTGCCGGTTTCTCAAGATCCACCTGCGCCTGCTTTTCCGAAGGCATCGGCTCGCCCAGCATCTGCACGTTGTTCTCGCGCACATATTTGTAAATCTCCTCGCCCAGCAAGTTGTTTATCACATCCACTTTCACGGCGTCACCATACTGGCGGCGTACCATGCCCATCGGCACTTGCCCCGGACGGAAGCCCGGAACGTTGGCACGCTTGCGGTAATCCCTAAGTTGCTTCTCCACCTTTTCGGTGTAGTCGGGCTCTTCCACTGTCAAGGTCATAAGCCCATTCACCTTGTCAGGACTCTCAAATGTAACTTTCATCTGTATTGTTTATATCTTTGATTATTACTAATTTCACGAACTGAAGTGCAAAATTACGCATTATTTTTCTAATAATACATCTCAACATAAAAAAATTTGTTTTTTTAACCCAAATCGGTTCATTGGAAAACGTAATGACGATGTTCGGTTATCAGTAAGACAGACAGTTCCCATTATCGAATGAGTGGCGTGTTAAGTCAAGACGGGCTGACGAAATCAGCCGAAAAAGACATCCCCGTTTGCACCTCAATACACGCCAAACCTCCGCCCGGCCAGATATATCTCTCAAAGTAAAATCGCCGACTTTAGCAACCAAATTCGCCGAAATTGCCGACCAAAATCGGCGATTTTACTTTGCAATTCCGGCGATTTTACTCCACGAAAGAGTTCCTTTCCCAAATCAATATATAATCAACGAGAGAGCGAAACACCACCTGTCGCCAACCGCGAGAATTGGCATGGGCATAAATTTCACGAAAACAAACACGTATTAACGCAGCAAACAAATATTTAATATTTGGCAAAATTCTTTTATCTTTTTTTTGTTTGTTTAAAAAAAATACGTATCTTTGCGGATATTTTCATTACCTATTAGGCACGCGAGGAGAAATCATTACTGCAACGCCCTACAAGTCCACGCCGAGCCAAAGCGGTTGTTTGAGCGACAATTCGTCGAGGAGGGTTTGGGTGGGTGATGAGGATTACATAAAAAGGCGTTTACATACGCTCTGTTTAAGACTCTCTGTAATCTAGCAAATTCAAAATTGTTGTCTTGAACTTAGCAACGGTAGATGTCCTCGGGATGTGTTTATACGCATCCCCTTTTACCCGTTAAGGCGGTGTCCGCAAGGATGCAGCCGATGCGGATTGGGGATGACATTCATATCGGCGTGGGCTCTGACGTTGTCTGTTCAACAACAATGGGCAATGCTAGAGCCTCAGAGAGTGGAATGGACAACAGAACGACTCCACGCTTTTTTGTGTCCGCGGCTCGGTAATTTCCGGCGCACAAGAAACGATATGCACACATTGCCTAATGTGGACAGACGAGGAGACGGAAGCAACTCTCCGAGCATTGGCTTTGCCGCCGATGCCATCCCCGGGACTAAATGTCCGACAACAGGGGTGTCCTTGAGTAGTGCGTGTGACGAAGGGAAACAATGGTATGTGCTGCGCGCAACGTATTCCCGGGAGAAGCATGCCTACAATCACATAACAAGCGACGGCACAGTGGCATATCTGCCAATGCAAGTGACCATGAGAACGGAGGGCAACGGGCGCAAAAGACACACCCGCACTCCCCTAATCCCCAACATACTGTTCGTATATTCCGACAAGGAACAGATTGAAAAATACGTAACACACACACCCGAACTCTCTTTCCTCAGATTTTATTACGACCACACCGTTACCGACCGTAACGGCAAGAACCCTCCGTTGACAATCGACCACGACTCGATGATGAACTTCATTCGTGCCACGAGCACCGAAAACGAGAACGTGATGGTTGTGGAAGAGTCGAGGTGCAGATACAAGAGCGGCGACACGGTAATCGTGACCGCCGGGCTGTTCAAAGGCGTGGAAGGTCGCGTGGCACGTGTGGCAGGACAGCAGCGCGTAATCATCGCAGTAAAAAAACTGTGCGCCATTGCCACGGCATACGTCCCAACCGCGTTCTTGAGGAAGAAATGAGCAGATACAGGACAAGTCTTATAGGCATAAGAACATAACTAATGAATTAACATAAAATCATATACAACTATGGAACATCTTATTGCAAACACAGGAATTCATTTCATCACGAAGGAAATAGAGTTCAATCCTTCAGAACCATTGTTACTAAGCAGCGGAAAGGCACTAAAGTATTCTTTTTGTGACACGACCGACTTTATTGAACACAAAAGAGTTTTCGATTTGCTATATTATAATAATGAGGAAGATGTATATATTCCCGTATCGGAATTGGCAGCGACGGAAAATGCGGTAGTGTGCCGTTCCAACGGGCGAGAAGAGATAGATGAGGCCGGAATGATAACAATGGAGCCTGATTACAAAGCGACTCTCTTCTCTACGTATAAAGATGATGACGAAGGTGTGATAAACATCAGCTCGCTCCAATCTTTCAGGGTAAAAGACCCTGTTGACGACAAGACACAGATACCTGCCTTTGAACGATTGTTAGACAAATGGCTTCCAATGCCGATGTTCTACAAGGAGGCCGATGGTATAACGAGCGATGTCCCAAAGGGTTGGTGTCGCATGAAAATGCAAAAGACCGGCAACGGCAAAAGAAAAGGAAACTTCAATTATCGTCTCATCTGGGCATTCGACACAGAGTTAGGAGCAAACGAGTTATCGGTTTTCCGCCCGTTCATTTCTGAATATGACAATGGTTCTGCAGATTTCTGTCTGTGCAACAAGGCTTCTTTATTGTTGGATTTTATATCTTCAAACGAAATGTTCCATTCCTTTTCAGACTATATCGCATCTTTATTAGGTATTGATCTCGAAAAGGAAAATAGCAGATACTACAAAGCCTTCTATATTTATTTCATAAACTTCATACGCTTATCGGGCGGAGCACCGGAGGTTTCGCTGCACAACAATAAGAAAAAAGAAATAAACGTTGACCTCGTTCTTGATATTGGAAACTCCAGAACCTGCGGCGTATTGTTCGAAGAGGGGGAGTTCACAAGAGGAAAGATGCTTGAACTTCGCGACCTGTCAGAGCCTTGGAAAACATACGAGAACAAGACTTTCGACATGCGCATCGTATTCAGAAAAACAGATTTCGGCAATGACATAGTGCTGGAGGATGAAGAAATGTTCAGGTGGAAAAGTTTCGTACGTGTCGGAGAGGAGGCGCGAAGACTTGTCTATAAGTCGATTGAGGATGAAGGAATATCTGAAAAAACAACTAACTATTCAAGTCCGAAGAGGTATCTTTGGGACACCAAGAAATATGATGGTCAGTGGGAGAACCTCATTTCATCAGACGACCCATTCAACATCCTGCTTTCCAACGACATTTCAATACCCGGGCTTTCCAACCTTTTCGATGACGACGGGACATACAAAAAAGAGGGAGACGACAAGGCGGATAAAGCAGAACTGCTGGACTTTGAGGAAAAAGAAAATCATTATTCACGCTCGTCATTGATGACGTTCACATTCATCGAGATTTTCCAACAGGCAATAATGCAGGTAAATTCCATAAAATACAGGCAGCAATGGGGGAACGTTGATTGTAGAAGAAATATAAGGAATGTCATCATAACATGCCCTACGGCAATGCCTCTTAGAGAGCAGATAATACTGCGCCAAAGCGCAGCAAATGCCTATGAAGCACTAACACGATGCTTGCCGGGACTCGGAATGGCAGAAATAACACCTTCTGCCACATCATTGAAAATAACAGATGAATTTGCCGACACGAACAAGCGAGTATGGTCATACGACGAAGCCTCTTGCTGTCAGTTGGTATATCTATATGCCGAAATAGCTCAAAGATACAGCGGAGAAATAGATAAATTCTTCGAACTGAAAGGACATGTAAGGAAAGAGTTGAAAGAAGAAGGATATGAGGGCAATGCCTTGACCATAGGAACGGTTGACATTGGTGCCGGAACTACCGATGTCATGGTGTGCTCATACGAATGCGACGGCAAAGGGCAGAGCCGTATTGTACCCACGCCTCTGTTCTGGGACAGTTTCTATCTCGCAGGTGACGACATACTCAGAAACCTCGTTCAGAACATTGTCATAGAGGGAAAACATCATGAAAATGCCGATTTGGGAAACATCAGTTCGGCACTGACAGCAAGAATAGTGGCTATGTCGGACCAAGAACTACTGTCACTACCATGTCTGGAAAACATAGTGTATAAAAACAAGGTCAACGATATTATAATAACCATTGACGATGACGAGAAAAAAGACAAGAAAATTGCATTTGCTTCCAATCTCGTACACGACTTTTTCGGTGTTGACAGTTCGATGATGAGCTTCAAGGACAGAAGATGCCGCAATGACTTCAACACACAAATCTCTGTCCCAATAGCACAACGCATGCTTGAACTTCTGCGCACACACAGACCGTCAAAGCTTTATACATTTGACGATTTCTTTGGCAGCGTAAAGCCGGCACAGTATCTTTTGGAATATTTCGAGCGTCATTTCGGATTCAGATTTGAACAACTTAACTGGAGATACGATCCTTTCGAGATAGGAGAAATAGTAAAAGCGACAATGGAGCCTTTGATGAAGCAACTGGCACTTGTGCTATATGCTCAACATTGTGACATAATAGTACTTGCCGGAAGGCCCACTTCGCTGGATGTTATAACCGAACTTTTCATAAAATATGTTCCCGTTTCACCCGACCGACTTGTACGACTCAACGAATATCGTGTCGGCTCATGGTTCCCCACCGCAGATGGTCAGGGCTATTTCTATGACCAGAAAGCGATAGTGGCAGTGGGAGGCATGGTAGGATATGCTGCCTCGCATACAGGTCTTAAAGGTTTGGTGATAGATTTTTCCAAGATGATAAAGAAGATGAAATCCACGGCAAACTACATCGGAGAATACAATTCCCGTCGCCAGCAGGTGGAGAAGTCCATACTCTCTCCGTCTTCATCAACAGCATCATTACACATACCTGTATTCCCGGCATTCATCGGCTGTAAGCAACTGGACTCGCCAATATATCAAGCAAGACCGTTATACGCCATTTATAACAGGAGTAAACACAATTCATTGAACGTTACAATTTCGAGAAACTTTTATGATGACAAGGAAGAACTGAAGTTAGAGGAAGTCACGGATGCCGGAAATAACACCCTACCTAAGGGTTCCGTGGAACTCGTTCAACAGTCATTGGTGGACGACGGGAAATATTGGTTGGACAAAGGTGAATTTGAATTAAGCATCAGATAAAAAATAATGCAATTATGATACAGAGAATATTATCACAGATTACGAATATCAACGAGTCGCTGGCATGGATAAAGAAGTATCGTCCCGATGACTACGAGCAGAAATTCCTTCAACTTGTAGAAAACCGCAGAATGCTGAAACGCATTGCTGCCGCTTCAGAGCACAACCCGGGTATTGCCGCTTTCGGCAAAAGCCAAGTAGGGAAGTCTTATCTCATAAGTTGCCTGCTTCAGGATAACGGCAAGCCATTCATGGTGAAGGCGGGCGGGAAGTCATACAACTTCGTTTACAAAATCAATCCGCCAAGCGTAGAAGGAGGAGGCATTGAATCAACCGGAGTGGTAACACGTTTTTCATCATTCAAGCGGCAAGGCTCCATCTACAATAGGGAACTACCGGTACTAATCAGTACGTTCTCCGTGGCAGACATCATTACGATATTGTCAGACAGTTATTACAACGACTTCGGCGACTATTCCATAATGAGCGAAAACGAAATAAAGGAACTTTGTGAGAATTGGGAAAACACCTACGGTTCGAGGGAGGTGTTATCAAATCCAATCATTACTGCCGATGACATTATAAACCTCAAATTCTATTTCGTCAAGCACATCAATAATGCTCAGACATTCAACAAGTCTTCGATATTCGACCGCCTTGCATTGCTGATTGAAAAAATACCTCAAGATGATTATGCCGAAGTATTCTCCAATCTGTGGAACAGGCATAATATTCTCACTACACTTTTCAACAAACTGTTCAGCACTCTGCGCGTATTCGGCTTCTCTAAAAGAATCTATTTGCCGATAAATTCGGTATTACACGAGGGAGTGCGCGAAGATACTATAATGAGTGTGCAGTGTCTGAAGCAGTTGTTCCACGAGAATTCCGCCAACTACACAACAGATGTATATATAAATAAAGGTGGAGAATACGTAAAATGTGCATCCGGCATGCCGAAAAGCGAGATTTGTGCGATTTGTTCCGAGGTAGTATTCAAGATTGATGACGAATTTTTATCAAGTGAGCGACCTTACGAATGGGAGAGTATGGACGACGATGTGAAAACACGTATCAGTCACGCCCCCGTCAAGATGGAAATGCTGAAAGACAACGACCTGCTCGACTTTCCCGGAGCACGAGCAAGAGAACAGGAGGCTCTTTCAAAACTGAACTCCGGAAATGTACTCGATTTCTTCTTGAGAGGAAAAGTTGCATATCTGTTCAACAGGTATAATGAGAACATGGACATCAATATCCTCCTGTATTGCCACCACAACAAAGATAACGATGTTACCAACCTTTATAAAATGCTTGAGGACTGGGTGTGCAACTATGTAGGAGACTCTGCCGAAAGCCGAAGGAAGAAACTGGAACTGACAAAACGCTCACCATTGTTCTATATAGGAACGATGTTCAACATCGACATGGAACTTGGCAAGGGGGGCGAAGTGTCAGAAAAAGCAATCGAACAACGCTGGATAGGGCGATTTGAAACAGTTGTGAACAGGCAGTGTTTCCATAGGGGAACTGTTGATTGGGTGAGAAACTGGACAAGAGAAGGAGAAAACTTCAAAAACAGTTACGTACTGCGCGACTATAAATTCTCTGAGAACCTTTACGACGGGTTTGAAGAAACCGGAAGCGAACAATCATCTAAAATGAGCGCGACATATTATGAAATGATGCGCAAGACATTTATAGGAAACGAGCACGTGAAAAGTCTCTTTGCCGACCCTGCCATGTCGTGGGATGTTGCAGCAACGAGGAATAACGATGGAGCACTTCATATTATAGAACATCTTTCTGATGTTACCGAGCGAATGGATGTCGCGAGGGAGAGTGACTTCAATAATATTCTTGAAAATGTTTGCTCAAACGTAATGAAGATAATGAAAGACTATCACATTTCTGAAAACGTTGACGAGCTCCTCGAAGCAAATATTCGCAAGGCAAAGGCTATATTCAGGGAAATGGACTTCACCTGCAATAACGACAATTATTATTTCGGACACCTGATACAACGGTTGCAAATGACAGAGACTGCGTCATATCGAATAATACACAACATCATGCAAAGTCCGGAAATAAACGGTCAGGTGAATGATTTCAAAGATTATGAGATAATTCGTAACTCTTGTAAGAATAACGGGCATCCGCTTGAAAGCGCAAACAGCGACACAGAGAAATGGCAATGTATCATAGAAACATACGGCTTCATATCGAGGGATGAGGCTGCCGATTTCCTAAAGAGGAAAAACATTGTTACGGAAAGACTGTTCTCCGGCGAATATAAACGCAAAATCAACTCCTGCATAATCGCAGATAATGTTTATGAAAAATGGATAGCAAGTATTAAGTCTGTCGATTTCATGAAGACGTTCACAGACGACATGAACTTTGACGGAGTGATAATGGGAAACCTTATAGACAACATAATTTCCACCTCACGGTTGCGTAACCTACCTGACATAATGGCGGAGGTGATTGCCCAATATGTGAATGTGGTGAACATACATACCGCCAACGAGAGCCTTTTGGCAGACATGTTGGCAAGCAAAATTAACGACTTCGTTCTTGATTTCGGATTTCGGTATATACCTGAACAGGATATTGAAAAAGCAAAGAAACTATGTGAGAAACGTCACCTACAGGCTTTCAACTATGTGCTGAGGGAAGAGGTCGTTGTCTCCAAAGAAGAAGACCTGACATGTATGTTCAACGAGATGTCAACAAATCCTAAGAGCATACTCCACTCCTTTGACGACAACTACAACAAATGGATAGAGTTCATGTTCATATCGTTTATTGTCAATTTGGAAATACCCGACTTCGACCATGATGCAAACATGGCTCTTTCGGAGATATTGGATAAAATAAGAGAACCTAAATGACAATTATCAAACTTATCGTACCACAAATATGAAGAAGATATTATTCTATAACAACGAAACCGATGCGGCTTTCAAGCCTTGGAAACCTCGTGGATTTATGGGATGTATGGGGCGGTTTCTGCTCTTTCTGTTTCTCCTGCTCACGATGCTTCTCTTACTTTCACTGTTCAGGAGATGCACCCCCGAACATTATACGAGAGACGACATCCCGGATGAGATACTAAATCCGCCACAGCAACCCCTTGTTCCCATTGACACCACCGACACCGGAGGTTTCCCGGGAAGGATAGAAAATCCAGGACCAAACCTACCGGGAGAAGAGGATAACCGCCTTCCGCCGGTCAACGACGATGACGTGGTGGTCAACAATGACTCTATCAGGGTTATTGGAAATGCTCTGAACGTAATTCTCAATTCGGATGCAAACGATGATACGTTCAGGCAATTTGCAAGTAAATTCAAACAAGCATACTCGAGCGACAAATATAAGATAACATATTACGAAACGAGAACGAAACTCTTGCAGATAAACGTGCCTGAAGAAGAAAGAGAGAGAATGCTGAAAGAACTGCCGAGAAAGATTACCGGGATTTCTTTCAAGGTGTTCGAGGAAGAAATGTTGGAACCTCATGCCTCCCAACCGAATGATATGATATTCTCAAGTGCCATGCTATCTTGGTATTTTGACCCAATACAGGCGTATGACGCATGGCAGATTACAACAGGTTCGCCGAATATTACCGTAGCGATAATTGACTCTTATTTCGACTTGCGACATCCCGACCTAAACAGTAATAGAATCGTGAAGCCATACAGCGTGGAGCGTGGGACAGGTAACGTCTTACCTCCAACCAACTCAACAGAAGACTGCTCGCACGGAACAAGGGTCGCTTCGCAGGCAATAGGAACCATGAATAATCGTGCAGCAATGTGCGGAATTGCCCCGAATTGCAAATTCATGCCTATAAGTTTAAGTAACTACATGACAAGCATCAGAATAGTTCAAGCATTGCTATATGCGATATATCAGGGGGCGGACGTCGTTAATTTGTCATTAGGATTGGCATTCCCCGAGTATGCTCAAGACATTCCGATAGAGGAACAAATAAGCATTGCAGAGAACTGGGGTAAACAGTTGGAGGATATTTACAACTATATCTACAAACTGGCAGACGAAAGAAACGTAACAATAGTTTGGGCTGCGGGTAATTCAAATACCTACACAGCAATGGATCCCAAAGACCGTAATGAGAACACTGTGCGTGTTTCCGCAATAGGTCCGGACCTGAAGAAGGCTTCCTTCAGTTGTTTCGGTAACTTCCCGGAAAGAAATCTCTTCCACTCTACGGTATCCGCACCGGGCGTAAATATTTTAGGAGCTGTGCCAAACCGCACTTATGACATAGGTCCCGGTACAAGTTTCGCAGCACCATTGGTGAGCGGTGCCATTGCATTGATGAAGAGCGTAAACCCCAACCTTTCAAACAAACAGATAGTGGGAATACTGCGGAATACAGGAAAGCCGGTAACTGGAAATAACACTATCGGACCGATACTGCAAATAAAGGATGCACTCATAAAAGCGAAACAGACAAGAGGAGAAGCACCAAACAGAAGAAATAACAATTTATAAAAACCTATAAAAACATGAATAAGAAAAAAACATCGAAAGGCGTTACTATCGCAAACGTGATATCAATAGTAGGACTTGTGCTCCTCTTGGTATTCACCTTTATAGGGCACGCCTACATAAGTGGAGGAGAAACGGGATGGGATATATTGGTCTCCGTAGGAGTAACGGCATTATCGGCTTTACTCTTGTGGTTTATGATAAAAGCCAAAGGAGCAGAAAACCAACTCGACAAGTGGAAGATTGCAGAATACGCTGCACTCGGCATATACATAATATTTGCAATTCCTGCATCTTTGTTCGGAGGGATAATGCAGTTCTTTGTGGTCAACGACAGGAAAGCAGAAATAAAACAATATGCCACTTCCGATTTGGACAATATAGAGAATGTATTCAAAATATACAACGACTCCGTAGGAAAATGGATTAGCGTTACACACTCGGGACTAAGAGCAGCAGTGGGCGACGGCGCAGAAAGAGACTTGTCGCTTGACAGATTTTTCACCGACAAAGGCATCAGTGCCAATCAAGGAGGTGTAAACAAACACATTGAAATTCAGAGAAACAGTTTTATTATAAACAGGGAGAGCAGTGACGGAATTTATGGAATTTTCAAAGCAAAAAGGAGCGAAATAGAAACCTCTGTCGGAAATTGGAACATAATAGAGATTCCAAAGCAGGCAAAGATGCTTGACGAGCTGGCTTCTTCAGTAATAGAAAAGGTCAATGAGAAACTCGGAGACAACAAGGCGTATTTCCCACGCGTGACACAAGATGCGTCATCAAGCAAGTATGTTTTGGGAAACAACCAGAATAACGGCTTCAAAATTAAGGAAATAAGCAGTTCACTAAAATTTAAGAACGAGCTAAGCAAAGGAGGTATAAGCATTACCGCCATAGCAATAGTGCTCGTGATACACCTTATTATATTGTTCAACTACATCGTTGCCCATCGCACTCATACATACAGAGCCGGAATGTTCAAAGAAGAAGATGGGGCAAAGGCACTATAAACAACAAATCCAAAACATCTTAAACATGGCAAAACTCACACCAATATTGAGAGCAGAACTTATAAGGAGGGCTAACAGTATCAATGTAAAAACACTGTTAGAATATATTTTAACCGGAGAAATAAGCCTCTCCGAAATACCAAACCTCGCTGAAGACCGCAGGATATACATAGAACATGAAATCGGTAACATGCCTAATCCTAACGAGCAGGCAGAATGGAATGAAATAGAATCTATCAAAAGCAACCCAATTCTTACCACAGACTTATCTGTTGCAGAGAACCTTCGAGACAGATTGGCGGAATACATCGGTAGGTGGAAGAATGTTAACCCTCCGCAAAATCATGTGGAAGAGGCAAAAGAAATGAGAAGAACGATTGAAGAAAAAATTGCAGAAATCGTTAGGAATGTGGAGGAGAGCGACTGGAATAAAGTTGATACCTTCAGCAAGACAGCCTTGCTCAAGCACCTCTCAACCTACCCTTCCACTACTCATAAGGACGAAATCGATGACTTATTCTGGGAGCTAACCAATAAAGAGAATTTTGAGGAACTTCAAAACTATCAGAGCATTTTCCCGCAAGGAAGACATTTTATAGATTCAAAACGTCTGTTAGACAGCTTCGTGGAATGGGACAACATAAGAAACACGAATGATATTTTCCTAATCAACGACTACCTGCGTAACAATCCGGAAACCCCTTTCCAGCAACAAGCACTTACACTCGTCACTAAGTTGAAGCAAGCAGAAATAGAAGCGATGAGGAATAGCCCTAACACTTATGAAGTTACGCGCCTGTTTAACTTATTAAACAGAGAGATATTCTCTGACTTCGAACTCATCAATGCAGGGGTGATTACACAGAACATTCTTGAAGTTTTGCGCAATTCCGACATAAAGTCAGACTTGCCGGATGTCTATCAAGCGATAGAAAAATCGTATGCGGAATGTAAGGAGGGTTATACTGACGTATATTTCTTTGGAGTACCTTCCACGGGTAAAACCTGCGTGCTTATGGGGCTTTCACGTTCAAAAGAACTCCACATAAACCTTGCTTCCGGAGGTGGAGAATATGCTTCCACGCTTCAGCAATATACTGATTTAGGAATGGTTGTCCCGGCAACCCCCGGATCGTTTGTAACTTCGCTTGAGGCAACGATAACCCAAGGGGGGGGTAAGGCAGAGGCTGTTCATAAAATAAACCTTATCGAAATGGCTGGTGAAGATTTTGTATATAACATTGCCAACAACCCTGAACACGTATTCACATTTGAGGATATGGGGCATGATGCTACAAGGCTTCTTAGTAACGAAAACCGCAAAGTGTTCTTTTTGATAATAGACCCCACTACAAATATCATCAAATTCAATCGCTGGCAAGTTGACAAATATGACGAAGAAACCGGTGAGCCTTTAGAAAGGCACTTCGTCAATGTAATCGCAAATCAACGCACGGTCATAAACAAAATGGTGAATCTGTTTGAAGCCCCCGGGAATGCAGAGATTATGAAAAAGGTTGACTCCATTCATATCATAATGACAAAGTCTGACCTACTTGGGAACGTCATAGACAGAGAAGACAAGGCATTGAGAATATTCAGGGAAAAGTTTGAAGGAGATATTCTCGAGCCACTAATCAATTTGTGCAAGGAATATAACATCAATTTCCAGACAAACTTCCATCCTAACCTATACACTTTCAGCCTTGGAAATTTCTATATCGGAGGCTTATATGAATACGACCAAACCGACTCTAACCGTTTGGTCAAAGCTATAAAGAACTCCAGCAGGAGCGTTATACGCAATTCATGGTGGGAAAAATTTAAAGACTCTATAAATTAAAAATAAAAACATAATATTGTCATGACAGGAAATCAAAACATATCGCTGGCAGTGTTCGGCAATCCTTCAGCATCAGGTGGATATAACCAACTGATAATGTATAACCAAATGGTTTGTGACGTACCCACAACGGTTTACAACGGGATGGAAAACAACTCTTATTTCTTCTCGGTAAGAATAGAGAAGACCAAAGTGATTTATAAAATAATCAAGAACAACGTGCGTAGTAATGGCTCGGCAAGACCGAGTTCCCCATTGGTGATTGCCATTTCCATACCGAGAGGATATGAGCTTGCCGGTAACATTTCACCATACGATGTTCTCATAGACCTGAAAGACGAATTCATAAAACTCTGCATGACATACAGAGATGCCCACAGTGGAATATATGAATATAACAGTGGTCGGATAAATACAAACGCATTAGACCATATCATTCAGAAATACGCTCTGCGCCCAACAGGCAGGAAATATACTGAGATGACAAACAACGATGCCATTGGGTATGTGATTATGCCGGAAGAAAATATAAAACTGTTGATGTCTGACATAAGGTATGACGTGTTTTCAAACTACAAGGAAATCGTCATTGCAGAGAATGTCGGGCAAGCGACCGGTTTCAGCATCATAAAGGATCTTGTTGTGCCACGTCCGAAAGAATATACAATATTCGATGGAGAGATAGAATCAATAAGAGTAACTGACATTAAGAAGCCATACATTATCGAGTCTAATGAAAATGCTAAGTATTACAACAATGGTAAGTTAACATTTACAATCGAGGATCTTATCAACAATCCTTATCTTTCTTCGGCAATACGTTTTGATGCAGACAATGAAGCGGTGTACTTGGATCGCAAAAAACTGGCAACGCGCAAACAACAGACACAAGACAATACAAATATGCCGACGAGCAATGCCATGCGTAATAATGCCGGTTCGCCGGACACCGTGGCGGTTACGTTGTCAATTCCTAAGTCAAAAGAGACGGAAGAGATAATCTCGAGAAAAGAACTCTTGGTCACGATTAAGTCAGAGTCACCGACGAAAAAGGAAGTTAAACTGCACAAAGAGAATCAGGAAACATATTACGGCAAACTCCCTATAAACAGTTCGTGGTTGAGAGCCGGAGTAACACTTAGTTTTCAGACAAAAGAGAACAGATATTCTTATCACCTGTCCGACAAAACAAAATTTCCCTTTACTATAAATGTTCCGATAGTTAAAAAGAAAAATAAGTCATTGTTAGGAAGCGGTATCAACAAAGATCTGAAGATTCTTTTAGCCGTAATTCTCCTCGGGTGTCTGTTAGGTGTTCTCGGAACTATTTATTTAGGAAGGAATGCCAAGAAGAAAGTCAGCAATGAAGTTGTTGAGAGCAAAGAAAGACCTGCTACTGACTCAGACACAACATTGTTTAAGGAAACAAACAAACAATCGGCAGGGGAAATTGGTAGTTCAAAGAAAGATAATGATAATTTAAACAATAATGCTAAAAGATCAAAAAATACCAGAGATAATTCAAATGCCGAGATTGAAATAAAAACAACAAGCGAAGAATCAGGAGCAAGACCAAAAGGAACAACTACGGAAGGTAATATCAGTAAAAAGAGGGGGGGGGAGCGAAAAGATGATAAAAAATAATAGTCAGTAAATTAAGATAAATCATGAAATCAGTTAAATTATTTATAGTATTCAGTATTATTTTAGCGGCAGTTATCGGAGTCTTCTTTTTGATGACAGATTCGAAAAGTGGGAAACTGTTTGCTGACGCCGACAACACGATAGAAAAGTATCGTAAAGATTTTGAAAACGATTGGAACAGCCGTGGCGACTGGGACAAAGATATTTTCATGGATCATCATGAAACCATTAAGCAGTTGGGCAATGACTATCCATTAGACGAACTTAAAAATCTTGACGCGCAACTGGCTATAGAGTTGGTGAAGAAAAAGAGTATTGAAGAGTGGGAATCGAATAGTTGTCGCAGTTCAGTGATAGACAAATACATGGAGGCGATAGATATAATTACTAACTATGCTCCGCAAAACGCCAGTCACAACAATGTGCAGTTGATTAAAAACATAAATGGAGTGTATCGGAGTGCACTCGCTTTGGCAAACACTAAAATAATGACTAATGCCAAATTCACCTATCCCGACATGTGGTCAAACTATGATGTCTATAAAAGCAGTATATTACAGAAAAAGCAAAACATACTGAACAATACCACATACAAAACGTATCTGGAAAATATAGACGAAATAAAGACCGGGCTTGATGCGATAGACGGGAAATTATCAAATGGCAAACATCACTATTATAATTCGTTGGCACATAGTATCATGAATTGTTATGCTAATAAAGATTTTAATAGTGAAGAGCTTACAAATCTTGCCAATGTATGTAATAAATTCAAAGAAGAATATGGAGGAGAGAACAACGACCTGAATTCTTTCTATAGCATTTTTAGGCAACAAACAGTTAATCCGCAATAATATGAGTAATAGCACAATCATAAAAACAGTCTTTGTGTTGGCTTTGTTCTGTTGCTTGCCGATAATACCGGCAAGTGGACAGGATAAAGACAACAAGAATGACAAGTTGAGAGAGCAGGTGGAAAGTATGAAAAGAGATACGATCCAACTGTCATTAAGCATCAACTCAATAAGAGACTCAATAGAGTTATACAGCGAGTTGATTGCAGAAAGAGAAAGAGAATTAAGCAGCGAGAACGTTTCTGCAGCACCAGATACTTCGGAGAAAATTAAGATGCTTAACAAGGAGTGTCGTTCGCTCAACGATACGATTAAGGAGACAAAAAAACGTTTATCTGAAATATCAGAAATGAAGGGACACGACATCATGAATATTATATATAAAAAGAATGTTTCCTTACTCGAAAAAAGATATTCAGAAATCACTCAGTGGGAACTTGATGAGATAAACAACACCATTGATGATTTCAAGAATATGGATAATTTTGCTGACTATAAATATAGAATAACAAATGTTATCAACCACAAGAAAGTGGTTGATAGCGTTGTCGCAATCTTGAATAATGAATTTAATGAGAAAAAAATAAATGATATTCATAAAAAGATTATAGTGATTAGCAATAAAACGTCAAGTCAAGAGCAGGCGGAAGAAATTGATTCTTTAATCTTTAAATTGGAATATTACAAACAGGGATTAGAAGATTTTCAAGAATTCATCCGTGGAATTCAAAAGGCTAAGCCAAAAAAAAATAACATTGAACAGATATTAAAAACACATCTATACGAAAAAGATAAGATACTTAAAGAGCTTGTCTATATCATACCTTATCTTAACCGTACCTTTGAACAATACAAGAAGGAATTACTGGAACACCCTTCGGAAACGACCGAAGTTGAAATGGAAATACTGAAACACAAGATAGAATGGCCGAAATGAATACATTACATATAAAATTTATTTTCCTTTGCTCCATTGCATTATTCTTCTCTACAACAATGAATGCACAGACGAGACAGGAATTGGAAAAAGAATTGAAATTCCTAAAAGCCCGAAAGGAAACTCTTCTGCGTGAGCTGAAAGCCGCAGAGAAAGATTATAAGACACAGAAAGGAAAACTTAAAAAGTTGCAACCGATGAAAAGTCGCAACGACTCTACATTAAAAGGAGAGGACCTTGAGACCACAATAACAAGGCTTCAAACTAATAACGACAGCCTAAGGAACGAACTGGCAGTGCTGCGCGACTCTTTGAATGGCTTTGAAATGCAAAGAGAAGAATTAGAAAAGTTCAAGAAAAATGCCGCAGACAAATTCTTTGAAAGAAACTCAGGATATCTGCAGCGTCATTTCAACGAAATGTCAATTATAGAACTCGAGAAGATTAGAGAGAGAGGAAACGAATTGGGCATGACAGAATTTGTGAAAACAATAGACGCCACTAAACGAAATAAGAAGATTTTCGATAAAGCAAGCACTATACTTAACAACAAATATAACGAAAGTGCAATAAATGGGATGTTGCAGGAAATTGAAAAGACGAGTTTCCCAAATGACATACAAAAAGAAGACATGGAAGAAAAAAAGAGACTGCTGAATGTTTTCAAGGAAGGTCTTGGCACATTTAAAGATTTGATTGCGAAATATGCACAATATAGAAATACCATTTTTTCAGAGAGTGATGTGAATGAGCAAATAGTCATAATAACAAACAATATTGGTAAAGAGGGCATGGATAAAATAAAGGATGTGCCCTACTTAAAGCGTAAGTATGATGAATATATAAAAGAATTAAAGAAAAACCCAAAATCCCGAGAAGAGACGGAGACGGAAAAGAAAATCAATAACCAGTAATCAGTAAAACAATTATTATATGGAGATAAAGAAAACAGAAATCAAGGATCTTCACAATTCCATCAATAAAGACTTGCCAAGTCTTCACAAAGGATTGGAAAAGATATTAGGTGCAAAGAACCCTTTTGCAAAATTTCATATAGGTAATGGTTTCTACATTTGGACTGACACTAACGACGGTTGGAACAACATGAAGAATGCGAGCCTCAAAGAACAAGATAGCATAAGGGAGACCATAGAGGAACTGCACAGGTCGCTGCCCCAAAAAGTCGGCGAGAGAACCGCAAAGAGTCTGCTTACATTTCCTGATGAAAGTTACATACACTACAAGGACATTGATGGACAACTGAAAATACTCATCACGGGCTGGGGATTTAAAAAACCTGTAACAAAAAGCCCCAAACCCGACAACGAAGCCCTAAAAGAGAAGCAATATATCAACCTATCTTTCTCCATAGATGGCGAAAAGCAGGCCGGATATAAATTCCGAATATTGTATGACAAACAAGAGAGATCTCTTGTCACAGACAGCAACGGTCTATACACAATCGAAAACTTGAAGCCCGGTAAAGTCATGGTCCTTACCGACGGGAACGACATTGACCATACTGTCACAATCGCGAAAGGACAGAATGACTACGACATTGATGTAACCACCCTGACAACAATAAAAACCAAAGCAACGCAGGATGGGCAACCTATCGTAGGCGAGGAGGTCATCATAGAATATAGGGGGCAGTCGTTCAATGCCCAAACCGACTCTGACGGAGAGACATCTACAAAAGTCACTGTCTGGGATAATGCCGAGGTCGTGGCAAAGATGCGTAATAAGGAGGTATGTCAAACGATTACGAGAGAAGACAATGTGTTGGTGTTCGAATTCAAAACCGAGACTAAAGAAGAACCGCAACCTGAAGAAGTTGAGGACAAACCCGAAAATGAAGTAAACACTCAAAAAGGTCAATCGGATGACATTGATGCGCCGAAAATTCCACCAATCCCCGACGATATTACGAAACAAGGCGATGATGTTCCACCCTATCTTCCTTTCCTTAAAATCATTGGAGACAATGATTACATAGGGAGCAACCATCCGGTTTCAATAGAGCATCAATCCCGCGTTACTGAACACAATGCCTACGAGAACGGCATATTGCCTCTGTCGGAAATGAAAGCCGGCGACAGTATCGTTGTAACAGACTTGAACGACACATCTCACTCAGAAGAATATATACTAAACGAGGAGCAGGAAGAATATATCTTCTACATCCCGGCTCAAGAAGAACAGCAGATTGTTGTGATGATGCGCGACGTAAAAGGTGTCCCCATTGTCTGCGAGAAGGTGGGCTTCTGTCAAAAGGGTAAGGAAACAATCTTCGTGAAACTCGATGACAATGGCAATGCCTATTTCAAGGAGGAAGAACTGCCGACTAATGTTCCGATTGAGGTAACGATACACGGAGCATCAAAGAACTACAAGCCATTCGTGTTCAACACCGAGGAAAACCGGTATGAATATCTGCTGCAAGAAGGTCCTTCGGGAAAATCATGCTGGAGCATTGCACTGCTGTTATTGATTATGGGGATATTGGTATCCATACTGATACTTCTGTGGCCGGCATTCATCATACTTGCGGAGTATGTGTATAACATGATATATTAAGTTTAACCTAATCTGTAGAATTATGATATCTTTCGACCTTTTCATAATATACTTTATGAGCATCCTGACCTTTGTGCTTTTTGCATGGGACAAACATCTTGCATATTACGGAAGAACACGGATGCCGGAATTTCTGCTACTCTCACTATCTTTGCTTGGCGGCGCGTTTGGAGCATTATGTGGAATGATTTTCTTCCACCACAAGACTCTACACAAGTCGTTTACTATCAGCGTACCGATATTCCTTTATCTGCAACTTACCGCAGACATCATATATCGGATATTCCTAAGATAACATATAAACAAGAACAAAATTTTTGCGAAAAATGAATGCACTGAAAACAATTCTTGGTTCCGTATATGTAATACTCATAACACTATTGCTGCTAATGGCATTAACAAATCGTGGCAATAAGCCCAACAAACCTAAACCTAACACTGATTCCATGACAGTGGTATCGGATACCACTCCGGTGATAAACCGAGATACTGTCACGCCGATTGATACAGCCGAGTTGGTTCGTCGAGCGGAACAAATAGGAGCAACCGGAGAACTAAAAATAACCCTTTTATGGAACTTCAAAGGCGACCTTGACCTACATGTCATTCAACCTAACGAAACAACGATATGGTTCCTCAATACAAAAGATTCGGAAACAGGGGGATTCCTTGATGAAGACAATAAAACAGGAGGATACAATTCGGGCGAAAACGTCTTTTGGACAAGTCCACCAAAGGGAAAATACAAAATATTAGTGAACTACTTTGACCATGTGTCACGTGGAGACATAATACCTCAAGAACAAGGAGCATTATATGTGGTGATAAAACATGGAGAAAAAGAAGATGTGTATCAGGTGGCAAATATTGAGCCGGGAGAAACTATAAATATAGCAACAATAAACATATAAAAATACATTGGTTATGAAAAAATGTCCTCATTGCAATAATGAAATTGCGAACGAAAAAGCAAAATTCTGCAAAAAATGCGGTCAACCATTATCAGTAGAACAGTCGGGAAGCAACGGCTCAAATGGAGTAATGCCGCCACCTATTCCTCAAGAGGAAAAGGACAAGGGAGAGGTAGGAAGTTCCACAAAGAAGTCTCAAAGGACAACCTTGGGTAACACTACAACCGGAGCGAGAAATCAGGGAGGAAATTCCAACAATAAACTTATCGGAGGAATTCCTTTGATTCCCAGTGGTAAAGAAATATCGGGCAACAGTAACGGAACGTCCCACGACATGGAATATCCGCAAAAAGAAAAGAAGCGAAAACCTTTCTTGATCTTCATCTTGGCAGGCATAGCGATTGCTTTTATTGGATTTGCAGTACTCAAGTGTGGAAATGCAGACCATAAAGCAGAAAACAATACTGTGGCAGAAGATTCCACGGCAACAGAGAAACATAAAAAGCCGAATAAACCTATCGCCTTGATATGGATTAAAAGTTTGAACGTTCAAACAGACTATTATGTATTAGAGGGAGAGAATGCTCCCGAATATGAGGTGGTAGAAAAGGAAATCGATTTTTCATACGACAAAAAACAAACTAATGCAAGCGTAAGTCGGTCAGACACAGTGAACACCAAAAACAATCTTGACGCAATCTATCAAAAAATTACTGATAAGTATGGAGCAAATGTTCAGTTTTATTATGTCGCAAAAGAGAACCTGCAAAACGAGCAAGTATTGAAAATAAAACGTAACGTCGAAAGTAACAACCTTGGAACTTTTGTCTATTACGACTTGGATAAGAATGGTAACTCAGTAAAAGAAGAAAAGATTTACCAATTTCTCAGAGATATGAGAGATAATAATGAGAATATGAATAAGAAAAACATGAAGAAAGAAAGAACAAACAATATGTCGAGGGCTGTATCCACAAATAAAGCCAGCAAAAAGATGCGTGGAATAAACAGTTAGCTATCAAAAAAAAGACATCAATATAAAGATAAGCCCCTAAGACACCCCTAATTATAAACATAACAATTTTATTAACAATCAAATTTTATCAAAAATGAAAAAAACATTTATCGCAATCTTCACGATTGCTGCTATTCTGACAGGTATGAATAGCTGTACTGGAAAGAAAAGTGGTGACGAAGTGAAAGCAACGGATTCCATAGGAACCGCAGACACCACAGAAAACGCTTTCAATTACACGCCGGCGGAGCCGGTAAACGGCAAACTGAAGGCTGTTGTAGAGTTGGGAGCAGCAGGCTTCAACCTCTTCGTAATCAACGTTGATGAGAACAAGAACTGGAAATCGGAGAAAAAAGAGTTCGGCACAAGCCTTATTGCTGAGAACGCTACAAATGCTGAAGAAGTAAAGACAAAGCTGGAAGAGTATATCAAGAAAATTGTCGAATATGGTGTGGATGGGAAATCAATCCATTTCGTAGTTAGTTCCGGTGCTGCCAAAGAGCCTATCATCGTGAGCATTGAAAAAGCCCTCAAAGAAATTGGCTATGTAGTGAACAAAGTTACTCCCGAACAGGAGGCAGAATATGCGTTCATGTGCGTGCTCCCACAAAGTTATGAGAACAAGGCATACGTGGTTGACATGGGCTCAGGCAACACAAAACTGTCTTATAAGAGTCAGGGGCAAATGGTGACAAAAGAAACCTACGGTGCTAAATATTTCAAGAAGAACATTGATAAAGCGACTGTCTATGATGACGTAAAAACAAAATTTTCTGACGTCCCCGCAGCAAATCAGGAAACGCTGTTTATCATAGGTGGTGTTCCGTTCCAAATGGCAAAGATGCTGAAAAAGGGCGACGAGCGTTACACCGTTCTGAGCACAAACCTGACAGACTATGACAAACTCGCACAGGAGGAAGGCGAGAAAGTTGTGGCAGGACTGAACATATATAAAGGTGTTCTTGATGCCACCTCTCCTAAGCAGGTCGTATTCGACTGGGATGCAAACTTCACTATCGGTTTCCTGCTGGCATTGCCTTATTGATAAACTAAAAACATGTGCCGGATGTCTCCGGGCAGGAACTTGTCTGTAAAGACATTCGGCACATATCCATAAACAGACTATCTGTATAAAGAACATGAAAGAACGTCTGTCATCATCGCTCTTAATCACTGCATGCCTGCTCATATTGACTGCATGCAGCAACGAAAATCAGACTGTATTAGGAAACATCAAAGGTCTTATGAATGCACATATCCCCAACCAAGGCGAGTTCTACCTTGACAACAGCAATGAGGAAAAGCCATTTTGTGTGATATGCCAAAGAGGTAGAACCGACTCTGTTGCCGTAAGGATAGACGGAGGTACGGTGGAGGATATTCGCAACAACGAAACGCTGGCAATGTTGGAACAGACCGACAACGAACTGAAAGTTAGACTGCCAACATTGGTTGACGACCTGTCGTCATTCAACCTTACATGCACTATTGTTGACAGCGAGGACAACGAAGAATGGGAAGCAGACACTACAAGATACCTGATGCCTGTTTTCGAAGATACTGTCACCGTAGTAAAAGACATTGCCTACTGCGACGACAGACTGGGATTTTATGCCTCACTACCAATGGATGACACGCCGACAAGCGACTACGGTAGTTATATGAGGGCAGCGATTGACAACTACAAATTTGAAGGCGTGAGCCCCTTGGAACTCACTCTCGACCTGTATTCGCTCTCCAACGACACTATCAAACGCCGCCCTTTGATAATACTTCTGCACGGCGGCGCTTTTCTCTTCGGCGACAAGGCGGGAACACTTATGCAACATCTCGCGCGGCATTTCGCATCAAGGGGTTATGTGGTGGCTTCGGTAAACTACAGATTGGGATGTTCGCTGCTCGGCATACCGGCATTTGAGCGCACCATATACCGAAGTGTTCAGGATGCGTTGACGGCAGGAAACTTTCTAAAAGACAGGGCTGCAGAATATGGAATAGACACCGATGCCGTGTTCTTGGTGGGGCATAGCGCGGGAGCAGTGACAGCACTCACAGCCTCGGTGATGACCGATGACGAAAGGTATAGTTCGGTCACGGCTAACATTATACGAGAAGATTTGGGACATTTGCCTCCTCCGTTGAGAGTGGCAGGCACCGTAGGGCTTTGGGGAGCCGTGACAGATCTTGACCTGATTGACGAGGAAGACAATCCTAACTTCATGCTGCTGCATGGTACTGACGACGACATCGTGCCTTACCGCAACGGAAAACCGTTTGAGGCTGTGAGCAATGTGGTGGAAGAACTGGTTGGAATAAAGATGGAGATGTCTGGAAGTGCAGCAATATATGAGAAGATGGAAAGTATCGGAAAGGAATGCTACCTATATTCGTTCCAAGGAATGAAACACGACCCTCACCTTGACGAGAACGGACATTTCAATGAGAACATAGACATCGTTGACGACATAACGACACAATATTTATATAAAAGACTTGACGCGCTCGGTCCGAGGTTGGAAAAAAGGATTACCGGGGAATACACTACGCGGTTCTCTCTTGTTGGCGAGAAAAGTAAAATCGTAGGCGTAAAGTGGAATGTGAGGGGAGCGGTAATAACCAAGTATATATCTGAGAAAGAAATAGAGTGTTGTATATTTACAAATGCAGCAGAAACGAAGATAACAGCTACGTGTATGCTGGAAAATGGCAGGATAATAACAAGATATGGAAAATAAGAGATATACAAACGATTTCAATCCGCCGCTGTCGCCGGAAATTCGTGAATACATTAACATCGCACTCGCAGACGGATGTGTGGAAGAGTATAAAATCAGAGTATTACGAAAACAGGCAGAAAAATTTGGTGATGACCCTGACGAAGTTGAAATGATATTCAAGGCAGAAGTTGCACGGCTTAAAACAGGAGAGAATGACGAGTATGAGGCTGCCGGTAATAACATATTTGCACATTTCGCCAATGCCATATTGAAATATGCCGTATTCCGTGGCAGGGCAAGTCGTTCGGAGTTCTGGTCATTCGTGCTGGTGAGTTACTTGTTGTGGATGTTATTACTCATATTTCTTGTGAACTGGCAAATAGAAACCAGCGAACAATTTTCATATAAGGAATTCATAGCAATGTTCCTCTATCCAATGTCTATGGTAATTCCATTGATAAGCATTTGGGCAAGGAGAATACACGATACAGACAAACCGGGATGGTTCATACTTATACCTTTATATAACATAATACTTCTTTTCTCAAGAGGAACAGTGGGAAAGAACAAATATGGAGACACAAGTTTAATGTCAAGAAAGGAAAGGTCTGCACCATCAGGAAACAGAGTTAAGAAGTTGGCACACAACTCACACGGAGATTATAACAAACTGTCAAAGTGGGAAACTATAGGAGCGACACTGTTTGCCGTGGCAACAACATTGCATGAGGCAATAATAATGCACTGGATAGACTCTGAAAACATTGAGGGCATTGTTCGCTGGCTGTGGCTATTGAGTGGTGCAATGATAATATTTTCACGACTAAAGAGATGGACAATCAAGAAACGCAAGGGTTAAGAAAATAGGGAACAGATTATAAAATAAAAGGAACTATCATTAAAGAATTAGAGATTTTGAAAATAAATGCCCTTGAAAAAGGATTTATTGACAGAGACACCGTTGAGGAACTGGAGAGAATAATGGCTATTGATAAAAAGATAGACATCAATGAGGCAAACTATCTGTTTTCTCTGAAAAAGGATTTTCTAAACAAGAAGAGTCATCCCAGCTGGGCTGTATTTTTCATTGACCGAATCACTTCTTTTTTATTGGAAGACGAGGAAAGTCCCGGAGAAATAGATGAGAAAGAAGCTAAATGGCTTAGAGCAAAGATACAGGAACAAGAATCAATGGATTGGATTGACCGCCAATTACTGATAGACTTGAAAAACAAATCCATAAGTTTCCCGGAAATATTACACTTCAAGAACAGATACACCCTGTTTTTCGAAAAAATACTTTTCGGAACAAGATTTATCACTTTCCTTGCAGTAATCGGTTCTCTCTTTGCATCATTCATACTATTTCTGAAAGGAACTTCCAACATCGTCGAAGGAGTGATTTACTTCTTCTCGGATTTCCAGAACGTTGAAGACAACAAATTGGTGACGTTGTTCGTTTCTGCCGTTGACATATTCCTGTTTTCCACCGTGCTACTTATTTTTGCAATGGGAATATACGAATTGTTCATAAATAAGATTGACATCATCAGCAATAATAAGAAAATGCGCCCATCGTGGTTGTTTGTGAACAGCATTGACGAACTTAAAACATCCTTGGGAAAAGTGATACTAATGATTCTTATAGTTTCGTTTTTCGAACATTTACTTAGCATATCATACAGCGATGTCATAGAGTTGCTGTATCTTGGAATAGGCATACTGCTGGTTTCCGCAGCATTATATCTAACGCACCCCAACCATTCGGAACATAAGAAAACAAAAAAAGCCGATAAATAATAATAACCTAAAAACGTAATCAAACTATTCTTTGATAATAATTGAACATAGTAAATTAAAAATTATGAAGAACCTTTTTAAGATTATTAGATGCCATGCAGCCCTAATATTTGTATTCTCTGTACTCCTGTTATTATCAGGATGCCAAAACGAACAGAAACAGCAAGAGGAAAAATTAGTAGCCAATGCACAAACTATCATCGGTAACAGCGAAGCATCAAGTATATCAACTATTAAAAGTGCTATTGACGCTATAAAAAGTTACCTTTCTGAACATCCGGATTCTGAAAGGCGTTCCGAACTGAACGGATATGTGGAGCAGTTGCATATTTGTTTAGATTCTCACACGGTAAAAGAATCTTATGAAAAACATGAGAAATTCAAGAGTAACAAATACTACGACACCAAATCCGCCATTGAAGAAATGAATAGTTTCATAAATAGTTTTACTTCAGATTACGGTCGTGATTTGTTAATGAGAAAACCGGAATTGAATCCTATAATAGAAGATGTGAAAAAGATAAAGGAAGAGTTTGAGACGATGGAAACATTGTTTGAGCATGAGTATCCTGACTTGGAAACATTCAATGATGACATTGAGCGTTCTTCATATAAGTATGATTATAGCGACTATGAAACGGTTCGCGAGAGCTGGAAAGAGATTGCCGGCATACAGCGTAGCAGACAAGCAAGCAAAGATGTTGATAAAAAATCTGCCAACTTCGAGCGATTGCTTGCAGAAGATGCCGAGCACCAATGTGAGAACAATTACAGTGATTTTATTACTACAACAGTTCAGACAATCAGCATCGGCAATCCATACGAACACGAACAATACAGAGGGAAGGTGTGTGAAGGTATATTCAGAGTTAATATGGAAGGTGCATATTTGGGCTGGGATAAAGGCTCTGTAAAAATACGCGTAAAGGGAATGATTGGAATATCTTCAGATGATAACAAAAAAGAAACACATGTAAAATACGTCAATCTTGACTATGACATCATTGAAAGAGCCGGAGATATACGTTGAAGAAATAAATTTATATTTAATTTTAAAACATAGAAGTATTATGACAAACAAAATGAAAATCACAAGTACAGTTATTTTGATGTTTGCACTTTGCATATTTGGAGCGCAAGCGAATTCGAAGTGTAAGAACATAAAAGATGCGAAAAGTCAGACGCAATGGGAAAATCCTGATTGGGAAGACTCATCATATTGGGATGAACCAGATTCGATAGACGTTGACAGCGCAGACTTCGTTGAATATGAAGAAATAACATTCCCGTGCGAATATCCTACAGACGAACAGGTGGCAGAATAGTGTGAAGAATACGGGTATCTGTTCTACGAAAAAATATCTGATTATACATTTATGTATGACATACCGGATGAGATGTTAATAGAGCACCCGGGACTTGTTTATCTTTTGCTTTATTCTACATCGTTAAGCTCAGCGGAAGAAAAACAGGAGTGGTTCAATACATATCATGCAATGGACAATGAACAGGTGTTGGAACTCTACAAAATACTTATGAGAGAGGGCTATCAACTTTCCGAAATAAAGCGGGAAAATCATAATAACTCTCAAAACAGTAGCAAGACTATATATGATTTTAGCGAAGGTCTGGCAGAGGTTGAACTCAATGACAAGTGGGGATTCATTGACAAAACAGGCAAAGAAGTAATTACTTGCAAATATGATTACGCAAAGTATTTTCACGAGGGTCGGGCAAAGGTTAGACTCAATGGCAGAGATTTTTATATTGATAAGAACGGTCAGAAAATAAATTATTAGTATGATGACCTGTTTCAGAGCGAAGAAGCAAGCATTGAATAAAGAAATACGCCTTTTCCAGAGGACACCGTAAATTGGAAACTTTGATTTCCTAATTACCGATTGGAGTTAAACAGGACCGCGAGAAATACAATCGCGGAACTCATCTTATAGATAGTACAAAATCTGCGAGTACTCTGTTTCAGTTATAATGCAAGGGCAGTAATAAATGAAAAGATGGTATGTCAAAAGTTATTGGCAGGAGGAGGTGACAAATAATCCTGACTATTATAACTCAAACATTGCAACTAAAGATAAACCTATTATTTTATAACTATCTAACAACTAAATATCCAAAACCATTAAAAATTTATCAAAATGAAAAAAACACTTTTTGCAATCTTTACGGTTGCCGCCATTATGTTTGGAATGAACTGTTGTGCAGAGAAGCCGAAAGAAACTTCTGAAAACCTCAATGTTCCTACGGAAACAAGCACAACGAAGTATCAACAAAGCAATGTGAAACTATCACAGGAAGGAGATTTCGATGAGTTCTTCAAATCTCTTGCAGAATGTTATGCCGCGGGAGCAACCGAAGAGATAAAGAAGATTGTCCTCGTAAACGCAGATGGCAAGAGAGTTATTATGGACGAAACCATGATTCCTGAGGAATATGACTATGGCAATAGGTTTATAAATGCCATAAACAACAACAAATATTCCGCAGACGAAGCCAACTATGCTTTGTTTTATGAATGGGACTTGGCAGGACAGTTTGGTCTTGACGAAGACGAGTTGTCTAACAATGCAATAATATGGCTGGTTGAATCTTCAGAAGATGTCCTGGCAGGCTGGTACTATAAATACAAGGGGAAATGGTATTTGTGGCACATGTTCTAATATTATGATATTATATTATTACTCAATATAAATTAGGGCTGACACTTCTCACGATGTATCAGCCCTAACTCGTATAGAGAAGCAAGATGTTTAGCGGACAGCAATAAAAGAAAATAAAGCCACGCTCCGACATGTGATGAACATACGGAACAGAGATAACCGGTTTCGGTTATAATGCAAGGGCAGTAATAAATGAAAAGAGGATATGGCGTTTCTATACCATATCCTCTTTTTTATTGTTTTTTCAGGGAAGTGTTACTTCACGATTGTTTTCTTTACAGAAACCACTTTCGTACCGTTCATTTCCTTAACGATGTATATACCCTTTACCGACGGAAGTGCAGAGCCGAGCGCGTGACCGCCTACGGTGAAGTAATACCTTGTTACGCCCTCTTCTGCAGAGTTGGCTGAGTCGATTGACGACGTGATTTCTGCCGTCACAATCCAGCCCTTTGCCTCTGCATCTGCGATGTTCGCACCTGCCGTTCCGGGCATTCCGCTGATGTTGAGCCGGCGTCCCCAAGTTTCGTTGTTCACGTTTATTTCAACACCCGACACGTCTTTCAGTCCTTCGATGATGGCATTGATTACGCCGAGTGGGAGTTGGTTGTTCTGTATCAGCACACCCTCCAAGTTCTTATTGTTGGAAAGGTCGAGCGTGGTGAGTTTGTTGTCCCCTGCCTCAAGGCGTTGCAGATACTGGTTTTTCGACAGGTTGAGTTCTGCGATATTGTTCTTGCCACACTCCAACCAGTACAGATAACCGTTGCTCTGCACGTCGAGCGCATCAATCATGTTGCCGTCAACCTTGAGCCATGACAGGTTAGGCTGGTTGGAAACGTCTATTGCCGTGAGTTGGTTGCCTGCCAAATGAATCTGCAGCAGCTGCTTGTTGTTAGCCAAATCCACCGCTCCTATGCTGTTGTTGTTGGCGATGAGCGTTGAGAGTTTCGTCTGCTTTGATGTATTCAGTTCCGTGAGATTGTTGTCGCTGATGTTAAGCCACTTCACGTTAGGACACTTCGACAGGTCGATGCTTGTAAGTTGGTTCTTGAAGAGATAAACCCCTTCCAAGAGAGTGTTCTTCTGCAAGTCTATCGTAGTGAACTTATTGTCAGAGACGCTTAGTGTCAGCAGGTTGACACAAGGCGTAACGTCGAGTTCTGCCATATTGTTAGAGAAGGCGTAGAGCGTAACGAGGTTAGCCAGGTCCTTGAGATCGAGCGACGCTATTTTGTTCTCCGTGCAACTCAAATCGATGAGAGCCGTCATTCCCGTAACGTCGAGTGCGGTGAGGTTGTTGCGCGAGCAGTCCACCTGTGTGATGTTCTCGTGCTTAGGCAACAGCAGTTCTTCCACCTTATTGTCAGCACAGTCAACCTTAGTGAGTTTTGTCATCTCGCTGCAGTCAATCGTTCCGGCTATTTCGTTTTCATGACAGTCGAGCACGCGCAGAGACTTACAGTTCTTCACATCGAGGCTCGTAATCTTGTTCTTCTCGCAATAAATGCCGGTGAGATTGGTGTTCTGTGTGACATCAAGTTCGGTGAGTTGGTTTCCACCCAACTGAATACGGCTCAGCATCGGGGCGCGTGTTATGTCAACAGCCTTCAGGTTCTGGTTAGTCACCGCGAGTATAAGGAGGTTGTCGCCATAGACTTTCACTTCGTTTCCTGTTGTGGTATGCGTGATGTAAGACGCCTTGCTATACTCCTGCAGCACTCCGTCGCCCCAGTCGATATGATAAACCACGCCTGCGCTTCCACCCGTACCCACAGTAACTTCTGTGCCGGCCTCAGCGAATGTCAGTATGATGTTAGGCTGTTTCTCAGCCTCGCGCTCATAAGCACCCTTGTCTATTGCATCACCTGTCACGCGCGGATTGCCGTTGATGTCGGTTTCTTCCACCACACCCTCGGTTAGTGTTCCTGCATCCACGAACTCGCTTCCGGCAGCCAGTGTCCAGTCGGCAGCCTTCACAGCCAAGGTGTCTGCCGCGGTGGTTGCTGCTCCGCAGAATGTGGTAGGATTGGTGAAGTTGGTCTTGTCGGCATTAGGATTGCCAATGGTATTGAACACCTTAGAAGCCTCGTCGCCGCTGTTTTCGAAGCCGATATTTGCTACTTCGCTCTCTGCGCGCAGCATGTTGTTCTGCACCGTGCTGTTGATTACGCGACCACCTTTCACGTAGATGCCGCCACCGGCAAATGCAGTGTTGTTGAACACCACCGAACCGAGCACGTCGCCGCTCTCATTGTAGATGCCACCGCCTTTTCCGCCGTTGCCATCTCCCATTTCAAGCATGTCGGCATAGCAGTTTGCCACGAGGTTGTAAGAGGCCGCACCCTTATTGAAAATACCACCGCCGAGGAGTCCGCGGCAGTCGTAGATTACGTTGTGAGCAGCCGTACCCTCATTGTATATGGCGCCACCTGAACCTCCGTAGCACTCCAAGAACTCGCAGCCTGTCACCGTTCCGCCGATGTTATGTACCGCGCCGCCCATTTCGAGAGCCACACAGTCTTCGAAGAGGCAGTTGCTTATGGCAACGTTCTTTGCATAGACCGCACCTCCCAAGCCTCTACCGTAACTTGAATGGCTGTAGTTGCGTGCGAAATAGCAGTCGGTTATGGCAGCATTTCCTATTCCGTCGAGATAGACAGCACCGCCTTCCGTGTCGCTGCTCACAGTGGATTCCACCTTGAACCAAGCCGAGTTTTCAACCACCTTACATGCCTTCAGCGTGATGTTTCCCTTTGCATAGAGCGCGCCGCCGGCAGCCTTCGACTTATAGTCGTTTGCATTGGCACCCTTCAGGGTCAGTCCGTTAATCTCCGTTGCATCCGAAATTTCGTCGGCAGCGTAGAGAACGTGGTTGTAGTTGTTTTTCGTTCCGGGTATCAATCCGTTTTCCACTTGCCACGCATAGCGGTAGGTTGTAGCATCCTGAAACTCTCTCACCCACGTGTCTGCCACATCATCGTCGGCACTGAGTATTGTCTCGTTAACGAAGTCATAAGGTTTTCCTCCCTCCTTCAGCACTCGTTCTGCCTTGTCGGTCTCTGTTCCTGCAAATCCTCCGTAGATAGACACACCGCTCTTGAGTATGAAAGCCCGCGACAGAGGTTTTGTACTCTTGATAAGTTCTTCCGGAGCATAGGTTCCGGCAGCCACCCAAATCTCGTCTCCGGCAGCCGACTCGTTGATAGCAGCCTGCAGACTGCCCATTGCCGAGGTCCACGACGAGCCGTCGCCTGTGGCTTCCGCCTTCACGTAACGCACCTTTGCTTCCACCGGCATGGCATTGAGAAACAGCGCGAAGGCTACTGATAAAAGTAAAAATATTTTCTTCATAATAAGATATTATTTATTAAAAATGAGTTGTTAAATGTGATAACGACAATACCGACACGACTCCTGCCCTTCCCGAAAACAACGGTACCGGGATAGGCTGAAGCCGTTCGATGTTGTTGTCCAACCGGTAACGATTGGAAATTGGTCACAAATCTACGGAGAAGCAGGCTTTCTCCTTAGATTATATATTGGTCGCTGATGCTCTTGTTTTCGAGCACTCGGCGTATTGTTTCGGCAAACATGTCGGCAACACTCAGCTGCTTCAGTTTGGTGCAGTTCTTGGTGTAGGGTATTGAGTTGGTCATCACAATTTCCTCCAGCATGCTGTTCTGCACGCGCTCTGATGCCGGACCGCTCATCACGCAGTGGCTTGCACACGCCCTTACGCTCTTCGCGCCTGCCTCTATCATCACTGCGGCGGCCTTTGTTATTGTCCCCGCCGTGTCAACGATGTCGTCAACCAGAACCACGTTCTTTCCCTTCACATCACCGATAATCTGCATCGTATCAACCACATTTGCCTTTGCCCTCGTCTTGTTGCACATCACGAGCGGGCAGCCGAGATACTTTGCGAAAGTGTTTGCTCTCTTGATACCGCCTACGTCGGGCGAAGCTATTACCAAGTTGTCGAGTTTCAGGCTCTGCAGATATGGCAGAATTACGCCCGAAGCATACAGGTGGTCAACCGGAACGTCGAAAAATCCCTGTATCTGGTCGGCATGCAGGTCCATCGTTATCAGTCGGTCGATGCCGGCAGCACCCAGCAGGTCTGCCACGAGTTTCGCTCCGATGCTCACGCGCGGTTTGTCTTTTCTGTCTTGTCGCGCCCACCCGAAATACGGAATCACTGCGTTGATGCTCTTTGCCGACGCTCTCTTTGCCGCGTCAATCATCAGCAACAGTTCCATGAGGTTGTCCGATGGCGGGAATGTGCTCTGCACGAGGAACACGTCTCTGCCTCTTATCGACTGCTCGTAAGAAACGGCGAACTCCCCGTCGGAGAAATTCGTAACCACAAGATTTCCCGGTTTGCATCCCAAACTACTACAGATTTGCTCTGTCAGATATCTGGTGCTGCTCCCTGAGAATACCATGAAAGAATTTTGGTCTATCATCTGTTATTTATTTTTAGGTTTAAAAGTATTGTAAATACCGTTTAATCTACTATCTTCTTTATTTTCACAAAGTGATTTAGCAAGTCCTTGTAATCCTGCTGTTTGTGTATGTCGAAGCGTGCCCATATATCCTCGCATATCACCGCTCCGCCGAAACCCAACTGCTTTATTTCCTTCAGGTTGTCAATGTTTAGTCCGCCGAGCGCATACACATGTTTGTCTATCAGTCCCTGCTTGCGTGCGTCTGCGAGTTGCCCTATTGTAAAGTCGCCCCCCGGTTCGTTATCGGCATTCTCGCCTGCCACGCTTTTCAGAAAGACGTATTCCGACTTTTTCTTAGCCTCCTTCAGTTGTTCAATGACGGTGCATGTTCTCGAGAATTTCCCTTTATACCCCTGCGGCAGCGGCGTCAGCGGGTCGTCAATGTGTATGCCGCGTAGCCCGTATTCGTCTTTCAGGTAATAATGTCCGTGCACAACAATCTTGTTGTGGTATTCTTCTGGGATGAGCGACAGCAGTCTTTCGGTGAACATGGGCGACGATTCCGGCTTATTTATGTGAAGATAATCCATGCCTTCCTCGAGAAGGTTGGATAATATTTTGTCCTCTTCCACAAAGAATGTGGGCTTGGTCATTAAAACAAGTTTCATCGCATTTTGATATTAACCACTGCAAAGGTATGATTTTTTTTTGGATACCTGCACATTTTATCTACATAAAAATCGGAAAGGATTTTCCCTGCTTCCCGGATTGCCCGGCAATAAGCCTTCAGCGCGGCTCCGATTAACACTCATCGCTCGCCGCCTTTCTCCTCTCCTCATCAATCTTCTGAAAGTCTTTCTGCCTCAGCACGAAGCCGCTGCCGAGATATTTCTCTCGCACTATGCTGTTCTCGGCGAGTTGTTCCGGGGTGCCCTGAAACAATATTCGCCCCTCGAAAAGCAGGTAGGCGCGGTCGGTGATGGAGAGGGTCTCCTGCACGTTATGGTCGGTGATGAGTATTCCGATGTTGCGATACTTCAGTTGCCAGACTATGTGCTGGATGTCTTCCACGGCAATCGGGTCAACCCCGGCAAATGGTTCGTCGAGCATTATGAACTTAGGGTCGATGGCGAGGCAGCGCGCTATCTCGGTGCGTCGGCGTTCGCCGCCCGACAGTCGGTCGCCGGTGTTCTTGCGAACCTTCTCAAGTCGGAACTCACGTATCAGGCTTTCGAGTTTTTCAAGTTGGTATTTCCTTGTCGTCTTGGTCATCTCAAGCACCGACATGATATTGTCTTCCACACTCAGTTTGCGGAACACGCTCGCTTCCTGCGGCAGGTATCCTATGCCGGCTCTCGCCCTTTTATATACGGGATAGTCGGTTATGTCGCCGTCGTCGAGGAAGATGTGTCCGGCATTGGGCACCACAAGCCCTGTCGTCATGTAGAACGATGTGGTCTTGCCTGCACCGTTGGGGCCGAGCAGTCCCACTATCTCGCCCTGCCTTACGTTTATTGACACGTCGTTGACCACGGTTCGTTTGCCGTAGCGTTTCACCAGTCCCTCGGTTCTCAGCACCGCATTGCCTTCGCGATAACTGCCGTTCACGTTTATCGTTTCGCTCATATCTTTCTCTGTAATTCTGTAATCGCCGGTGTGCCTGCGGTTGTTACGCCGGGCACCGTGGCACAACAGGGAATATTTCAGGATGCAAAATTACAAATAATTATTCACTTGCAAGCATTTTACGGGCATTTTTCCGTGGCATGGCAGTGGGCATCGGCAGCAGGGTTATGCGCCCGGCGGCGTTTCGGAGAACGCGAAAAAGCCACTTCCGCAATTCTTTACGAAGAGCGGATGTGGCTTTCATTATTGTTTGTTATTTCCTAAAGTCTTAGAGGTCGAACCTGTAACCAACGGTCAGTTGGATAGTGCTGTTGCGCACTTTGTCAAGCAGTCCGTCAGGAATAGCGGTCAAACCGAAGTTGTAACGGGCGTCGATAACGAAGTTGCTGATCTCGTAACTTGCACCTACAGGTATGCTGAAGTCGAATGTTTTACAGTGATCTTTAACGTCAAGTTTACCTGATTTTGCACTTACAAGGAAGCCCGGCTGAACACCGAGTTTAAGAGCGAAGTTCTTTGCAACGTAGAAGTTTGCAACGACAGGAATATTGATGTATTCCAGTTTTGAGTCACCTATTGGGTCGTCGTAATTTGCTCCCTGCATAGAATAGTTCAAGCCGGCAGCCACACCGATGAGGTCGGTAGCCTGATATTCGGCTTCCACGCCCGACACGAGACCGAACTTCATGCTTGGGTCGCCTGCATGGTCGCCTACCAATGTAGCAAGAGAGACTCCCACCTTAGGCTGCAGAGAGAATGAACCTACCGAATGTTGTGCGAATGAAGCGACAGACGACGCTATCATCAATGCTGCGATAAATAACTTTTTCATAAATCAATGATGCTTTAAAGTTAATAATTGTATTTATTAAACACGCTGCAAAAGTATATAAAAGTTTCCTATCAAACAAGTATTGCAATCGTTTTTTCTTAAAACTCCGCAAAAATGACAGAAAAAAAGACAAATCAGAACAATGTTGACAGGCATGAAGTAAAAAGAACATGGCAAAGATGCCGTTATTCGGTTGTTTTTAATTACTTTTGCAAACAATTTCATTCAGGCGTAAATATGTTTATAAAGAAATACCTAACCGTTTTCGGACGCTACCTCATGCTTATGGGGCGGGTGTTCTCTGTGCCCGAACGCATGAGGATGTTCTTCAAGCAATACATCAAGGACATGACCCAGCTGGGGGTTGACTCCATTGGTATCGTGCTGCTCATCTCGTTCTTCATCGGAGCAGTTATCTGCATACAGATGAAGCTGAACATACAAAGTCCGTGGATGCCGCGGTGGGTTAGCGGCTACACAACGCGCGAGATAATGCTTCTGGAGTTCTCATCGAGCATCATGTGTCTGATACTTGCAGGCAAGGTGGGCTCGAACATCGCTTCGGAACTGGGCACAATGAGAGTCACTCAGCAGATTGACGCACTTGAGATAATGGGAGTAAACTCTGCCAACTATCTCATTCTGCCCAAGATTATGGGAATGATTACGATGATGCCGTTCCTTGTCATCTTCTCGTCGGCACTCGGAATAGTGGGTGCTTACGCAACAGCTTATCTGGGGCATGTGCTCCCGCCCGACGACCTTACGCTGGGTCTGCAACACGATTTCAGGTCGTGGTTTGTTTGGATGAGCATTGTGAAGAGCCTCTTTTTTGCCTTCATCATAAGCAGCGTGTCGTCTTATTGCGGATATACCGTGGAGGGCGGTTCGGTGGAAGTGGGCAAGGCATCGACCACCTCGGTGGTAAGCAGTTCGGTACTGATACTGTTTTCAGACGTATTCCTAACACAGTTGCTCTCATGAAACAAATGAAACGACATGATTGAGATAAAGAAACTACACAAGGCTTTCGGTGACAAAGAGGTGCTGAAAGATATCAATGCCACTTTCAGGAATGGCAAGACAAACCTTATAATAGGTCAGAGCGGGTCGGGAAAGACTGTGCTGATGAAGAATATCGTGGGACTTCTTGAGCCTACATCGGGCGAAATTCTCTACGACGGGCGTGACTTCGTGGCGATGTCGAAACGCGAGAAGGTGATGCTGCGGCGCGAAATGGGCATGATTTTCCAAAGTGCAGCACTCTTCGACTCGATTACTGTGCTGGAAAACGTGATGTTCCCGCTCGACATGTTCTCAAGCATGACCTTGAGAGAACGCACGAAACGAGCCGAGGAATGTCTTGACCGCGTAAATCTTCTTGAGGCAATAAACAAATTCCCGGGCGAACTTTCGGGGGGAATGCAGAAGCGAGTGGCTATAGCAAGGGCAATAGCACTGAACCCGAAATACTTGTTCTGCGACGAGCCGAACTCCGGTCTCGACCCGAAGACAAGCCTCGTCATAGACGAACTCCTGCACAGCATTACGCAGGAATACAACACCACAACCATCATCAACACCCACGACATGAACTCGGTGATGGGCATCGGCGAGAACATTATCTTCATTCATAAAGGCACTTCGGCATGGACCGGAAACAAGGATGAGATAATGACGTCGGAGAACAAAAAACTTAACGACTTCATTTTTGCCTCCGACCTGTTTAAGAAGGTGAAGAAAGAGGAGATGAGAGAACTCCAAGACAGGGAATAAAAACGGTGGCATGTTCTGTAAACAATGTGTATTTGCAGAACATGCCACCACCGTATCAGCGTATATACCACCGCCCGCCGCGCTCCACCATTGGCACCACGACACTCTCCCGGGTGCTGTCGGCATAGCACATGCGCAGCGTGACCAAAGCCGTAGGCGAAAGACTGTCGAGCCGGCAGCCGGCAATCTCCACCGCAACCCAGCCTCCGTTCAGCCCTTTCTGCTGCTCCGCAAACGCCTTTGCGTTGAGAACGAGTTGGCGGCGGTAGCCGTCAGGCAGACTGTCGGGGTAGTTCAGTGCATCGACATATCCCTCGTAGTTGCCCTCGATGAGACGTTCGTAATAGCCTTTGGCAAAAAGTGCCACGGCTTTCTTTTCCTTTTCGGCATCGTTGCCGCAGCCGGTCGCGGCGAGCACCGACACAAGCATCACGGCATATATCAGTCTGCGCATTTACGACGATTGTTATTTCTGTCTGATGAAAACGTTTATCGGCGAGCCGGTGAGTGACCAGTTCTCTCGTATCTTGTTTTCAAGGAAACGCTTGTAGGGCTCCTTGATATACTGCGGGAGATTGGCATAGAACACGAAACTCGGAATTTGCGTATCGGGAATTTGCGCACAATACTTTATCTTTATGTACTTTCCCTTTATCGATGGGGGCGGTGTTGCCTCGATGAGGGGCAGCATCACCTCGTTGAGTTTGGTTGTTCCAATCTTTGCTTTACGGTTGAGGAACACCTCTTTTGCCGTCTCCAACACCTTGAAGATGCGCTGCTTGGTGAGCGCGGAGGCAAAGATGATGGGGAAGTCGGTGAACGGCGCCATTCGGTTTCGTATGGCGTTCTTGAACGTGTCGATTGATTTCTGGCTCTTGTCCTCCACGAGGTCCCACTTGTTTACCACCACCACGAGCGACTTGTTGTTCTTCTGTATCAACTGGAAGATGTTCATGTCTTGCGTCTCAATGCCTCGCGTGGCGTCAATCATAAGTATGCAGACGTCGCTGTTCTCTATCGAGCGTATCGAGCGCATCACGCTATAGAACTCAAGGTCTTCCGTAACCTTGTTCTTGCGGCGTATGCCTGCGGTGTCAACGAGGTAGAAGTCGAAACCGAACTTGTCGTATTTCGTGTATATGCTGTCGCGTGTCGTACCTGCGATGTCGGTCACTATGTGGCGGTCTTCGCCTATGAATGCGTTTATCAGACTGCTCTTTCCCACATTCGGGCGTCCCACCACGGCAAAGCGCGGAGTGTCGTCTAAGAAATCTTCTTCGTCTTTCGCCGACGGGAGTTTTTCGAGAATGAGGTCGAGGAGGTCGCCTGTGCCGCTTCCGGAAATAGCACTCACACACTGCGGTTCGCCTAGCCCGAGCCTGTAAAATTCCATAGCGTCGAACTGCTGCGTACTGTTGTCCACCTTGTTTGCCACCAATATCACCGGGAGATTTGTGCGGCGGAGTATCTTTGCCACGTCTTCATCCCAGTCGGTGAGTCCGTTATCGGTGTCAACAAGGAAAAGCAGCAGGTCGGCTTCTTCCGTAGCGACAGTAACCTGCTTGCGTATTTGTTCCTCGAAGATGTCGTCGCTGTTCACAACCCAGCCGCCGGTATCTACCACCGAGAACTCTTTTCCACACCATTCGCACTTTCCGTACTGCCTGTCTCGTGTGGTTCCTGCCTCGTCACTGACTATGGCGCGGCGGCTCTTCGTAAGCCTGTTGAAAAGCGTTGACTTCCCTACGTTGGGGCGTCCCACTATTGCTACTAAATTTCCCATGTCTTCTTGTCTTTCTTTATCCCATTTTGTCTGCGTTTCTCCGCACGCTTATCCGGGGTTATATCCAAAATTATTCAGTTCTCTCTGCGACGAACGCCAGTCTTTATCCACCTTTACGTAGCACTCCAAGAAGATGTTCTTGCCGAAGAATCGCTCGAGAGACTTGCGTGCTTCGGTTGACATTTTCTTGAGCGCGATGCCCTGATGCCCTATCACGATGCCTTTCTGCGAGTCGCGTTCCACATAGATTACGGCACTGATGCGTATCAGTTTTTCGGTTTCCTTGAAATTTTCAACCACCACCTCAACCGAATATGGTATCTCCTTGTCGTAATATAACAATATCTTCTCACGTATTATTTCGCTCACGAAGAAACGTGCCGGCTTGTCGGTGAGTTGGTCTTTGTCGAAGAAAGCCGGACTTTCGGGCAGCAGTTCCTTGATGCGCTTGAGCAGGATATCTGTTCCGAACTTGTTCTTTGCCGAAATGGGGAGTATCTCGGCATTGGGAAGAAGGGCGTGCCATTGCTCCACGATGTCGCCGAGTGTGGCAGTGAGCGTTGGGCGTTGGGGGGTGTGGGTTGAGCGAGAATCGGCGAGCGGAGATGAGGGAGTGGGCGTTGCTTGTGACGAATTGTTGCCGTTCAGGGCGTCGATTTTGTTTATCAGCAATATCACGGGCTTGTTCAAGCGTTGCACTTTCTCAAGAAAGTCCTTGTTCTTCTCCGGGTTTTCCACCACATCGGTTACGTAAAGGAGCACGTCGGCATCGGCAAGCGCACCCTCCGAGAATGCCAGCATGGACTCCTGCAACTTGTAGTTGGGCTTCAACACACCCGGGGTGTCGCTGAAGACAATCTGCATGTCGTCGGTGTTGACAATGCCCATGATGCGGTGGCGCGTGGTTTGTGCCTTGAAAGTGGCAATGGAAATGCGTTCGCCAACGAGCCGGTTCATCAGCGTTGACTTACCTACATTGGGGTTTCCCACGATATTCACGAATCCTGCCTTGTGCATATTGCTGTGTTTTATATTGTCGTTTCAAATTTAAAAAAACGCATCCTATTAAAGTATTTAATATGATGCGCTTTCTCTTGTGATATAATACTAATTGTTGACTGCGGCAGGGTTGATGATGTTCCTCGCCCCGGTCAGCAACTCGTCATGTACTGCAACCCTTTTGCATGTCTCTGCGAGGCTCGCAGTTTCTCATTGCTATGTCGCCGTTTGACCGTCGTATGCCCACTTATAGTAAATTGCGCCGTGCACAAATCCTGCCCCAAACGCGGTGAGAATGAGGTTGTCGCCTCGTTTCAAGCAGTTCTCGTTCTCCCACAATGCCAGCGGAATGGTGGCAGCACTGGTGTTTCCGAAGTGCTCGATGTTTACCATCACCTTGTCCATAGGCATCTCAAGCCGCTTTGCGACAGCCTCGATGATGCGTATGTTGGCCTGATGCGGAACAACGAAACGTATGTTGTCTTTGTTCAGACCGTTGCGCTCGGCTATCAGGGCACAGTCGTCGCTCATGCTTGTCACGGCGTAACGGAACACCGTGCGACCCTCCTGATAGAGGTAGTGCAGACCGTGATCCACCGTAAAATGGTTTGGCGGGCAAACCGATCCGCCGGCTTTCAGATGAAGGAACGGCAGTCCCTTGCCGTCGGCACGGAAGTAAGAGTCAACCAAACCGATGTTCTCCTCCTCCGTTGCCTCTACGAGAGTAGCAGCAGCTCCGTCGCCAAAGAGCGGGCATGTCTGCCTGTCCTTGTAGTCAACCACCGACGACATCTTGTCGGCTCCAACCACTACAATCTTCTTGTAGCGACCGCTCTGTATCATCGCGGCAGCCGTGTCGAGAGCATAGATGAACCCGCAGCATGCCCCCCATAGGTCGTAGGCAAAGGCGTTTTTCAGCCCAAGCTTGCCGAGCACTATGGAAGCCGTTGAGGGAAACTGATAATCGGCAGTGGACGTTGCAAGAATCAATGCGTCGATGGAGTCGGGATTGACCCCGGTTTTCTGTATCAACTGCTTCACTGCCTTGCGAGCCATGTAGCTCGTACCAAGCCCTTCCTCATTGAGAATGCGGCGTTCCTTGATACCGACACGCGACATAATCCACTCGTCGTTGGTGTCAACCAGCCTCGACAGTTCCTCGTTGTCGAGAACATAATCGGGGATATATCCGCCAACTCCGGTGATTATTGCGTTTATCTTTCCCATCTTGCTTATTCTGCCGCTTCGTCCATAACGATGGCTATCTTGCCACGATAGTAGCCACAAGAGGGGCATACGGTGTGATAGATGTGGTAAGAATTGCAATTAGGGCATTTTGCCAGTGTGGGAACAACTGCCTTGTCGTGAGTTCTTCTTTTAAGTGTGCGAGTCTTCGACTGCCTTCTTTTAGGATGTGCCATAATCTTTTAATATTTTAATGTTTAATCTTTTAATTTCAACAATTCGCTCCAACGGGAGTCAATCGCGCCGCCGGACTCCTCATCACTGCTTCGGTCAGATGACAGTTCTTCCAGAACTTGCGCCATGACAGGGTTGCACTTGCCGGGTGCATGCACATGCCTGATGGGTATTGCCAACGTGACAAACTCATAGACGAGCCACGACATGTCGAGAATTCCTTCGTCTTCTGCAACAGTCACGACATCGTCTTCTGCCGCCTCTTCGCTCCCATACTTCACCACGATATGGTTTTCCGTGTCAACAGGCATTTCCATCTCGTCTAAGCATAGGTCGCACGCAACGGAAACAAAGCCGGAAATGCGCGAAGTAAGGTCGAAAAAGCCGCTCGCCTTGCGTATAGACAGCGACACATGCAGACGACCGCCGCTTACTTCCTGACCGCCTAAAGCCTCGAAAAACGCACCGTCAAGGTCGGTTTCGAAGACGTTAACACCTTCTTGCAGACTCTTTAAGTCAATTCTAAGAGACTCTAAGCCATTCATTTACGTTGCCGCATGCCGCTTTATGGGCATACTTCGGGGTGCAAAGGTACAAATATTTTTTCATTTAGAAACCTTTCTACTTGTTTTTTTGTCTTTTTACTCGTTTTTTGTCGTTGGACATGAGTTAATTGCCGAAAGATAGCGAGCGACAGCCTATATCATTTCCTTCCATAAACCAATTTCGGCGGTTTTACATTGCAATTTCGGCGATTTTACTGAACAAAATCGCCGAAATTGTTCAGTAAAATCGCCGAATTTACAAAACAGTAAGCCGTATTACAGCAACCGTTTCGTGACTAACGGTGCATCACTTCGTGGTTATAGAGACTGTACTTTTATTTCCCTCGCGACCTAACTCATTAACCACTTTCATTTCTTTTATGTCATTCATTTTTTCGGTTGTAAACTTTGTCAGCTCTTCACCTTTAACCAACTTCCCGTCAATATAATAAGTAACATTTGCATTGTCGGTGGATACGCTTTCGGTGGTTGTCTTGTCGGCTTTGTCGTCAGGTAGTCTGAACACAATGGGAACGGCATATCTCGTGTTGACAGGCTTGCCCGCCTGCATGCCGGGAGTCCACTTTGGCATGCTGCGAACCACGTGCAGAGCTTCGGCATCAAGTTCCGGAGAAACGCCCCTCAGTACGACCGGGTTTTGAACATCCCCCTCTTTGCTTATCACAAACGATATCACAACACGTCCCTCTATTCTTGCTTCCGCGGCACTCTCGGGATATTTGATGTTGTTTGCAATGAAAGTGTTAAACCCCACAATGCCTCCCGGGAACTCCGGCATAACCTCCGGATTATAAAATTCATTGTTATTAACGCTGTCTTTCCGCGTTGCACCAAGTTCCACCCCGGCGTTTACGGCTGCATCTACCGCCTCCTGCGGAGACTGCTGCGAGGCTGCGGCTGCCACTTTGTTGGTGACAATGTTTATCACTCCCTCGCTCTCAACCTCCACTTTGTTCATGGCTTGCTCAACCTTAGGACTGGCAAATGCGGCTACAGCAACTGCAGCAATGGGCAACACGGCGAGGGCTTTCGCGCGCTGCCAAGGATTTGTTCTCGTTTTTTTCATCATTGTAATACGTTTTTTTAATGAATTATAATTTAAATTGTTAGCAACGGAGAAGAGGTGTTCTCCTACCGACTTTCTAATGAGCAAAATCTGATATTGCCTTGCATCGACGCCTTTCTTTATCACGGCTTCGTCGGCTTCATACTCGTGGATGTTCTGCAACTCCTGCTTCAGAAGCCACGCGGCAGGATTGAACCACTGCAGCACGATGATGATGTTGCAGAACGCCACGTCCCAAGAATGAGCAAGGCGCACGTGTGCCAACTCGTGTATGATTATCTCGCGCGGGTTTTCGCGATAATCTTTCTCGCTGATTACTACATAATTGAACCATGAGAACGGCGAGACGTCGCCCTCTGCGACGATGATGCGCGACTTGCCGGCAGTCTTTCCGTCGGCACTCTCCTGCGTTGCGCCGAGCAACGATGGGGGTAGGTTTACCGCCTTGCTTCTCTTTATCAACGCCAGAAGTCTGACAATCGACACTGCTTCTCTGATAACGAACAGCAACACTCCGAGCAGATAGATTGCAAAGCCCCACTGCGCTGCCGACAGACTGTGGCTCTCCTCGCTCACACCGGCACTCATCACTACAATATGTTCGAGCACAACCATACCCTTTGCCATGCCGTTCTGCGCCACGGTGTCAACCTTTATCAGAGGCAGCAGCAGCGACAGCACCAACGAGGCAAGGATTGCGATGCGGTTGAAGCGGTGGAACGTGTCACGACTGAGCAGTATCTTGTAGGCGAAATAGAACGCCACCATGCACAGGGCTGCCTTTATGGAATAGATGAACAGTGTTGCCATATCATTCGTTTTCTACCATTCTTATTATCTCTTTCAACTCTTCGAGGCTTACCTTGTCGTCTTTTACCAGCGTGTTTACCACGTTGATGTAGTTCTTACCGAAGAATTTGTCAACGACATTCGTAAGTGAATTTTTGCTGTATTCTGCCTTGGTTATCTTGGCAAAATAGACATAACTGCGGGCTGTGAGGGCACGGTGAGCCACGAAACCCTTCTCTTCGAGTATCTTGACCAGCGTGCTCAGAGTGTTCACATGTGGCTTCGGCTCGTCGTAAAGCGTCTGCAATTCCGAGATTTTCATCGAACCTTTTTCCCACAAATGGTTCATTATTTCTTCTTCCTTGTTTGTCAATGTTCTCATGTCTTTTCTCTATTTATTAAGTTTTTCCACATTCTTCAAATCTGCTTCTGCCAGACTCATCATCTGCTTCAGTTCGTCGGCACGCTTGTTTTCGGGCACCATGCCGGCAGAGTTGAGAAACTGTCGGTAGGTGACAGCAGCATTGTGATAGTCCTTGCCGTTACGGTATGCCAATGCAAGTTTGTAAAGGATACGGTTATGACTGCCCTCTAACAAGAGACAATCTTTCAATGCGTACTGCTCGTTGCGGTAGTCGCCCAGTTGTTCGTAGCCATCGGCAAGCAGCTCGTTGAGGTTGAAAAGCAGGGATGACGGTGTCTTGGACAACTCCAAAGAGCGCGTGAGGCACTCCACTCCTTCTGCCGCCCTGCCGGTTTTAACGCATGCCATACCCAGCCTATATAGGCTTCCCATCTTCTTTCTCTCACTTATGTCAACAGCCTTCCGCAGACAGGAATATGCCTTTTCGAAGTCTTCGTAATGCAAATAGCATATCCCCAGAGAGTAATTAACATTGTATGAAGTGCTGTCTCCCAACTCAATGATACGCTTGTATGTCTCTCTTGCAACATCAAATTCCAGCATGAAAAACTTTGCTTCAGCATATTGTCTAAGAACGTTCAGTGACGTGGAATCCCTTTCGAGATATGGGATAAGTGCCGCAGCAGCCAGTTCCGGCTTCTCGTCGGCATTGTAGTTCTTGGCAAGGTTGGCTATCAGTTCACCATCGTATGGATAGACTACACGGATTAACTCTCCCATGTAATACATTTTCTTCCTGTCCCCGATATTCTGATAGCAGAAATACAGATTGCGCATGGCTGCATGATCGAGCGACGAGTCGGGCAACTGCTCAAGTTCTGCAATACATTGCCTGTACGCCCCACGCCTGTAGTGGCAGTTGCCTATGCGTTTACGAAGTTCATAGGTATGTGAGATGCGGGCTGCCTGCTCATATTTCTGCAATGCTTCGGGAAGGTTGTAGTTTATCATTAGGCTATCACCCTGACTTATCAGCAAATCATACTCCATCTCTTGCGAATACGCAGAAATGCTCACGGCAATCAAAACAAAAAATGAAAATATACGGCTCATAAGTTTTATTCATTCATGTTCACGTCGCAAAATAAATAAAAAAAATCGTCACATAACTAAAATTATTAGTTAAATGTGACGATACAGGGCGTTTTTTAACTAAAATAATTAGTTATATGGTAGTAGTTAACACAATAAGTGTATCATTTCCTCAGTTCTATGCGGAATGTGGTGCCCTTGCCTACCTCGCTGCTGAAGACGTAGATCTTGCCTTTATGGTATTCTTCAACGATGCGCTTGGCGAGAGACAGACCGAGTCCCCAGCCGCGTTGTTTGGTTGTGAAGCCGGGCTTGAATACGTTTTTCAGGTTTTTTCGTGATATACCCTTGCCGGTGTCGCGAACTTCGATGAGCACCTTGTCGATGAACTCTTCCATCGAAATGGTGATTGTGCCCGAACCTTCCATTGCATCCACAGCATTCTTGCATAGGTTTTCGATTACCCACTCGAACAACGAGGGATTTATCTTCACAATGATGTCTTGCTCGGGAAAACGGCTTACGATGCTCACCTTGTTTGAAGTGCGCCGCGCCATATAATCCACCACGTGAGTCATCACTTCAAGAAGACTCGACGGAACAGGCTCCGGCAATGAGCCGATTTTAGAAAAACGTTCAGCGATGAGTTGCAGTCGCTTCACGTCCTTGTCCATTTCGGGTATCAGGGCATCGTCGGGATAGGTTTCTTTCAGTATTTCAGTCCATGCCATCAAACTGCTTATCGGAGTGCCCAACTGGTGGGCGGTCTCCTTGCTCAATCCCACCCATACTTTGTTCTGCTCGGCTTTCTTAGATGTGAGGAGGGCGAAAGTGGCAATCACGACAAAGAGCATTACCAAACCGAGCACCCAAAAGGGATAGACATTGAGCCTACGCAACATAGTGCTCTCATCGTAGCACACCTCAATATAGTCGCTGTCCGAAACCTCGTCGAGCCCGATACGTATGCTCCTGCCGGCTTCTTTCATCATCAGCCCTTGTTCCGTGACATAAGCGAGGGTGTCCTCGTAGGTATCTCCCTTCACTTTAAGGTTTCTGAATATCTGCGCCCTGCCTTCTTTGTCAAGCACTACCACAGGGATGGTATTGTTCTCGTCTATCACCTTCAGTACCAAATTCATGTCTGTGTTCTCGTCAGCCTTGTTCAGAGCACGCATAGCCTCCGACCATACCTCCATCTTGTTGCGCTCCTCGGCTGCCAAATCCTTGACAAGATAACGTGAAACCAACAGACTGACCACCGCTATAATTATAGCGGCAATAACAAGAACAATCTTAACTTGTCTAATTCTGTCTGCCAATTGCATATATTGAAAACGAATAATACATAATTATATTGTATCACCCACTCCCTAAAACCGCATTTTCTCCAATTAGCCCCGATTTGACCGATTAGTCCGATTAGCCTGATAGCCCAATCAAAAAAAGAGAGAACTCCCCGGACATCTCCGGAAAGTTCTCTCGAATAAAGAGGGCGGCGACCTACTCTCCCGCATTGCATTGCAGTACCATCGGCGCAGGCGGGCTTAACTTCTCTG
>JAQYET010000109.1 GCA_028723525.1 Prevotellaceae bacterium
AACCGAGTCTTCCGATTTGTGGCTGACGTTAATAGTTCTTTTCTCCTCTTCTTCATCGGTTGTCTTCTCAAATCCGCATTGAAACATAACCTGCGGCTGATTAAACCAATAGGCGAAAAACGGAGCGTCTTCTTCTCTTTGCCTGCGCAGTATAATCTTTTTTCCTCTTATTTCTTCATGCTTCATATGGCCTTGCAGTCCTCTCTTTTATCCCGATAAATTCTGATTTAACACTGTCATACTTTCATCACGTAAATCCATCAACAGCCTCATCCTCCACGTCTTTTCTTCTTTTTCGGCTTTGGCAATTCCTCGTATATCGCCGACAGCAAGCCACATAGCTTCTCCCTGTTATCAACGTCCTCAACAAGCAGCATTTCTTTAATTTCAAGTTCCTTTTCGTAATATTTTCAGATATTTATCATAAGAAAAGGTGCGATTACGGCTTGCGTTCTCCGTTTGAACCAGAATACCTGCATCGATCATTCTCTTTACCGCGGAAGATACCGTATTGAAAGAGACTCCTATCCTTTCCGCCGTCTTTCCTATATCAACAATTGGATTTGCCTCCAAATACCGAAAAACCCGCATCACATTTTTAGAGGCACGTCCCATTTTCTCAATGATTTTTTCATTTTTTGCCTTAAGAACCGTCAGCTCATCAATCGTCTGTATGGCATCCTGCGCCGACTCATCGATAGCCGCAAGAAAGAACCTGACCCACTGTTCATAATTTCCTTTATTTCGGACTTCTGTCATCCTGTCGTAGTATTCAATACGATTCTTTTTAAGAAAATAGGAAATATATAGCGCCGGTGTTGTAAGCAACTTTTTTTCCATCAGAAAAAGCGTAATCATCAGACGCCCGATGCGTCCGTTTCCATCAAGAAAAGGATGTATCGTTTCAAACTGATAGTGAATGAGGGCTGCGCGAATCAAGTCATCAAGCTGATCCCCTCCATTCATATATTTCTCCAGATCCGACATTGCGCTTACCATATCTTCAGGATGCGGAGGAATATATCTTGCTGTTTTTATAGTACTGCCCTGTCCTCCGATCCAGTTCTGAGAATATCTGAATTCACCCGGGCTTTTTTCTTGTCCCCGCACACCTTCCATCAAAACAGCATGTGTTTCCTTTATCAGACGGTTGCTGAGCGGTAATGTTTTCAGCCTGTTTATTGCGTATTCTGTTGCTTTAATATAGTTCACGACATCAGCTACATTGCGGTTTGCATTATCAGCTATCATCGGATCAAAGACATCTTCCAGGGTGGCCTGCGTTCCTTCAATTTGAGATGACATGAGTGCTTCTTTTCTCACATACATAGAAACAAAAAGATCCATGCTCGGAATCCTTTTTGCTATGCTTTCGAGTGCAGATATGGAACTGCTCGCTTTGATCAGGGCTTTCAGCATATCATTGTCAATATCAATCGCCGGTTTTGGCGGTAAAGGTGCCGGCACAAACGACTGATATTCTGCTTCTCCGGAGAAATTTCTCCTGTATTCTCCCGCGCGGTTTTTCATCACGCTGCACCTCCATTATAAAATAACTCAAATTGAAATAGTCCTTTAATTATAGGCGCCTTATTTCAATTTTACAATTTAACTTGAAATACATGTCGAGATTTCACTTATTTATTTCATGTATATAGGCAATCTGAGTGCACCGGTTATTTGCCATGTGACATCAAACAGATAGTCTCCACATGCCCTGTCCAGGGGAACATGTCGACGGGCTGGAGGGAGTCGATGCTGTATTGGTTTTTGAGCTCAGCGAGGTTGTCAGCCAGGCTTAGGGGGTTGCAGGAGATGTAGACGAGCCTGGCAGCAGGGCGTTTCAGCAGAGAGTTGATAAAGCGCGGGTCGAGGCCGCTGCGGGGTGGATCGACAATGATGCGGTCGAAGTCGGTAGCGCAATTTTCCAGAAAATCGGCGGCGTCCCCTGCTTCGAAGGTGATGTTTTTCACTCGATTGAGGCGGGCGTTGGCGATGGCGTCTCGCACGGCTTTCGGGTTGAGTTCCACTGAGATCACCTGCTTGCATCGTGCTGCAGCCAGGATGCCAATGGTGCCCACGCCACAGTAGGCATCGAGGAGGGTGAGATCGTGGTGCAAATCGGCGGCTTCGAGGGCAAGCTTGTAGAGAACCGCCGTCTGACGGGTGTTGACCTGATAAAAGCTGCCGGCTGAAACGCGGAAGGCCATGCCCATGAGCTGATCCGTGATGGCGCCCGGCCCACGGACAATCACTTCGCGCTCGCCCAGAACCATACTGCCCGCTTTGTCATTGATGCTGAGCACGACCGTCCTGACCTCCGGGTGCTTCTGCATGAGCGCCTTTGCGAACTGTGCTTTGCCCGGGACGATCGGACTGGTCACCACCAGGCAGACGAGGACTTCTCCGGTGGCCGGTGCAGAGCGCAGGAGAACGTGGCGGAGGAGACCCTGGCCGTTTTTCTCATCATAGGACGGCCAGCGAAAAGAGCGCGCCAGATCGAGCACGCTGCGGCGGATTTCCTGCGCTTTGCAGTCTTCAATCAGGCAATCGGTAATGGGCACAATGCGGTGGCTGTCCTCCTGATAGAGACCACAGACCGTTCGCTTATTGACGTAGCGGAAAGTGCCATGAATTTTGCCGCGATAGTAAAAGGGATCTTCCATGGGCAAAATCGGGCGCAGCGGCAAGCCGGAAAAAAGCGAAGCCAGACGCTTCTGTTGTTCCTCGAGATAGGCCCTGTAGTCCTCATGCGGATAGCGACAGCCGCCGCACTTGCCGTAAACGGCGCATTTCAGGCTCGTTTTCTGCATATTCTCCTCTTTGCTCTTCATCTCCAACTTGCTCTCCTGCGACTCTTTCTGCCAGCAATTTTTTCGACTTATTTACCTGGTCAGAGCTTTCAGATATTTTACATAAATCTGGCAGGGGTTTTCCTCATCCCACAAAGTCGGAAAACATTCTAATTCACAATATCCCCTGGCCTGATAGAAAAGGTTGGTTCTATCATACTCCTGGTACTTTCCCATCTTCACCGTTTTGACCTGAGAGTAAGAATATCCGCAAGCTTTGGCCTTAATCTCATAAGCGCGAAGCAAATTTGTGCCCAAACCCATGCGGTGAAACTTTTTCTTAACACCCATCACAAAGATTTCTGCACAATCTTTGCTGCTCGCTTTTAATACGATAAAACCGGCAACTTGATGATCCACAAAGCAAGCAAGGAAAGGATTCTTTTCTGAATTTTTGATGTAAGCCTCTGTGCTCTCCTGAATGCCAAACCACTCCGGAAGATCCTCCAGTACCTCTCGTGCTATCGCACGCTTTTCTTTTTCATCAATAATTTCTTTAATCTTAATATCCATAATTTCATAGAAATTTTATTCAAAATCTCGAACGAGTATAAGGAAAGTTATCTATCTTATTTTCCTAAAAGCCAATGTGCTATATCAATAACAGGTATACCCTCCTGAAGTGTTTCATGATGTTTCGTGTTGGCTAAAAGAATTTTTGGATAAGCATCTTTAATCTTTAATAAAGGCGATATTTCTCTTGAATCGTAGCCAATATTGGGATTTACAAATTCACCTTGGAATGTACAGATCGACATTTACAGATCCACTTGAGATTTACAGATCTACAAATGAAACCGTGTTTCCGTGTTTTTTAATCAAGGCGACCAAATCATCAGCTTTTAACCAGACGGTTGCCGTATTGTCGTTGGGGTGACATCCTATCATTTGTCCCTCAAAATCTCGATCAAGGTAAAGTAAGACTCTGTGATCCTGATCGTTTAGCAATCCCAGGGGTGTAACTGCTCCCGGAGTCAGTTTCAGAATAGAAAAAAGCTCTTCTTCCGATGCAAAGGACAAGGGCCTGGTGCCGTTGGATCTTCTAAATGCTTTCAAATCCACCCGCTTATTTCCCCTGACGGTGATCAGATAATATTGCCGTTTTTTATCATCGCGTACAAATAGATTTTTTGCATCCGCTTCGGGGTACGGTAACTCAATGGCAGCAAGTTCAGCCATATTATATACAGCCTTATGCTCTGTTACCTCATAACAAATCCCGTGGGAATTTAAAAACTCGTAGGTCACTTTCTTATTCATTTCCTCGATGTCCTCGCTTCAAATTCAATCTTAACACCTCATTGTCGACTTGCTCATTGCAAGCTTTCATCCTCATCAGTCATCCTACACGATTAAGACTCTCCTGAAGTAAATTCTTGAACGCAATTCTCGTAAAAGCTGTAGTATCTCTTCTTGATTCAGGGTAATATTGAGTTGAGCCATGTCTTTCTTCCTCGTTTCTTTTTTCTTAATTACAAATTATATGCAGGTGATTGACCTCTGGCTCTTTTTCTGCTTTTACACCATTTTATGGACGTGATCCGCCAGGCTGTTTCTAGTTTCTTATATTTGTTTCCGTCATAAGCGAAACAAATTGATAACTTATCTGTCTATTGATTGACAACGTATACCGATTGTATCATAATTGCCTTGAAAGGAGCTGATACTATGGCAACAAGTCCTACTCAAATTCGTATTGATAGTAATGTCAAAAGAGACGCAAATGAACTGTTTAGCGAACTCGGCATCGATATGTCAAGTGCCGTAAACATCTTCTTACGCCAGTGCGTTTTGCACGGCGGCCTTCCTTTTAAAGTGGAAATCCCAAAGTTTAATGCTGAAACACTGGCTGCTATGGAAGAAGCTAGAAGAATTTCCAGAAACCCTAACGCACCATCGTATTCTTCTATGGAAGACCTTAAGCAGGCGTTGTTGCAGGAATGATGTACAACGTTAAGTTCACGAACGCATATAAGAAAAGTTATAAGCGTATGGCTAAACGGGGAATCGACCTTTCTCTTTTAGATGAAGCTGTAGATAATATAAGACACGGTATTGCACTTGATCCTAAATACAA
>JAQYET010000110.1 GCA_028723525.1 Prevotellaceae bacterium
GGAGGTTACTCTTCACACCATTTTCAGCGATTGCAAGAATCTGCAAAAATTCGTGTTAACGAATGTGAATATACAAAGAACTGGAAAAACGTCTTTGCAGATGTTTGTATATTTTATTTTTGACGGCAGCTTCATTTGCAGATTTTTGTATATTTTCCGTCCCTCCTCCGTCCCTCCGCATAGTATCTATCCCCCGTAATTGGAGGGATATGCGCTGATTATCAGATACTTATATTTGCAGATTTTACATTCTGCATCGAAGAGTTTCTCCAGATCTCCATTACGATGCTTTCAGTTTGTCATAGCGTCTCAATATGCCCATGAGTCGCTGTTCTATCTCTGACACGCCGCCGTCAACGCCCGACTCTATGTTGAGCGGCATCACCGGGTCGTGCAGCGACATGCGCAGCAAGAACCAGCCTTTCTCTTTTGCTCCGTTGCAACTTATGCGTATTCCTTCATGGTTTGGAACGACTATTTCCCAGTCGCCGATGCCGGCGATAAGTTGAGGAAGCTCTGCCAATACGGTTTTGCCATATTCCGCAAAGTCCTCACAGGCAATAGAGAAACGTATCTCCTTGCTCTCTGCCGGTTTTTGAAGTGTTGAAATCAACGAAGAAAGAGTTTTTCCCTTAACATTAAGTCGGGCAGCTTCAACCAAAAGTTTTGCTATAAGGAAGGCACCATCGTCAAGGAAATAATTCTCCTTCAGGGCTGCATGACCGGATGTTTCTATGGCGAGCCAGCTTTCTATGCCCTCACCGTTCAGCCGTAACGACTCGTTGATTACATTCTTATACCCACGCTTAAACCTGTGGTGCACTCCCCCATGCTCTTTGATGAAATCTGCAAGACCGACAGAGGTGATTGAGTCGGTAACGACAGTGCTGCCCGGATGTTCCTTCAATATTATAGCAGAAATCAGTGCAATGAGCGAATTGCGGTTGATAGGCTCCCCGTTTTCATCTACGATTGCGGAGCGGTCAACATCGGTATCGAAAATGATGCCCAGTTGAGCACCGTTGCGCTTCACCGCTTCACAGACAGACTGCATAGCCTTTTTGTCTTCAGGATTAGGCACATGGTTAGGAAACATTCCGTCTGGCTCAAGAAATTGACTGCCCGAAATGTCTGCGCCCAACCGCTCCAGCACCTTGGTAGCAAAGAAACCTCCTGCTCCGTTGCCCGCATCAACAACAATTTTCATGCCTCCGAGCGGTCTGTTATAATCAGGCAGAGCTGCTCCCCTGCGGATATAATCTACCAACATTGATGCGTAAGCATCCATGAAATCATACTTATCCACGCTTCCCTTTGCTTCGGCAGACTCAAACTCGCCACTCTCCGCAATAGCCAAAATTGCAGATATGTCTTTCTTGTCAAGCCCTCCTTTCTTGGTGAAAAACTTCAATCCGTTACGGTTGAAAGGCAGATGGCTCGCTGTAACCATAATGCCTGCCGTTGTGGGGCGGTCCTTATCTACGGTTGCCATGAACATTGCCGGTGTTGACGCGATGCCGCAGTCGAACACTTTAGCACCGCTATCAATGAAACCTTCTATGAGCGAAGCCTTCAATACCGGACCAGATATTCGGGAATCGGTTCCTACTGCAATAGTCGGATTTATTGTACCGGTTTCCTCACGCAACCATTTCACGAACGATTGTGCCAGTGTCTTAACCACTTCCGGCGTAAGATTAACATCCTCTCCCTCTACTCCCTCAATCGCTATACCGCGAATGTCTGAACCATTTTGAAGTTTTTTCCAATTCATGTAAAAACAATTATTATACCGCTTGGGGTTAAATTTGCGATGCAAAGTTAGATAAATAAAACGAGTTGGAAAAATATTTCGATATAAACTTTATATGCTTTCAGCCTCCTGTTTACGGCATACCGGCGATTGTTTAGATATATAACGCAGAGCAAAACAGGCGAAATTGGTTGGCAAAATCGGCGATTTTATATTGCAATTTCGCCGATTTTATATTCTAAATTCGGCGATTTTACTTTATGAGACATGCGCTTTTGGCAAGTAATAGATAATCAATGAGTTTTGAAATAGAGCTTTAATATATGCCGACAGATATGCTTATTTCCGGTGGATCTTCTGCCGGTGAAAAACAAAGGTTGGCAAGGTGTCTCCCCTGCCAACCTTTTAAACATGTTATATATGCAAAATCAGATGCCGCCTTGTTATTCTTCTTCGGAAGCCTCTGCCTCATGCTGCTTGATGAGTTCTGTCTGTATGTCCGTAGGAACAAGTTCGTAACTTGCGAACTTTGTTGAGAACGAAGCACGACCACCTGTGAGAGAACTGAGCGCGATAGAATAACTTGAGAGTTCTTTCAAAGGAATCTTCGCCGACAGTTTCTGATAACCTGCCTCGCTGTCCATACCCATGATGAGGGCTCGGCGTCCCTGCAGGTCGCTCATCACGTCGCCCATATAGTCTGACGGAACGAATACCTCAAGGTCGTAGATTGGCTCAAGAATTTTAGGACCGGCATTCTTGAACGCTTCTGCGAAAGCCTGACGCGCTGCGAGCATGAACGAAAGCTCATTTGAATCAACCGGGTGCATCTTGCCGTCATACACAATCACACGAACATCGCGGGCATAAGAACCGGTAAGCGGTCCCTGCTCCATACGCGCCATAATTCCTTTAAGGATGGCAGGCATGAAACGTGCATCAATGGCACCACCCACAACAGAGTTAATGAATACGAGTTTTCCACCCCATTCAAGGTCTATTTCTTCCTTGTTCTTGATGTTCATGCGATACTCCTGCCCGCCAAACTTATATGCCGTTGGGTCGGGCATGCCTTCTGCATACGGTTCAACGATGAGATGCACCTCACCGAACTGTCCTGCACCACCCGACTGTTTCTTGTGTCGATAGTCTGCACGCGCTGCCTTGGTGATGGTCTCACGATAAGGAATCTTCGGCTCTTCATACTTAATCTGTATCTTCTCGTTGTTTTCCATACGCCACTTCAACGTGCGCAGATGGAACTCACCCTGACCGTGAACGATAATTTGTTTCAGTTCCTTCGACTGTTCCACAACCCACGTCGGGTCTTCCTGACGCATCCTCGTGAGCGCAGCCATCATCTTCTCGGTGTCACTCTCGTTCACTGCTTTCACCGCACGAGAGTATTTCGAGTTGGGATATTTGATGAAATCGAAACGGTGTTCCACGTCTTTATCATTGAGAGTGTTACCCGTCTTCACGTCCTTCAGTTTCACTGTGCAGCCGATGTCACCGGCGCATAGTTCCTCCACAGGCTGCCTGTTGGCTCCGGCGCATACGTTGATGCTCGCAATGCGCTCCTTCGAACTACGGTCGGCATTTGTCAGGTCGGCACCGGTCTTCAGCGTTCCGCTCATCACTTTGAAGTAAGAAACTTCACCGATGTGTGGCTCCATACCAGTCTTGAAGAAATATACAGAAGTCGGAGCGGTGCTGTCTGCAGCCACTTCCTCTCCACGAGTATTGCGCATCTTTGGCATGTCACTTACGAAAGGAACCACATTTCCGAGGAACTCCATAAGTCTGCGCACACCCATCGATTTGCCTCCGCATACACAGAATACCGGGAAAATTCCACGTGTTACAAGTCCTTTGCGTATTCCCTCACGCATTTCGTCCTCTGTGAGAGCCTCCTCCATGAAGAATTTCTCCATCAAAGCTTCGTCATTCTCTGCCGCAGCCTCAACAAGGGCGGCATGCAATTCCTTTGCCTTGTCCATCTCTTCGGCAGGAATGTCCTCAATGATAGGAGCTCCTCCCTCCGGTTTCCAAGAGTATTTTTTCATCAGAAGCACATCTATGAGTGAATTGAAACCCGGTCCGGTGGCAATGGGATATTGCACCTGCACACACTTCTGACCGTATATTTCCTTCATTTGTGCCATCACTGAGTCGAAATCACAGTTCTCGCGGTCGAGCTGATTGATGAGGAATATTACGGGTTTCTTGAGTTTTTCGGTATAACGGAAGATGTTCTGCGTACCCACTTCCGGACCGTATTGTCCGTTTATCAGAACCAAAGCTTGGTCGGTAACATTGAGTGCCGTTATTGCTCCACCGACGAAGTCGTCGCTTCCGGGGCAGTCTATAATGTTAAGTTTCTTGTTGTTCCACTCCACGTTGAACACTGTAGAGAACACAGAATAGCCATATTCCTGCTCCACAGGGAAGTAATCGCTTACGGTGTTCTTACCTTCCACAGTACCACGGCGTTTGATTACTCCACTTTCAAACAACATACTCTCGGCAAGTGTGGTCTTGCCGCTACCCGCACTGCCAAGCAATGCGATGTTTTTAATCTCGTTAGTTTTATATACTCTCATACCATTAAGATTTAGGTTTATACTATCATTTTGTTTATTCGTGGGGTTAAAGTTAATGATTTTTATTAAGAAAGCGGAAGTAATAGTTGAGAATTATTTGCGGTTTAACATTATTTTATATTGCAAATATAATTCTCGGGTAAGGTTTAACGTTTTTAGAAGGGTTTGAAATCATTATATATACATATTCCGTTCTGTGAGAGCCGCTGCATCTATTGCGGTTTCTACAGCACCACAGATTTGGTGCTGCGCAACGACTATGTTGATGCGCTCGTGCAGGAGATGATGATGCGCGAGGCAGGGAGCAACATAGGTACTATTTATCTCGGCGGAGGCACTCCGTCGCAACTCACCGAAGAGCAGTTACGGAAAGTGTTATATAATATAAATAAGGTGTATAACGTTGAGCGGGATGCCGAGATTACGATTGAGTGTAACCCCGATGATATAGACGGGAGGTTTGCCGGGAGTTTGGCAGACATGGGGTTTAATCGTGTAAGTCTGGGCGCACAGACATTTTCTGACGAGCGACTGCAACTCATAAGACGGCGGCACAGTGCCCGGCAGGTGGATGATGCGGTAACGATGCTGCGCAAGGCGGGAATAAGGAATATAAGTATCGACATTATGTTCGGCTTCCCCGGCGAAACACTTGAAGACTGGGAGAACGATATCAGCCATGCTCTCTCTCTTGAACCGCAACACATTTCCGCCTACACTCTTATGGTGGAGGAAAACACTGTTCTGCATCGTCTTGTTGGCGAAGGTAAGATAAGCGTTGCCGATGACGAACTGTGCCTTGCCATGTTCGAACATCTTACGGAAAGGCTGGCATCAGCAGGCTACGAACATTACGAAATATCAAACTTCGCGAAACTTTATTCTTCCGACACCAGACGGTCAGAATACAGGTCGGTTCACAACAGCAACTATTGGGCCGACGTGCCATATATCGGCATCGGAGCAGCAGCCCACTCTTATGATTTGCGAGAACGCTCGTGGAATGTGGCAAATATCACCGAATACATACGCATTGCCAAAAGCGGCAAACGCCCGACAGAGGGGAATGAAACAATAGACAGCATCACTCATTACAACGACATCGTGACAACAGCAATGCGCACACGCGAGGGCATACCGCTCAACAGACTGACACGGGAGCAGCTCAACTATCTACTGAAAACAGCACGCCTCATGGCAGAACGCGGTCTGGTTGACATCAGCGACACCCATGTAAGCCTCACGCATCGTGGAATTTTTGTAAGCGATTCGGTAATGGCAGAACTTATAAAAATATAATTAACACACCTTGATAATCAAATAATAAAGACTATCTTGTGAAATGATGTTAACATATAGATATTTTCTTGTAAGAATAAATATTTTTTTATAAATTTGTACCGATTAGTTAAATATGTCACCGACATATCTGATGATATTGAAATAAAGCCATCGGAATATCTAATTTTAACCAAATAAGTTAATATGAGCAACATGATTACCAAACAAAAGATGGAAACTAATGTATTCCTTACAGCCATTGTTTTAGTGGCTATGATTTCATTCACATCAGTATCTAAAGTGTCTGCGCAGGGCTACGGAATAAAGTTGGCGGGTGTAGAGATAAATGAAGAAAACGCTGCCGACGTGCTTGCCGACGGAGGAAAGATTGTTTATGACCATGCTTCACGCACGCTGACGCTGAACGATGCTGTGGTTGAGTATGGTTTACCGGCACTACTCGAAATAGGGAATAATCCGGACACCATAACGCTCGTTCTTAACGGATATAACAGATTTAACGGTGAGGGTTGGGTTGTATTCTCAGATTCTCACCTGCGTATAACCGGTAGTGGCAGTTTGCTCATTGAAAACGGTACAATGGCTATAGCAATGGCACACTACAAAAGCCTTACCATTGACGGAGGTTGTTCACTTGACTTGAGAGGTCGCTTCTATGGACTCACCACATATCAGGGTGGAGGCGAGTTGAAAATAAATGCTTCTACGGTGAGAGTGGAAGGTCCCGGTTACGGTTCTATACTCGACTTCAAGAAAATCATATTGGAAAACTGCTACATTGAAGAGCCTGAAAATGCCGTGATTGCAACGAAGGTGTATAAGGACGAGCAGGGAAACGTGACAGAAACAGTTGAACTTATAGCTATTGGTGAAACAATTTGCAAATTGCCGATACTTATTGTTCCGGAAGTTACTAACTCTGTCTCTCAGATTACCGGACAGGCTGCAGTGGTGGAAGGTCATCGCGGATTCGTGAGAGTCATAACCAACGAGAATAACGATGCGTCAAAACGCTGCGAAGTATTCACTACATCGGGTATGTCTGTGCTCAACATCGCTCTGTCTAACAAACTAACCGACATCTATCTGAAGCCGGGCATGTATATCGTGTCTATCGACGGACAGAACACTAAGGTTGTTGTAGAGTAAAAATAAAATAATGAACCCCGAAAGTTTGATTGATACATACTTTCGGGGTTCATTGCGTTTTGTCATCCTCACGAGAATAATCCGCCGGCTTAATATTCAAGCCACCTTACATAGGCGAAGTCCTGACGGTGAGGCAGAAGGTCGTTCTTGGGGAACATTCTCACTGCAGTCTTGTAACTGCCGGCATTGTCTGTCTCGAACGTCGTTTCAAAGGTGTATTGATTTCCGTCCTTGGCAACCACCTTGAACGGATGTACGGCGTTTATATGTTCTTCTCCGTCGGCATCTGTTCTCACCGAAACATATTCCAGTCCGATAGCATCATCAAGCCCCTGCACGTCAACTACCATTCTGAATGTGTATTTCATGCCGCTAATCGGCCCTTCTTTCGGGATGTCGTTCTCCGAAGAAACCACACGTATGGAGTCCCAACGTTCTGCCACAGTTTCTTTCCACTGCGCAAGTTCCTTTGCAACACGGTAGTTGTCGGCATTCAACTGCTTGAAGCGCAGAGCCTCCTTGGTGTAGAACTTGTCATAATAGTCATCAAGCTGACGCTTCATTGTATAGTGCGGAGCTATTGTAGCAATGGAGTTTTTTATAACTTTTATCCATCCCTCGCTATATCCTGCGCTGTTCTTGTCATAATACAAGGGTATTATTTCATTCTCAAGCAAGCCATATATTGTGGCAGCATCGAGTTGATCTTGATATGTCTGATTTTGATAGGTGCGTTTTTCGGTGAGAGCCCAACCAGCCCCTTCACGATAACCTTCAAACCACCAACCGTCGCGTACAGAAAGGTTTACGACGCCGTTCATTTCGGCTTTCTCTCCTGAAGTGCCCGAAGCTTCAAGTGGTCGTGTAGGTGTGTTCATCCAAATGTCCACCCCCGACACGAGACGACGTGCCAACCGGAAGTCGTAGTCCTCAAGGAATATAATCTTACCGAGGAATTCCGGTCGCTGACTTATCTCATATATCTTCTTTATCAGTCCCTGCCCTGCCCCGTCTGCGGGATGTGCCTTGCCCGAGAACAGGAACTGCACCGGGCGTTCCGGATTGTTAACGATTGCCGAAAGCCTGTCAAGGTCGGTGAATAACAGGTGGGCACGCTTATAGGTTGCAAAACGGCGGCAGAAGCCTATAATCAAAGCATTGGGGGTAATTTTGTCAAGCAATGAAAGCACACGCGAGGGCTCGCCTTGATTCTTGAGCCAATTTTCCCTGAACTTTGTACGTATATAGTCGGTTAGTTTCTGCTTTAGAGCCATGCGTGTTTCCCATATTTCCTCGTCAGGAACATTGTATATGGCATGCCATATTGCCTCATTGCTTTGGTCGCTCAAATGCTTCTCATCGAAATATTTTGCGTAAAGTTTTCGCCATTCCGTTGCACACCATGACGGGAAGTGAACTCCGTTGGTGACATAGCCCACATGGTTCTCTTCAGGTAAATAGCCTTTCCACATTGGGGCAAACATTTTTTGGCTCACCAATCCGTGAAGTTTGCTCACACCATTGACCTCCTGACATGTGTTTATTGCAAATGTACTCATTGAGAATTTCTCGTTTTTGTCGTCGGGATTGGTGCGTCCCATTCCGATGAACTCTTCCCATGATATGCCGAGCATACCGGGATAACTGCCGAGATATTTCCCGAACAGGCTTTCATCAAAATAGTCGTGGCCCGCCGGCACCGGCGTATGACAAGTGTAAAGACCGCTTGCCCGCACAAGCTCCAATGCTTGATTGAATGTGAGTCCGTCGTCTTTGATGTAATCCACGAGCCGCTGCAGGTTGCAGAGCGCGGCATGTCCTTCGTTGCAATGATATATATCCTTCTTTATTCCGAGTTTTTTCAATGTCAATATTCCGCCTATACCGAGCATTATTTCCTGTTTCAGGCGGTTCTCCCAGTCGCCGCCATAAAGGGTATGGGTTATCGGTTTGTCGAACTCTGAGTTCATCTCATTGTCTGTATCAAGCAGATATAATGATATTCTTCCCACGTTGACGCGCCACACATAGGCATGAACATGGTAGTTCATGTAGGGAACATCCACAACCATCGGTGTTCCGTCCTCGTTCATCTGACGCTCTATGGGCAGGGATTTGAAATTCTGCGCCTCATAATTTGCCACTTGCTGACCGTCAATGCTAAGGCTTTGCGTGAAATAACCGAAACGATAGAGGAAGCCCACCGCACACATATCCACGTTAGAGTCTGACGCTTCTTTGAGATAATCGCCTGCAAGTATTCCGAGACCTCCGGAGTAAATCTTCAACACTTGGTTAAGACCGAACTCCATACAGAAGTATGCTACCGAGGCACGTTTGTCGTTAGGGGCAACATCCATGTATTTTCTGAAGAGGCTGTAAACCTTCTCAACGTTCTTCATTATCTCCTTGTCGTTCAAGATTTCTTCCTTTCGCTCGTAACTTAGACGCTCAAGCAAAAGCACAGGGTTGTTGTTTACTTCTTCGTATAATTCTTTGTCAAGACTTCTCCAAAGGTCACAAGCCTCATAGTTCCATGCCCACCACAAGTTATGTGCCAATTCATCAAGACACTTCAAGCCCTCCGGGAGCCTCGATTTCACTGAAAGTTCTTTCCAATTAGGAGCATTGGAATAATCTGTCTTTATCTTCATAATCTTATATTTAATTGTTTTTCTTGTTTGCTATCCATTATTTTCTGTCTTCCGCTTTACGAAGGGCAATGTCGTATGCTTGTTCGTAATGTTTGATGAAATTGCTCCAAAGTGCTTTCTTAGAGAGCTTCAACGCATTGGAACAGCACTCGCGAACTTCTTCGGTTGTCATCTTGGAGTACTTCAACAGCGTGTCTTTAATTTCACTTGCCACCTCATTATAGTTATAGTCTGTGCGATGAACAACCTTCACTCCGTCTTCAATTTCGCAGTAAGTTCCCTTCTCCGAGTTCGCCCACATGCCAAATCCTGCCAAGTCGGTGGTTATACACGGCACTTTGAACGCGATTGCTTCCAACGGCGTATATCCCCACGGTTCGTAATAAGAAGGATAAATACATATATCGCTGCCGGTCAAAAGGTCATAGTAAGACATGTTGAAGATGCCGTCGTCGCCCGTAAGATAGCACGGAACGAATATCAACTTCACTTTGTCTTCCGCCCTGTTGTACATGTCGAGCGACCTCATCATGCCAAGCACTTTGTCATTATCCATGTCGTGAAGTCGGTGAGTTATTTGCGGAACGTCAAGAGGCGTGCCATTGTTATGTTCTGCAGCCAGCACGTCTGATAAGTCTTTACGTGGTGCTGCCACCCATCCGGGAACTTCAATCAGTGCAAGCACATTCTTCTCAAGTCCATTTTCGTGGCGCAGCATGTTGATTGCTTCAATGTAAACGTCAATCCCCTTGTTCCTGAATTCATATCTTCCGCTCGTCGATACAATCAGTGTATCGTCATCAAGGCTTGTTCCAAGCAATGCGTTTGCCACTTCAAGCAAGCGTTTTCGCGCCGCTTTCCTCGCCTTGACGAGTGCATTTCCTTTAGGCACAAAACTGTCATCAAAGCCGTTTGGAAGTATTACATCCACTTGTTTGTCAAGCAGTTCCTTACATTCGTTTGCCGTAATCTCGCTCACAGTGGTAAAACAATCTGCAAACTTAGCGGTCTGCTTCTCTACAGAATGTTTGCTCTGCATGTTCAATTCGCAAGCCATGCCGTCACCGTTGTATGCTAAAAGATACTCATAAAGCGGCTTGTTGTTGCCGGCGATGCTCCTTCCGATGCTTGTGGCATGTGTAGTGAAGACCGTACCGATGCCCGGCAACACCTTATTTATATGTAATACCCCTAAGCCTGTCATCCATTCATTGCCATGATAAATCACATTATGCGAACTGTCAAGAAACCTTTTATAGAAACTTTCCACGAGTAATCCTGCGGAATAAGCGAACATCGAGGCTTCGTCATAGTCGCCGTAAGCGTGTATTGAGTCAACCTGAAAGTCCTCCCACGCCCTTGCATAGATTTCATTCTTTTGCTCGAAAAAGGACATGAAGTCAACAAGCATGGCTATAGGCGTGCCCGGGATGTCCCATCTTCCTATCCTAACGTGAAGTCCATCATTAACAATATCCTTGCGCCAATCACTGAACAATCTTTCATCTTCGATAAAATAAGGGCACACGGTTTCCTTCCAACAATCAGGACCAATAAAAATAATCTTATCCTTCATCCTGTTCTGTAATGTCCTTGCACGTGTTGAAAGTACAGTATAAATTCCTCCTACCTTATTACAAACTTCCCAACTCGACTCGAAAATATAGTCGGGAAATGCTAACCTATCATTCATTATCATTCGAAATATAACTTGATGCAAAGTTAGTACAAAAAAAATGTTCCCCCAATTTTAACACATATAAAATCAATAAAAGGCTTGATTTCTTGACTAAAGTTATTTAACTTTGCCGAAACATAATAAATTTATTTATGAAAAGTAAACTGTTGATACTGGTTTTCAGTATTATATGCTGCGCGACAAAAGCCCAAGAAGGAACCTTACGTGAAGACTTCACGCCATTCAAAGGTAAATTTTACAACGAAGAATATCAGTTGTTCATGGTCATTAACCTTGCAGATAAAGACGTGGTTGTTGCCGGGCAAGAGATACTCGGAGAACTCGACGGATATTTCGGAACCACACAAACCGGGCACGTATGGCTCATAACATCATCGGAGACAGAGGGCAACACTGCCACCATTGAGGTGGTCAACAACTATGGCAGCGAAGACTTCACCGCCACCCTAACGATGAAAGATGACGGCACATACGAGTTCCGGCACATAGCGGGCAGCACATTCAAGTTCTCGGTGAACGGCAAATGGAAAAAAATCCCTGCGAGACTGGTCTTCTCACAATGAATACCACGCAGCCGCCAAGAACTTTCCCGGCAGGTTGCTAAGCATCAGAACGTCATTCTCACCATAAATCTTATTCCGTGCTTATTTGCTGTCGGAAGGTCGAGATAGCTCAGTCTCCGCACATATTCCACGTGGAAAATCTTGAATATGTTGTGTATTCCTGCAATCAACTCCACATAAGGACGGTTCTTATCCATAACAGAAACTCCCTCGGGGAAATACATCAGGGTCGGGTCTCCGGCATTTTGTTCGAGCAACGGATTATTCTTGTCAGACAAATATCCCCACAAACAGTTCACACCGATATACTCTCGCCATTTCAGTCTGTTAAACAACGGAATACGATTGAATATCTTTCCGTTTAAATCCCACGACAGGTTGAGGGAAGCATAGCGGTCGTTGAGAAACTCCATGTTATTGATAAGGTTGAAAGTTTCGTCTTCAACAATGTACGACAAGTTGGCTGCGGGAACAATAAGCAGCGGGAACGGCACCTTGTTCCATTGTATTCCTCCCTTCAGGCGTATGTCTATCTTACCCCAGCTATTCATCCAAAAACGTTTGTATATCGTGGCTTCGGAGAAGTTATACGCATAGTCACCGCCGAGAAATCCTTTCACTCCAAGCGTGTGCGACAGCGTGAACACCGGCGCATCAAGATTTATCGGAAGCCGACGTTGCTTCGTGTTTATGAACGTTTCGCCCGGAGCAAACCTCACACCGAAACGGAATTCCGTAGTACGAAGTTTGCCATGACCGTGGAAAAACTCCGTTTCATTAGGGTCAATCATCTGTCTTTCAAGGTTCATCGGGGTGAAAAACAGATTTGCCGTAGCCTCGTTTTCTTCTGCCTTCAACTGTATATCGAATTTCAATCCGCCTTCTATCTCATATTCAAACGCCAGTTGCTGACGATTATAATACATCATCTTCCTGTCATCACCCCATTTAAATACCGTGAAGACATTATCCTTGTCGGTATGTATGAATTTGTCATTGGGCATACACACGTCGTATGTGCTCGACAACGACAGCGTTCGGCGGGGATATTCCCGAGGCAGATAGCCTTTCTTGTTGAAGCTATATGTCAGTTCACCTTTATAGTAGTTTTTCTTGCTTTTCCAACCATGTGCATAATATCCCGACAAGAACCAATGCTTATTAAGGTTTGCCGTGGTCTGCGCACTGAGGCGTGTCCTTATTCCGTCAACAAAGTTTCTCGTCAGCATGGTGTTTATCGGACCGATGTCAACCTTGCTCGGATTGTCCTTACTGCCGGTTTCCACAAAGTTCTCTATCAGTGCCTTTGCTCCGAATATGATATATTTGAACCCCTTCATGCTCTCCAATCCTCTAAGGAAATCGGACATTGAGTCTTCGCTTTTCGTAAGATCCACGGCTCTATACTGCTCCCAGAAAGCGTTGTCGCGCATCATGGCGTCTGCCTCACGCCTTACCTTGGCTTTGTCTTTGAACAGTTTCTTGGGTATTTCGTCGAAAGCATAGTCGTTCAGTCTGGTAGTTCTCATCACCACTGCCTTTGAAAGGAAACTTGCCAACGACAGCTCCACAAACATGTCATCAACACTCAAAGCCCACTCCCCGTTAGGAAGTCGTGTGTATTCCTGCATTATCTGCAGGTTCTCCACAAAGTTCACGTCGCTCTTCTTGGGTATTGTCAGGTTACATTTTTTCACGTGCAGCGTGGAGTCGGCTATGATATAAAGTTCTCCGCGGAAACCAAAATCCTGCTGATTGTTCGGCAGGAACTGTAGGTGATAGCACAAATCATTTGCCACATAGACAGTATCTTCTATGTAGAAACGGTAAAACGAGACTGCATTCTTACCTATAGGCGACGTGAAAGGATATTGCAGCAGTCTCACTTGGTCGTCGTAGATGTCAACATCAGTGAACACATCTTTCAGCACCGCATTCAGTATATCTCCCGTTTCTATCAGTTCTGTTATTCCCGAAGTGTTCTGCCCCATGATGATTTCTTTCTCAGAATGTGGCGATTTGCGGTATATTTTTTTAGTCACTGTCTCATCCACACTTATCGGCAGTATCAACTTGCCGGTATAAGGACTTGGTTCCACTTGGTTTAACAGCCATTTCTTCTTCTGAAAAAGTTCGCTCTCCATTTCGGCAGGCTTTATGTCGTTGAACGCAAGTGTTATCTTCTGATATTTGTTATATTGGTAGAAATCGTGATTGGCAAGGTCTGTGCGCTTCTTCGCTTCCACCACCCTCTTCATCAGTTCCACCGCAGGATTGTTTTTTCTCGAATACTTGTTGCGTTTTGACTTAACCGTAATGCCCTCCAAGGCATTAGCCTCAGACGGTTCAAGCTTTATGATGAGGTTTCCTACAGTGGTATTCTTTATAAATATTTTCTTAGGTTTATAGCCTATTGCACTGAATGTGAGGCTCCAGCCATTATGCCTTGCGATGCTGAAATGACCTCCGGCATCGCCTGCCACCATTACGTTATGACCTTTGTAAATGGCACTTGCAAACGGTATGCTGTCGCCTGTGGAGGCATCAACTATCTGTCCTGTTATGTTCTGTGCATTAGATACCATGACGACAAAAATCATCATGAGTAATATCAACGCTTTCTTCATTATCTTGTTTTCGTTATCCTTTTTCACTTATTCAACAGTTCACTCAACCGTGTTATTATCATGTCGGGCACACTCTCATCATAACTTTCCTCTGTCCAGCCCATTCCTTTTATCCATATTGCATGACAACCCGCCTTCACGGCCGGCAGGATGTCTTTATAGAAACTGTCGCCGACTACGGTAACGTCTGCCGCCGGCAGCCCCAGTGCTTCAACTCCGAGGGAGAAGATGCGCGGGTCGGGCTTGCGGATGCCCACAACTGCACTTTCTATCACTTTGTCGAAATATCTATCTATGCCAAATTCTTTCAGCACAGAAGAAATGTTACCGTAGAAATTGCTTACTAAAACCAACGGGTGGTTGTGCTTCAGTGCATCAAGAACGCGACCGCTCTCTGCCACCACTTCGCACACCTCGCGATACAGCATTTCGAGGAGTTCTGCATGTTTCATCAAATAATCTTCCTCAGAAGTGTTCCAATATCCCTCGGTCATGAGGAACTCCATCTGTATGCGTAGCTTTATCTCAAGCGTCTTACGGAACGTGAACGAGGGCTGTATGATGCGGTTGCGCCCCAATGTTCGCTCTGCATGAACGTAGGCTTCGCGGAACTGCGGCTCTGTAACGGCTATTCCGCAACGCTCATAACCTCTCCAAATCACTTTTCCCCAATGGTCTCCATTGGTATCTATCGTACCTCCATAGTCGAAAATAAGTCCTTTTGTCATAACTTTACGGCAATGTCTGCACACAGCGTCTCATGACGTTTGTGCATGTAAACATACAAAATGTTGAACACGATAATCTCTACAACCAAATAAACCCACGGGCAATCAAGCAGGCAGGTAATATAGAGTGTTATAGCGCGTGCATTGAATGTCAATATATTAGTATATTTCATCAGCGGTCTGCTACCGTTGATGAATTTCTCTTTCAGTTCGCCCGGCATGTTCTCCGGTCCTCCATAGTTCTCGCCAATCTTCTCCATCATCTTCTGAAATGCAGGTGTTCGCTTCTCCTGACTCTTGCAGTAATTGGAGTAGTTATAGTAGAACAAGCGGGCAAAAAGTTTGTTTTTGGGCAACTGTTCGTATATGGCACGTTGCTGCTTGTAGTTGTCGAGCTCGCTGCCAGCCTTCCCCTTTATGAAGAACAGGTGTATCTGGCGGTAGTAATCGGCAAGCGAACTCTGTGGCGAATGGCTCATTATACCTGCTACAAGAGCAAGCAACCATATCCATATATGCCATTGTATGTCGGTGCCCGGAATGTTTTGGTTGAACAGGCGGACGCAGATTGCGAAATATATGCTGAAGAACCACACGTCGCCGGAGAAGCCGTCAAGTACCCTCCCAACGAGGGTTTTCTTGCCCGTAAGCCGCGCCATCTGACCATCGGTGCTGTCACAGAAGTTGGCAAACATGAGGAATACCACTCCGAGAACATTGTGCAAAAGGTCGGAATAGGCAAACATAACGCCGGCTGCGATGCCAAGAAGCATTGACAATATGGTGATTACGTTAGGGTGTATGCCAAGTTTGTTCCAAAAAATGGCGAACACTAATCCTATGGGACGTGTGAAATAGACGTCTATCCACTCCTCTGTATCTTTGCTCTTGAACGATGCCTGAAGCATCTCTCTGAATGTTTGTTCCATTAGAATAAATTTATCTGTGTTCCCGGATTGCCGCATCTGCAGTGTTGTATAGCGAGGCAATTGCCACGGCAGCCTCCTCACGACAACGCGAAAAACTCGGCCAATCGTTGAAATCGATTATCGCGAAAGTGCCGTCGCTACGCACTATACAGTCACCTCCATAGACCTGAAGTCCAACGATGTCGGCAAGTTTTTCTGCACTTTCCTTTAGTGAACATAGGTTAAAATAATGATGAGACGACGCGCCGTTAAGGAGTTCGCACCCGAACTTCGTGTCGCCGTAATCGGTTGGATAGAACGTGCGGAAGAAACCGGTGCCTGAAACACCATAGAACTTCACCAAATCGCCCACCACATGCGCCGTTATGACCACGTCAACGATGCCTCGTTTTCTGAAATTGGCAAGAACCAAATTGCGCTTTGTCGCGTCTTCTGCAAACACTACGTCTCCCATTTGCTGCGCCGACGCATCGCCACGCTTCAGCCAATATCCGTGATTGCCTTCGAGCGGTGCTACGGGGATGTCATTCTCGCGCACCAACCGCTCTATTGTGGAGCGTCCTGAGTTTTTCATTCCACGACTGCCATTCACAACTTTTCTACCTTCTCTTTCCTTCTGCTCTATCCACTCCAGCGTCGAAGGCAGGCGACCCATCGAAAAAACGACATCTGCCTCGGTGTCTGCCGGAATATTTTCCTCCTCCACGTAGTTCACCGCAACGCCGTTTTCTGCCAGCACCTTGCCCACAGCTTCAAGTATATTCCGATCTTTTTCAACGCAGTTTGGAGAGAAGCGCGCTGCTCTGTATATCATCAGCACCCTCATATCAGCCATTCGAAAGCAAGAAATCTTCCGCCTTACGAATGTCTTCAACATGGTCTATGTCAAACACTTTAGCGAAAGGACAAATCTTTATCTTGAACCCTTCGGAAACGAGCGCACGCTGAAAATTGCGCATGCGGCTCTTGCCTTGTTCTATGCAACGCTGTGCAACGGTCTTGGCATTGGTGTCAAGTCCGTAAATTCCTGCACTCACATATCTGTAGCCGTTTTGTTCATCATAAAATCCGGTGATATACATAGAGTCGTCCACTCCGACATATAGCGGACTCTCGTCGTCAATATAATCAGTGACGGGGAAACAACCATCGGCATCGCTCTTCTCGAAATCGCTTATGAAACCGGCAAAATCTTTCTCGCAGAACACCGTATCCACTGTTGTAAGCACAAACTTCCCGTCGCTAAGGAGCGGGCATAACTCATGAAAACTATGTAGGCTGCTCGGTGTTGACTTCACCACATATTTCAACGGCACTGCTTTTCCGTTAAGCCCGGAAGTGCAGATGTCATCAAGATGGCTGTTAACCATGTTGTTTTTATCATTGCAGATAACGACAATCTCCTCGGCATTGTTGTCCATGAACATCCTGATAAGGCGGTCGATAAGAGTCTCGTTGCCTATCCTTACGAGCGGTTTCGGCACCGTCACGCCCTCATGAGCAAGTCTTTCACCAATGCCGGCTGCAATTATAGCATATCTCATAACCTCTGTTCATTTTATGTATAAATCTTTGCAAAGTTATCAAGAATATGTCTAAGGATAAAACTATTTAATGTTTTTTTGTTTTTCATCATTTTTATTACGACAGGATTTCGCAGTATATGGAGTATAATGTGCCCTCATTAAGACCAAGACAAGGCAACTTCGGCAACTCAACAGCATAACAAGCATAAAGCAAAATCGCCGAAATTGCACAGCAAAATCGCCGAAATTACTTTCCAAATTCGGCGAAATTACTGACCAAAATCGGCGAATTTGAAATGCGCTAAATATGAAAACATTGTGTAATTTAATAGCTTTTTCTTTGCCATATCGAATAAAAGAGGTAACTTTGCAGCGGTTTTTTGTTTTATTGACACATAAGAAAATGAGCACTGACAATATTTATCAGACTCTGACACAGGCAAAGGGGAATACGCCGGCACAGCGAACTGCCGGAGGGTGCTTTGCTGAACGTAAGTCAAAAACGAAAAACAAAAATAACAACATACAGCAAACTTAATGAACGAAGAATTTGAACTCATTGCCAAAACATTCATGGGATTGGAACCCGTTTTGGCTGAAGAGCTCTCTAAACTGGGGGCAAACAACGTGGAAATCGGTCGCCGCATGGTTTCATTCACCGGTGGGAAAGAACTGATGTACCGTGCAAATTTCCAATTGCATACGGCAATAAGGATTTTGAAACCGATAAAGAAATTCAAGGCAAGGAGTGCCGAAGATGTTTACGAAAAGGTAAAGGAGATTGACTGGAGTGAATACATGGACAACAAAATGACATTTGCTGTTGACTCGGTGGTCTTCTCTGAAGAGTTCAGACACTCCAAATTTGTTGCCTACAAGGTGAAGGATGCCATCGTTGACAGGTTTCGGGAGGAAACCGGCGAACGCCCTAACGTGTCGGTAACAAACCCCGACCTGCGCCTGCATATACACATTGCCGAAGATGACGCAACGCTGTGTCTCGACTCTTCGGGCGAAAGTCTGCATCGCAGAGGCTACCGGCAAGACTCCGTGGAAGCACCGCTCAACGAGGTGCTCGCTGCCGGAATGATACTCATGACGGGCTGGAATGGCGACTCCGACTTCATCGACCCGATGTGCGGTTCGGGAACTCTGCTCATCGAGGCGGCACTCATCGCACGCAACATATCGCCGGGTGTGTTCCGCAAAGAATATGCCTTCGAGAAATGGGCAGACTTTGACAAAGAACTGTTCGACAGCATATATAATGACGATTCCGGAGAGCGCGAGTTCAACCATCATATCTATGGATACGACATTGACATGAAGGCGGTGGGCAAGGCTCGACTGAATGTTAAGGCGGCTGGACTGACCAAAGATATAACGATAGAACAGAAAGACTTCAAGGACTTCTCACAACCGGAGGAGAAAGCCATAATCGTGACAAACCCACCATACGGAGAACGAATCAGCACGCCCAACCTGCTTGCTACTTACAAGATGATTGGCGAACGGCTGAAGAACGAATTTAAGGGGAACACGGCGTGGGTGCTGTCTTATCGCAAGGAATGTTTTGACCAGATAGGACTTAAACCGTCGATAAAAATTCCTGTGTACAATGGTGCTTTGGAATGTGAGTTCCGCAAATATCAGATGTTTGAGGGTAAGTTCAGCGACTTCCGCAGCGAAGGAAACGAGATAAAGACCGACGAGGAAAGGGCGGCAATGGCAGAAAAACGACGCTTTAAGGAGCATCGCGAGTTCAAAAAAAGGCTTGACGAAGATGCGGAAATGGAGACAGGCGACATCCGGTCATTCACATTCAGGCATCATCCTTCATACGAAATTGCACAGCAGCGACTTGAGAGAAGGAAGAAAGAACGCCGCTTCAGAGACGATGACGGCAGCCGTGACACAAGGGAACGTCGCCCGAGAAGAGACGATGACAGGCGCGGAGGACAACGACGCGAAGGACTTCATGACGAGAGGGGCGCCCGGGGAGACCGCGACCAACGACGCGGCAGCAGCAACTTCAAGCGCAGAGAGGACGGAGGGTTCAGACGCCGCGAGGACGATGCCCGAAACGGAAGAACAGGTCGCAGAAGCGGCGGGCAATCTGACCTAAGAGGAGAAAGGCAATTCAGAGGAAACGACAGACGTGATTTTAAAAATAAAGAAAGGCGTAAAAATGAAAATTAAAAATGTTTTTTTGCTTATCGCAATGGTAATAGTACCTATGACAGGGGTGGCTCAAGGCAAGTTGTTTACACTTGAGGACATCAATTATGGTGGCAACAATTATCGCAAAATGTCGCCTGAGAACAGGTGGTTTGCATGGTGGGGAGACGAACTTGTAAAACTTGACGTTGACGGTTGTTATTTAATCGACAAGAAAACCAACAAGGAAAAAATTCTCGTTGGAATTGACGAAATAAACACTTGGGCAGGAACTGCCGACTCACTGATGTTCAGACATTTCTATGGTGCAGCATTCCCATACGCAGACAAGCCGTATATCATGTTGCAGAACATCAACGAGCGTATGCTCATCGATTTCAAGGCAAAGAAAGTGGTGTGGCGACAGGCATGTCGTGACGAGCAAAACGAAGACTGGAGCAAGGACAGCCGGGCTGTGGCATACGTGAAAAATCACCAGTTGTTCGTGAGGGATGCCGACAACAACGAGAACTGTCTGACCACCGACGGCAGCCGGGAAATAGTGTATGGAAGTTCTGTTCACCGTGACGAGTTCGGCATATCGAAAGGTACTTACTGGAGTAACGACGGCATGAAACTGGCTTTCTATCGCATGGACCAATCGATGGTGGCTGACTATCCGCAGGTGAACATTGATACGCGCATCGCTGCATACGAACCGGACAAATATCCTATGGCGGGCGAGACATCGCATAAAGTGACTGTGGGAGTGTATGACGTGAAAACCAAAAGCACAGTATATCTGAAAGCCGGAGACCCAACAGACCGTTACTTCACCAACATCGCGTGGTCGCCAGACAGCAAAACGATATATATGTTTGAACTGAACCGCGACCAAAATGATTGCAGACTTGTGAGTTACGACGCATCTACCGGTGAGCGCATATCGGAACTCTACCGTGAGACTTCCGATAAATACGTTGAGCCGTCGCACCCGATACAATTCCTGCCTTGGGACAATTCAAAATTCATCTTGCAAAGCCAGAAGGACGGTTATAACCACCTTTACCTCTTTGACAAGTCTGGAAAGGAACTCGGACAACTAACAAAAGGTAAGTGGGTGGTAATGGAGATTTATGGATTTGACGCTAAGAACAAATCTGTAATCATTGCTGCAAACGAAGCAAACGACATCCAGCAGAACACGTATAGCGTGAACGTAAGCAACGGGAAGTTGTCGCGCCTTGACAACGGACGTGGCTGGCACTACGCAAATGTATCGGAATCGGGGGCGTGGTTCTATGATAACTATTCTGAACCAGCCGTTCCGCGCATCATAACCATATCGCGCACTGATGCAAAAAGTGCTGCTACGGCGGATAAAACCCCATACCTTAAAGCGGCAAATCCGTGGAAAGGATATCAGACACCGGAGTTTTCTACCGGTAAGATAAAGGCAGCCGATGGCACTACCGACCTTTATTATCGCATGGTTCGCCCTGCTAACTTCGATGAAACGAAGAAATATCCCACTGTGGTATATGTCTATGGTGGTCCGCATGCGCACAATGTTGACGCACGCTGGCATTGGGGCAGTCGTCCGTGGGAGACGTACATGGCACAGAAGGGTTATGTTCTCTTCATTATAGATAACCGTGGAAGTGAGAACAGGGGGCGCGACTTCGAGCAGGCTACATTCCGCCGGTTGGGACAAGTGGAAATGGCTGACCAGATGAAAGGCGTGGAGTTCCTGAAGTCTTTGCCTTATGTTGACCAAGACAGGATAGGAGTTCATGGCTGGAGTTTTGGTGGTTTTATGACAATTTCGCTTATGGTGAACCACCCCGACGTGTTCAAAGTGGGCGTTGCCGGCGGTCCGGTCATCGACTGGAAGTGGTATGAGGTGATGTACGGCGAGCGTTATATGGACACACCGCAGACAAATCCGGAAGGTTATGCCGAGACTTCGCTGATACCAAGGGCAAAAGACCTGAAAGGAAAACTGCAGATTATTACAGGCTATAACGACCCGACAGTGGTTCCACAGCATTGCCTTTCGTTCATAAAGGCATGTATCGAGGCAGGCACACAACCCGATTTCTTCGTATATCCGGGCGAGCCACACAACATGAGAGGACATAAGAGCGTGCATCTGCATGAACGTATAACACAGTATTTCGAAGACTATCTGAAATAATTTATCCGCATTTGGGAATATAGGAGATTGGGCAATGCTTTCATTTCTGAGCAACGTCGCGAAACAGATGATATGCTCTGTTGTCCAAACTCTTATGTTCCTGCGTTTTTGTATCTATCCTACCGGCCTACTTTCAACCTCCAATAACATAACGTAATGTCTTTAAGAATAGCAATCATCGGTGGTGGTGCGGCAGGTTTCTTTGCTGCAATAAAGGCAAAGGAGACGACTCCCGATGCAATCGTAACGATATATGAAAAGGGGAAAAAGCCGTTGGCAAAGGTGGGAATAACCGGAGGTGGACGGTGTAATCTTACTAACTCTTTCTCCGGTATCAGCGATTTGAAGAAGGTTTATCCACGAGGTGATAAACTGATGAAACGCTTGTTTAATACTTTTGATTATCAAGACACATTCCGTTGGTTTGAGAAACACGGCGTACCGTTGGTGATACAAGACGATGAATGCGTGTTCCCGCGCTCTCAGGATGCACAGTCGGTGGTGAGATGTCTTGTTGACGAAGCCCACAGATTAGGCATAGCGACTAAAACCGGGCACTCTCTTTCACGCATTGAAAGGAGCGATGACGCTATGTTTTTGTTCTTTAATGACAGTGATAAATATATTGTAGCAGAGCGTGTTGTAATAGCCACAGGTGGGCATGCTTATATTTCATCATTCGATTATATCGCAAGTTTAGGGCATTCGATAACAGAACCTGCCCCGTCTCTGTTCACATTCAATATAGCGGACAAGGCTCTGCGTGGGCTTATGGGTACGGTGGTGAAAAATGTTTCGGTGGGGATTGTTGGCGAGAAGATGCGCGGAGACGGACCGCTTCTCATCACCCACTGGGGCATGAGCGGTCCGGCTGTGCTGCGACTTTCGTCATACGCTGCACGTCTTGCACACGAACGGAAGTATCGTTTTGACATTTCAGTGAACTGGATAGGACAGTCCAACATGTCTGTAGTTGCAGAAAACATCGCAAAAACGGCAAGAGAAAACGCGGCGAAAAAGGTTGGGAACGTAAGACCATACGACCTCCCTACCCGACTTTGGGATTATCTCGTGAGGAAAATGGATGTTGCAAGTGAGAAAAGGTGGGATGAAACGGGTAAGAAATGGCAAAATAAGATTGTGGAAATTCTCACAAACGACGTTTATCATGTTGACGGAAAGAGCAAGTGGAGGGATGAGTTTGTGATCTGCGGAGGTGTGTCTTTATCATCCATAAATCCGAACACTCTCGAAAGCAAGCATTTACCCGGATTATACTTCGCAGGCGAAGTGACCGACGTTGATGCCGTGACGGGTGGTTTCAACCTACAAGCAGCATGGACAATGGGTTATGTTGCCGGTGGAAACGCTGCCAAATGACATTGCAAAACATTTAGAACGCTCAGGCTCCATACAACACCCTAAGCTTCTTTGGCAGGTTGTTCAGTACAATAGTATATGACTCTGATATCCAGTCTTTAATCTGTTCGTCTGGGAAAGTATTCTCAATCAGGATTTCATTCCAATGTGTCTTATTCATGTGAAAGGCAGGACGTACAGCCTCATAACGGTCACGCAGTTCTAATCCTTTTTCCGGTGACAGTTTGATTGCAATGCGGGGGTCGGCATATTCCAGCGGAAGATGCAGGAATATTTTCCTTTCTATCCTGAACACTATCATGTCCGGACCATACGGAGAGTCCTCCGTAACACCCGGTAGCGTAAGACAAAACTCTCTGACCTGTTCTACATTCATGCCTATTATGTCTTAAATTTATTGTAAATAACCTGCAGGGGTTTTGCAATATCGAATACCGGCAAATTAGTTACGCACGAAAGAGTTAGATAAAAACAATCATTCGGATTTCCCAAAGCGGTAAAATCGAGGGAAATCCGAATGACCAATACGTTATCAATAAGCGAAGAGAGGATAGTTCTTCATCGTCTCGTTTACGCGAGCACGAACGCTTGCTATTACCTCTTCGTTCTCCGGATCGTTAAGAACGGTCTCGATGAGTTCTGCGATAAGAACCATCAGATCTTCCTTGGCACCACGTGTTGTTATGGCAGGGGTACCGAGGCGCAGTCCTGATGTTTGGAAAGCAGAACGTGAGTCGAACGGAACCATGTTCTTGTTAACTGTGATGTCGGCAGCAACGAGCGCGTTTTCTGCCACCTTACCTGTGAGTTCAGGATATTTAGAACGCAGGTCAACGAGCATAGAGTGGTTGTCTGTTCCACCACTAACTATGTTGAAGCCACGCTTTACGAGTTCGTCGGCAAGAACCGCAGCGTTTTTCTTGACCTGACTTGCCCACTCCTTGAACTCCGGCTGCAGTGCTTCTCCGAAAGCAACAGCCTTTGCTGCGATTACATGTTCCAACGGACCGCCCTGCTGACCGGGGAATACTGCGCTATTGAGCAGTTGACTCATCATCTTCACAGCACCCTTAGGAGTCTTCAATCCCCAAGGATTTTCGAAGTCTTTGCCCATAAGGATGATACCACCACGAGGTCCACGAAGGGTCTTGTGGGTAGTAGAAGTAACGATGTGAGCATACTTCACGGGGTTGTCAAGCAGTCCGGCAGCAATAAGTCCGGCAGGATGCGCCATATCAACCATAAGCAATGCGCCCACCTTATCAGCAATCTCGCGCATACGTTTGTAGTCCCACTCACGGCTGTATGCCGATCCACCACCGATGATAAGTTTCGGTCTGTGCTCCATTGCGAGTGCTTCCATCTCATCATAATCAACGCGACCGGTTTCCCTGTTGAGGTTATATCCAACCGGGTTGTACAGGATACCGCTCGTGTTAACGTGTGAACCGTGTGAGAGGTGTCCACCGTGGTCAAGGTTCATACCCATGAACGTATCGCCCGGTTTCAGTATTGCGAGCAGTACTGCGGCATTAGCCTGTGCACCGGAGTGTGGCTGTACGTTGGCATATTCTGCTCCGAAGAGTTTCTTCACGCGCTCTATTGCGATGTTCTCCACTTCGTCCACCACTTGGCAACCGCCATAATAGCGTTTGCCGGGATAACCCTCGGCATACTTGTTTGTGAGGTATGAGCCCATAGCCTCCATTACCTCGTCACTTACAAAGTTCTCGGAAGCAATCAGCTCCATACCTTTAAGCTGGCGCTGGTGCTCTTTCTCGATCAGTTCGAAAATCTGATTGTCTCTTTTCATGTGTTTATTTTTTAATTAAATAAGGTTTCCGATTTGCTTGCAAAGGTAGTGCAAGAAGTGCACATAACCAAATATTTACCGGCTTTTTTCGTTCTATGGCAAAGAAATGAACATCTTATATCTTTTTATGCGATTAACATCCCGCTTTCATTATCACTCGGCAGCCATGTGATTCCAGCCCTGTGCCTTCAATTCGAAGTCCTGATTGTCACGGCTTACGAGCATCAGTCCCAGTTCTGCCCGTGTGATATGTCCTATTAAGTGCACGTCTTCTACGTCTTTTATCTTTTCGTGGTCTCCGATGGGTACGGTGAAAAGAAGTTCGTAGTCTTCGCCACCGTTGAGCGCACAGGTGGTAACATTCATGTTCATCTCTTCTGCCATAACCGCTGTTTGGTAGTCGATTGGCAGATTTTTCTCAAAGATACGGCATCCTACTCCCGACTGTTTGCAGATGTGATGCAGTTCTGACGACAGTCCGTCGCTTATGTCCATCATCGCCGTGGGGCGTATTCCTGCCTCTTGCAAGCGTCTTATAATGTCACCGCGAGCCTCTGCTTTCAGTTGCCTTTGCAGCAAATATTCCTTCCCTGCGAAGTCGGGTTGGAAATCTTTTAGTGCCATAGACTCCTGCCGGAAGGCTGCAAGTTTTGCGCCATATGTACCGTCAGCCTTCGCGTCTTTTATCCTTTTGTTCAGTTCATCCACCTGCTGATAATAGACACTTTTCTCCCTTTCGAGCAACTGTAGTCCCATGTAAGCCGCACCGAGGTCTCCACTCACGCATACCAAGTCGGTGTCGTGTGCACCGTTTCGATAAACAATATCCTCCTGTCGGGCGTCACCGATACATGTGATGCTTATTGCAAGCCCTGTCAGCGACGATGTAGTGTCTCCCCCCACAATATCAACATTCCATTTACTGCATGCTGCGGATATGCCTTCATATAACGTTTCGAGATCTTCAACGGTGAAACGCTTGCTCAAGGCAAGGCTCACAAGCAGTTGTCTCGGAGTGCCGTTCATGGCGAAGATGTCACTGATGTTCACCATTGCCGCCTTGTAACCAAGGTTTCTAATGTCGGTATATGTAAGGTCGAAGTGAACTCCCTCCATGAGCATATCAGTTGTAGTAAGCACCCGGGTGTCAGGAAAAGAGAGCACAGCGCAATCATCGCCCACACCTTTTAGCGTGGACGACTGTTGCAGATTGATGTCTTTGGTGAGTCTTTCTATGAGTCCAAACTCACCGATTTTTGATATTTCCAATTTCTAAAAATAAGATTTCTTATTCCCTAAATCAGCAATCACGACCTCTTGATCATCTCTCTCATTATCTCTGTCATTACAGGCTGTGCCGCATTTGCTGCCACCTGTACCTCCTCATGAGAAACTTCCACAGGGTCGTCAAAGCCGCCGAGGTCGGTTATGATGCTTATACCGAATGTCTTTATGCCACAATGATGAGCCACGATAACCTCAGGCACGGTACTCATTCCGACGGCATCACCACCAAGCATGCGATACATGCGATATTCGGCGGGTGTCTCGAATGTAGGTCCTTGCACTCCCACGTAAACGCCATGCACCACTCTGATGTTCTTTTCTTCCGCGATGCCGTCTGCGAGAGCAATCAGTTCGTGGTCGTAGGTCTCGTGCATGTCAGGAAATCTCGGACCTGTGGGGAAGTTCTTTCCATTGAGCGGATGCTCCGGGAAGAAATTGATATGGTCGTTGATAATCATCAGGTCGCCAATCTTGAACTCCGGGTTCATACCCCCTGCGGCATTACTAACGAAGAGAGTCTTTATTCCAAGTTCATACATAACCCTCACCGGGAACGTCACTTCCTTCATTGAGTAGCCCTCATAGAAATGGAAACGCCCTTGCATTGCCATGATATCCTTTCCCCCGAGTTTTCCAAATATAAGTTTTCCGCTATGCCCTTCCACAGTAGATACGGGCATATTAGGAATTTCGTTATAGTGAAACTCGTAGGTATCAGTTATTTCTGAAGCTAATTGTCCGAGTCCTGTTCCCAGTACTATTGCCGTTTTCGGACTTGTGGTCATCCTTTGCTTTAACCAAGATGCTGTTTCTTGAATTTTTTCGTACATAGTTAATAATCTTTTGGTTGAAAATATCTTGTTTGTCTAACATAAACTCCACCTCTATGGGAAGAGCAAATATGTTGTGTCTAACGTCGTCACTCAGTCCGTCCATTCCGAAAAGTCGCGCCGCATCTTTTTCGGTAGTGATGATGATTTTCGGTTCCGGCATAGCAGCAAACCGCTCGTTGAGTCTCCGAATATCCTTCGAAGTGAACCGGTGATGGTCACTGAAAGTCATCGGGAATATCTTTTCGGAATATGATTTCAGGTCTGAAATCATTTGTTTTGGCGATGCTATACCGGTAAGCAAGAGGATGTTACGGTTCGCCTTCAGTTCCTCCAATTTAATGTCCCTGCCGCAATACAGCGGTTTCAGACAGCCGTATTTCAGCGTGGTGAAATACAATGTCTGATAAGGTCTCAGGTTCATTGTCTTTATGAGAACCCTGAAGTCCATTGGTTTCATGTCTGAAGGACACTTCGTAACAATCACTATGTCTGCCCTACTCTTGCCGTCTTTCGGTTCGCGCAACCTCCCTGCAGGCAACAGTTTGTCGTGCGTTATGAGTCTGTGGAAATCCACGAGCAGTATGTTAATGCCCGGTTTCACATACCTGTGCTGATAGGCATCGTCAAGCAATATCACATCGGTATCGTTTGTTTCCGCACTTCCGCACAGTTTGTCTATACCATGACATCTGTCATTATCCACAGCCACGTGAACGTTCGGAAATTTTTTCTTTATCTGATACGGCTCATCTCCAATTTCAATCATCGGCGTGTCCTTCCCCGCCAATAAGTAACCCTTGCTCTTTCGTTTATATCCACGGCTGAGCACTGCCACCTTTGACCTGTCTTTCAGCAACCTCACAAGATACTCCACGTGGGGAGTCTTGCCGGAACCGCCCACGGTTATGTTGCCCACCGATATAACCGGAATGTCGAATGAACGGCTTTTAAGAACTCCAATATCAAAGAGTTTGTTCCTAAGTCGCACCCCGCATCCATATATCCAGCTCAGTGGCAACAGCCATTTGTTTATCTTTATGAAGTCACCTTCCATTTATTCCACTTTCAGATAAAACGTCATTCTTGCCTGAATAGCACTCTGCTCGTTCATTGTTCGCAATAGCATGAACGGCTCATAGTATTCTCCGAGTGCAAGCCTAAGCTGTGAGTCGATGTAGTTGTCCTGATTCATCTGCCCTGAAATTTGCTCCATCCAGCTCGCTTTCTCCGGATATGCAACGGTGTGGTATTCATCCAGTTTAGCCAGTTGTGCCGCCTTTGCCACCGCGTCGTCAAGTCCACCCAAGCCGTCGATGAGTTTTATCTTCAAGGCATCCTGTCCGAGCCACACCCTTCCTTGCGCAACCTTCTCCACTTCGTCCGCCGACATATTCCTACCTTCAGCCACCCGCGAGCGGAAAAGACTGTAACCACGGTCTATATATCGGTTGAGTATTGCCATTTCTTCCTCGCTTATCGGGCGCGCCAAGGAACCGAAGGTGCTGAACTTGTTGGTCTTCACCTCGTCGAACTTCACTCCCAACTTCTCGGTAAGCAGCTGACTCGGATCCGGGAACATGCCGAAGATACCTATAGAGCCTGTCAAAGTGGTTGGTTCGGCATATATATAGTTGGCAATACTGCTTATGTAATATCCTCCCGAAGCCGACATTCCGCCCATTGATACCACAACAGGCTTCTTTGATTTCAGTTTCTTCAGGGAGTGCCATATCTGCTCAGAAGCATAGGCAGAGCCACCTCCTGTGTTTATGCGAAGTACCACTGCCTTTACATCATCGTTCTCCATGAGTTTCTCAAGGTCTCTGCACACCACCTGTGCATCTATGTTTTCTCCGCGACTCATTGACACCGCACCATCCACAACGTCGCCATAGGCGTAGTAAACGGCAATCTCCTCGCCGCCCTTACGCTTTCCTTTAACGTTTACCATGTCGCTTATCGTCACCTTTGCAAAGTCGTCGTCCTCGCCGAGTTTCATCATTTCCTTGACCACTCCCTTAACTTCGTCGGTATATAATAGCCGGTCAACCAACTTATACTTTACATAATTCTGCGGGTTGTCGAACGTAATCAGGCTGTCGGCATACTGATTGAGCTGTTCTGTGCTGATTTTTCTGCTTGCCGAAACGTCTTTAAGCACATTCTGCCAAATGCCATTGATGTATGCCGTAATCTGTTCCCGGTTAGGGTCGCTCATCTTGTCGGCAGTGAAAATCTCCGGCGCACTCTTGTATGTACCCACCTTAGCGAGTTGCATCTTAACCCCGAACTTTGCCATAAGGTCTTTCAGAAATAACTGTTGCGATGCCAGTCCGTGCCAGTCTATTACGCCATGCGGGTTCAGCATTACCTTGTCTGCCACCGACGCGATATAATAAGTGTTCTGCGAGTATGAGTCGCCGTATGCCACAATCCACTTCCCGCTCTTCTTGAAATCCTGCAGAGCTTTACGAATTGCCTGTAGCGAGGCGTATGAATCGGGGGCAAACATACCTGCCTCAATGTATATTCCTTTTATGTTGTCATTCTCTTTGGCTTTCTTTATCCCGCCGAGAATATCGTCTAACCCAACAGTCTCCGTTCCATTACCGATAAATTGTGCCAGCGTGTTATCGCTCGAACGCTCTCCAAGCGTACCGCTAAGTGGCAACACCAAAACCGAATTGTCTGCAACAGGACCGGAAGACTCGCCCGAGGCAATCATGCCTATTATGCTCATCATCCCGATTGCTACTATGATTACTGTGAAAACAAGAAGTCCAACGATTGTGGCTGCGGTGAATTTCAGAAACTCTTTCATAAATACAAAGTAAATCTAATTTGAATATTAAACATTGCAAAAGTAATCAGTTTTTTTTAAATGAGCAAATTTTATAGCCCTTTATTGCATTTATATCGTTTATTTTAGATACTTTTGTGGCATTATGAAAAGAGCCGTTGTTGTAGGAGCGTCATCGGGTATAGGCAGGGAGGTGGCGCGGTTGCTGCTTGCCGACGGGTGGCATGTGGGTGTTGCCGCCCGCAGAATCGCGCTGCTCGAGGAGTTGAAAGAAGAGTTTCCCGGACAGGTAATCACGTCCTGCATTGACGTTGAGGAAGACTGCGCGCCGCAGAAGTTACGCAACCTGATAGGTGAACTCGGCGGAATCGAGTTGTTTTTCTATGCCTCGGGCATAGGCAAGCAGAACATGCAACTCGACTGCGACATTGAAGCACGCACCATAAAGACCAATGCCGTGGGTTTTGCACAGATGATAGGTGCCGCGTATAACTACATGTCTGAGCATCAGGGCGGACACATTGCCATGATAACGTCGATAGCAGGGACAAAAGGACTTGGTGCTGCCCCCTCATATAGTGCCACGAAAGCATTTCAATCCACCTATATCGAGGCTCTCGAACAGCAGGCACGCATGCGCCGCTTAAACATTCGTTTCACTGAATTGCGCCCCGGTTTCGTTGACACCGACCTGCTGGGGACAGACAAGAAATATCCCATGCTGATGCGCCCGGAATACGTTGCGCGGGAGATTGTCGGCGCAATAAACTCGCGGAAGAGCGTTCATGTGATAGATTGGCGTTACAGAGTGCTGACGTTCTTTTGGCGTTTAATCCCCCGCCGGTTGTGGGTAAGGCTGCGAATAACCAACAACGGTTAGCCCATCTGCCGCATATCGCCTTGCAAAAGATAAGTTGATGAAAACCAAATTCGCCGAAATTACTAACCAAAATCGGCGAAATTGCTCATCAAAATCGGCGATTTTACATTTCAATTTCGCCGATTTTAGTTTCTTGTTTGCCATGAGGTTACCGGCAAGAGCATACAAACAATCAACCCGCAGACATCGTATCACAAAGGCACTCTGTGATATGACGTTTGCGGGTTGGAGTTTCAAATCCTAAAATCGGGATTAGTAGTTCTCTGCAGAAATCTCAAAATAGGCCTTAGGATGACTGCATGCCGGGCATATTTCAGGGGCTTTCTTGCCTATCACGATATGACCGCAGTTGCGACATTTCCATATACGCTCGTCGTCGCGAGAGAATACGATGCCCTCCTCAATGTTTCCGAGCAGTTTCTTATAACGCTCCTCATGGTGCTTCTCTATTGCTGCAACCAATCGGAACTTTGATGCGATCTCGTTAAAACCTTCTTCTTCAGCCTCCTTGGCCATACGGTCGTACATGTCGGTCCACTCGTAGTTCTCGCCTTCGGCAGCCGCTTTAAGGTTGCTCATAGTGTCCTTTACAGCACCTCCTTCAAGATACTTAAACCACATCTTGGCATGCTCTTTCTCATTGGCTGCCGTCTCCTCGAAGATAGCTGCAATCTGCTCATAACCATCCTTTTTAGCCTTGCTTGCAAAATAAGTGTACTTATTGCGAGCCATGCTCTCACCTGCAAATGCTTCCTGCAGGTTCTTCTCTGTTCTTGTTCCTTTTAAATCTTTCATTCAATTCTGTTTTTATAGATAATATGCTTTATATAATAGTATGATGTCTCTGCTTGATTATGGTTTAAACAGGTTGTGAAAAAATTGCACTTCACATTGTCATTCTATCCTGCGCACTATCTCTATGCCATATTTATCAAGTTCTCTTTTTGACGTCTTGATGTATATCATAAGTTCGTCGAAGGCTATATACTCCCTGCCATTCATCTTCATTATTCCCACATTGTCGCCAAACTGTATATTGTCAAATCCGTAATTCGGATTGCGGGGTATCTTGAAAAATTCCCCTTCTTTATCTGTCGGGAGATAGATATGGTTTTGCGTTATGGCATACAGGTTTGGAGTTAATACATATTCCAGATGTCCGAAAGCTTTGTTTATTATGCAAGAGTTCATCCATTTATCGTAACATTCAGACACAGTGCTGCTTGTAACCCTCGTAAGATTTAGTCTCGACTGCCAAAAGTCGGAGTGTATAAACCTCATGAAGTCAAGGTTGTCGGGGTTGTTTTCCTCCGGCATTTCGGTAATATACCACGAGTTGTCTTTGTCGCCGTAACTCTGTCCCTTCATTCTGTGCTTTATTGCTTCGGGATGAATGATGTAAGCAAGGAGTCTGTCGTCATCGGTTTCCAGCAAAAACATCGTATATTGTGTGCCGGTGAGAACGTTTTCTGAATTCTTATGCCAGTAAGTAGCGAAATATGTACCCTCGTTTGCGGCATGGTTTATCTCCCAAAAGGCGGTATATTGCAGCGTTCCTCCGCACTCATTCCAATATCCTTCAAGGTCGAAACTTACAAAGTTTTGCTTTATATACGACGAGGCGTTGTAAATATTGCTTGAACTTATGAACGCTTCAAACGTGTTCAGGATATTCCTTACGTGGTACAGGAGTGTCAGTCTGGTCTTGTTCTTCTCTTCCCTCGCCTTTGTTATGGCCGGCAACAGGTTGAACATGGTTTTCCCTTCGGTGAACTTTTCCAAAAGTTGCAACGCCTTTTCGTATTTGTATGCCATGTCGGTCGCATCGCCTTCTTTCGAGTAGTAGCCGGGTATAATCTTCAATAGCATCAGAACTACGAAAGGGATGTCGATGCACTGCTCCATTATTTCATCGAAAATCTCACGTTTCCTTTTCCCGACAACGTCTGCCGCGCATTGGTCGTAGCAATATAGAAGCAGTTCGAGAGCCACTTTTTGCGGCTCGCTTCTTCGTGAAAGATTTTGCTTGAAGAAGTTCCATGCCTTTTTATACTGTCTCATCAGGAATTCAAGGTCAACATTGTTTTCGGTCATCTGCGACGCTTCCACCAGCAAGTCACGGAACGTGGCACGCATTTTCTGTAGAGAACCGAAACATCTCCTTGTGCCGTTGTTATGTATGGAGTGGTTATCCACGAAAGTTTCAAGCTCATTCATGGTGTTATACAGCAGGCGCGTATTTGCTATTGTGGCAAGCCACTCATCGTATTCCTTATTCTTTTTTCCGGTCATGGTGCTGTGTTGTACATTACTATAATATAAGCAGATGTGTATTCAAAAACAATCTTGAAAGTCGTAGCAATTAAATACTGTCACCTGACTACAGGCTTTCATTTCTCGTATGTTATCACTACGTTCTCATATCCTAAAGCCTTGAATATCTTCATGAACTGTTCGGAGCATGAAAGTTCGGCAGACTTTATGTTATCAGGTGTGAGACAGCGTTTCCGCATCATGCTGTAAGCGCGCTTGTATAGTGCGGCACGGTCGGCATCTGTCCACGAGCCATTCTCATAGAAAGACAGTGTGCGCCCCTCGTCAATGAAGTTGTTGTCAAGCAATTCTATACGTGGTAACCGGGCGTTGAGCGTGTCGCCACTCACAGTAAGCCACCCCGGAGAAGCCTTGTGCATGTTAACGCCGAGGCGTAAAGTGCCGTAATAGATGCGCACAAGTTCATCATCGCTGAACAATCCCCTCTTAATGGTATCGACAAGTTCCTCATCGGTGATTGAGAGAAATTCCCATTCTCCGATGTCCTGCATTGACTTTATGAGAGTCGGAGTAGGCGATATTTCATCATTTACGACAGTTTCCACGTGATCACGCTTCAGTTTTGACACGAATATCGCAATCGTTATTGCCACAACAAGCACGATTATCGACCATGTGAGGCATGTCATTTTGCCGGACGTAAGTATTTTGTTTCCTTCCATATCTCGCCTTGTTCTTTATCCTTTGTCCCCAATCTTTATAATGTTCATTATGTTGTCGGCAGGGAAATCCTTGCGGAACGTTATCGTTATGTCCTCATCTTCATAACCCATTTGTCTAAGCATGGGCACCAATGTGCGCGTGGCACTTTCGCGAGCCATGCTCACAATGCCCAACTTGGGTATGTCGCTGATGATTGCTTTCCTGCCCTGCGTGGTATATTCGGCAAGTTCCTTGTCGCTGAAGTTGGAGCGCAGGAACGGCACATGCTTCTTTATCTCATCGTGATTGATGCGAGTTTCAGTGAGTTCAACCTGTGGGTCGGGCAATGTTATCTCTATTTTCTTGCCGTCATGCTTAACGTTCTTCTCCGAGAAATCAGAGAAATCGATGTATGCTTTGATTGTTGCGTCCATCGGGATTGCCACCTTGCGCGAGCCGAGCGGCAGGGGAATGTCGAAGTCTTGCTGCATAACGCTCCCCTTCAGTTTCACTTCATCGTCGTGTGTGATAATCTTGTGCACCTTGAAATCGGCAGTGTATAACTTTGAACACTTCCTGATCTGCGCTATAAGGGTCACAGGAGCAGCGTCTTTCGTGTCGTGTGACTGCGATTTATCCTTCTCCGGAGAGTCGCCGTTGCCACTACATGCAATCACAGACATCAGTGTTATTATAACAAGTAACTTCTTCATATTGTCAAATACTAATGTTCTGCAAAGTTAAAAGAAAAATCCAATGGAGGGAAAATATGGCGGTATAAATTTTGCTTTTATACGGATTTTAGTTAATTTTGCATGAAATTTTTCAGACATGAAGTATTTAAAATTCGCTCTGTTAGCATCGGTATGCCTCCTTTCGGCATGCAAGGAAGAGAAAAAAAACACCGATATTATAACCCAGAAGCCGGTGATTGTAAAGAAGTCGGGACCTGAAAAGATGGGAGATACCGACGATACGCAGGTCGTGCAATGGTTGGGCAAGACATATACCATAGAGATACATCGCCGTGCAGACACCGAACTGCCGGTGACACGAGATGAATCGGGGGCGGAATATTATGATAATCGTGTGTCGGTGAAGGTGTTGCGACCTGACGGTACAGAATTTTTCAGCCGCGAATACACCAAACTGTCGTTCCGTGAATATCTCAATGAGTCAACAATAAAAGACGGTGCCCTGCTTGCAGTGGTGTTCACTGAAGTAAAAGGCGACCGTCTTGTATTTGCTGCAAGCGTGGGTTCTCCTGACTCCATGAGCGACGAATATATCCCACTTGTACTGACAGTTTCGCGCATGGGTGACGTTCATGTGGAGCGTGACAACAGGATTGACGACATTCCGGACTCCGAGAACGAGTCTGTGCAGGATGTAACGGAAGACGAAGAGGGTGTTTGACCCACATCGTTTTCCCGTTCCGAAGCAGTCGTCAAGACCTTATCAGAACATTATATTCCGGGGAAAAGTCGGCAGGATGCTTTCCGTTGAATATGGCATTGAGCAGACAGTTGGCGAGGATTTCCTCTTCCGTGAGGTCAACCTTGCCCATTTTCTTTATTTCCATGCCAAGTAGTATGTCCCACGTTGCCTTGAAGTCGTTATCCTCCGCTCCGTAATAACGGTCTCCGCTGTTAGGGTCTTCGAGTATTTTGTATTTTATGCTCCTGTTCGTAGGTGTGCACCTCATGTCAAGCATGATGTTGAATGCTCTCTCAAACTCCTTTCTGTGGCGTTTGGCATTGGGGTACATCTGTGCGATTGACGGGAAAATCTCATCAAACTCGAAACTCTTTACCAATTCGTTTAATTTCATATTTTATTCTTTATCTATCCTTGATTTCATATATCCAATGTGAGTTCAACAGGGCAATGGTCTGACCCGAACACGTCGCTGTGTATCTTTGCCCCGGTGAGCTTTTCCGAAATACGCTCCGAAGTGACAAAATAATCGATGCGCCAGCCGGTGTTCTTCTCCCTTGCCCGAAAGCGATAACTCCACCATGAATAGGCATCGGTGGTGTCGGGGTAGAAATATCTGAACGTATCTACAAATCCATTCGACAGCAGTTGCGTAAACTTTTCGCGCTCCTCGTCGGTAAATCCGGGATTCCTGCGGTTTGTCTTTGGATTCTTCAGGTCAATTTCCTTGTGTGCAACGTTCATGTCACCGCATACTATTACAGGCTTCTTTTCGTCTAACCGTTTCAGAAATGCGAGGAAATCATCTTCCCACATCATTCTGTAATCGAGCCTTTTCAGTTCGTCTTGTGAGTTCGGCGTATATACAGTTACGAGGAAGAAATTTTCCATTTCGAGCGTTATCACCCTTCCCTCATGGTCGTGCTCATCGACACCGATGCCATATTCCACACTCACGGGTTCATGTTTTGTATATATTGCCGTTCCGGAATACCCTTTCTTGTCGGCATAGTTCCAGTAAGAACGGTATCCAGCAAATTTCAAATCAAGTTGCCCCTCCTGCATTTTCGTTTCCTGAAGACAGAAAAAATCTGCATCAATAGCCTTGAAATACTCCTCAAAACCTTTGCCAACACATGCTCTCAGCCCATTGACATTCCATGATATTAACCTCATCATAAGTTGATTTACATCGTTTTAGTTCCTTGCAAAGTTACGCAGAAATATCGAAGCGACAAAACTTTTGCCACAAAATGTTAAAAACAAAGCAATTATAAGGTAACGACAACCAAAACCATGAAAAATTATTTGGCAGATAAAAAATAATTCGTACCTTTGCATCCGATTTGCAAATCAATGACTGAATTTTGATATAAATATAGTCCGTGGAGGCTCGGTAAAGAGGCAGCACTATGTTGTCCGCCTTGCGGAAAAAACCGTTTACAAATAAATAAATGTACGCAATTGTAGAAATTAACGGTCAGCAGTTCAAGGTTGAAGAGGGCAAAAAACTCTTTGTAAACCACATTAAAGACTCAGAAGAGGGTCAGACTGTTGAATTTGACAAGGTTCTCCTCGTAGAAAATGGAGATTCTATCACGGTAGGTGCACCAACCGTAGAAGGTGCTAAAGTAGTAGCCGAAGTGAAAAAGCCACTCGTTAAGGGTGACAAGGTGATTGTCTTCAAAATGAAACGCCGCAAGGATTATCGCAAGAAGAATGGACATCGCCAGCAGTTTACCGAGGTTGTAATCAAGTCAGTTAACGCTTAAAACAGAGGAGGAACAAAGAAATGGCACATAAAAAAGGTGTTGGTAGTTCTAAGAACGGACGCGAGAGCGCATCACAACGACTCGGCGTGAAAATCTGGGGCGGACAGAAAGTTATTGCAGGAAACATAATTGTACGCCAACGCGGTACACATCACAACCCGGGCAAGAACGTAGGCATCGGTAAGGATGACACATTGTTTGCGCTGGTTGACGGAGTGGTTAACTTCAAAAAAGGTCGCAAAAACAAGAGTACCGTTTCAGTAATACCAGAAGCTGAAGCTTAACAAAACAAAACAAACTTATTCCAAACAAACAACAGAGTCCCACATCTCGAAAGAAATGTGGGACTCCTGCTTTATTACCGCCAACTATGTCTTAACCATATCACCGGCTGTAAACAAACATTTGCCGAAGAAGTATGCAAAAATCGGCTTAAAACCGCACACCTCTTCGGCAAATTAAAAATCCGTAAGACGTCAAACGGAATTACAGACCGAGGTCTTTTCTTAATGCGTCTATCTTCTTGTCGGCATCATTGGAACATCTTTCATAACATCCGGCGCACTTCATCGTGTCGTCCTTCACCTCGGTATAGAATTTTATCTTAGGTTCGGTTCCAGACGGACGCACGCTCACTTTCGTTCCGTCCTCGCAGAACCATTGCAGCACATTGCTCGTGTCCGGCATGTCTAACTTCTGCTTCGAACCGTCAGCGTTGGTCTGCTCAAGCGTCTTGTAGTCTTTACATACAATCACCTTAGAACCTCCAAGTTGCTTAGGAGAGTTCTCACGGAAGTTCTCCATCATTGCCTTTATCTCGTCGGCACCGCTCTTTCCGGTCTTCACCACGTTGAACGTCACCTCCTTTGAGAACCCATATTCCGTGTAGATTTTCATCAGCAGGTCGTAGAGTGTCATTCCGTTGTCTTTCGCCCATGCCGCAATCTCGCATATAAGGCAGATACTTGCAGGAGAATCCTTGTCACGCACCTTGTCGAACGGCAGGAAACCGAAACTCTCTTCTCCACCTCCGATATACTTCTTTGTGCCTTCATTGACGCGTATTTCGTTGGCAATCCACTTAAATCCGGTGTAACAGTCCTTCAGTTCCACACCGTTCTTATCCGCAATTTTTCTTATCACCTCTGTCGTTACTATAGTCTTTACAAGGAATTCATTGCCTTTCAACTGTCCCATTTTCTTCTTGTTGGCAATGATATACCAACAGAACATCATACAGGTTTGATTGCCGTTGAGTATTTCCCATTCACCCTTATCGTTGCGACAAACTATTGCAAGACGGTCAGCATCAGGGTCACTTGCTATCACGAGGTCGGCATTAAGCTTCGTTCCAAGTTTCATTCCTAATGTCATCGCCTCCGGATTTTCCGGATTTGGAGAGACAACAGTGGGGAAATTGCCGTCGATTACCATCTGTTCCGGCACCACATGTATGTTTTTAAATCCCCAAGAGCGCAAGGCCGCAGGAATTATAACGCGCCCCGCACCGTGCATCGGAGAATAAACGATGTTCAAATCACTGTTTCGGAGTATAACGTCCTGGTCAACCATTGCGTCCTTTATAGCCTGCAGATAGTCCCAATCCATTTCTCCTCCTATTATTTCGATAAGTTCTTTGTTCGGTTCGAACTTCACATCATCTATCGCGACCTTGTTAACCTCGTCGATTATGCCGGTATCATGCGGCGACAACACCTGTGCCCCGTCTTCCCAATAGGCCTTATACCCATTATATTCTTTAGGATTATGCGATGCCGTAACATTCACACCCGCCTGTGCTCCCAAATGCCTTATGGCAAAAGAGATTTCCGGTGTGGGGCGCAGGCTTTCAAACAGATACACCTTTATACCATTGGCAGAAAAAATATTGGCAACGGTTTCTGCAAAAAGTCGCCCGTTGTTGCGGCAGTCATGACCAACAACCACCGAAAGGTCGGTACGCCCCGGGAAAGCCTTATTTATATAGTTGGCAAATCCTTGCGTCGCCATACCCACAATATATATATTCATGCGGTTGGTTCCTGCGCCCATGACACCTCTAAGTCCGCCCGTTCCAAATTCCAACGAGCGATAGAAACTGTCTATAAGTTCTGTTTTATCGGGATTATCAAGCATTGCTTGAACTTCTTTGCACGTTTCCTCATCGAAAGAAGGAGACAGCCATTGTCTCGCTGCCTGCTCACATTGAGCAATAAGTTCCTTATTATTTTCCATACAATTTTATAATAAAAACGGTTTGTGTATTTTGTAATCTGCCACAAAGATAGTGATATTTTTTCATATAAACCCTACACACTGAAGTGTTTTTTTTATTTTCTATTCACTAAAGTTGTCCGAACGAACAAAAAGCACTAACTTTGCAATCTCTTTTAAGAAATACTTATGATGGAATTACACTACACAGGAATTATAATTGCCATAAGCACTTTCCTGATAATCGGGTTGTGCCACCCTCTCGTAATAAAAATGGAATATTACACCGGAACAAAATACTGGTGGCTTTACCTTGTATTCGGAACGGCGTTTATATGCTCTGCGTTCTTCGTTGAAAACGTTATAATATCTTCCATTCTCGGAGTCACCGGAGCCTCTCTGCTTTGGGCTATCGGCGAATTGTTCGCCCAAAAGAAACGTGTGGAAAAAGGTTGGTTCCCTATGAACCCAAAGCGAAGGAACGAATATAAAACCACGAGAGACGGTGAGGATGCAAACCACAGATAGTATCAAAAAGTCAATTACGACGGTAAAAAATTGATGAAAACCCTGCTCATACTTATCGGTAAAACCGACAATAAACATATTGCAGCCTGCATAACCGATTATTCCGAACGGATAGGTCACTACATGCCATTTGAGATTGTTACCATACCGGACATTAAGAACACGAAAAACCTCACGGAGGAACAGCAGAAAGAAACAGAGGGTAAATCGATACTGCAACTCATACAGCCCTCCGACCATGTAGTGTTGCTTGACGAAAGGGGCAGCGAATTGCGAAGTGTGGAGTTCGCTAAATGGCTGCAAAAAAAACAAATGGCTGCAAAGAGACTGTTGTTTGTCATCGGTGGTGCGTATGGATTTTCCAATAAGGTTTATGAACGTGCCAACGAGAAAATATCATTATCCCGAATGACGTTCTCACACCAAATGGTAAGGCTGTTTTTTACAGAACAAATCTACCGTGCATACACGATAATCAAGGGCGAACCATACCACCACGAATGAGAAACTGATGCCGGAACATTGAGAGGGAAATACCCCATAAAAAGCATGCAGGACGACAAGCCTAAGCCACACCGTCCCGCATGTTTATTTTTATTTTAAGGTCTTTATGAAATGATTAGCGATTTGTCTCAGCAAGTGGTTGCGCGTATTCCCACCATAAATACTATGGTTTCTGTTTGTATAAACGTTCATTTTGAAGTCCTTTCCTGCCTGCACAAGGCTTTCGGTATATTCATACGTGTTCTGCGGATGCACGTTATCGTCTGCCAAACCTTGGCAAATGAGCAGTTCTCCGGTCAGGTTCGCAGCACGGGCTATAGGATTGGTGTCATAGCCTGAAGGATTTTCCTGCGGCGTACGCATGTACCTCTCGGTATATACCGTGTCGTAGAGTCGCCAGTCGGTGGGTGGTGCCACTGCTACACCAGCCGCAAACGCTCCCCTGCCCTCACTCATACTCATAAGGGTGTTGAACCCTCCGAAACTCCAACCCCATATTCCGATGTGTTCACCGTCAACAAACGGCAACGACTTCAGATAGAGGGCTGTCTCTACTTGGTCTTTAGACTCCAGCAGTCCTAAGTTGAGGTATATACATTTCTCAAACTCTGCCCCTCTCGCACCGGTGCCTCGACCATCCACACAGACAAGGATAAAGTCTTTTTCCGCAAGATAATGGTCGTACAGAGCCCCCTGTCCCATCGAACCCACACGCCATGAATTGACCACCTGTTGGCTGCCCGGTCCTCCATATTGCCACATTATGACAGGATATTTGCGTGAAGCATCAAAGTTGCTCGGCTTCACCATTATACCATTAAGTTCCACTCCTTCAGAAGTTTTAAACTTGAAGAACTCCTTCTTTCCGAGTGACAACCGGGCTAAAGTTGCCTTCAGTTGCGCATTATCTATCAGCGTAGAAATGGTCTTTCCGGCGTTGTTACATATGCTGAAGCGGTAAGGCGTGTCGCAGTCGCTCCATGTATTGACGAAGTATTTGAAGTTTTTGCTGAACACGGCATCGTTCCAACCTTTGTCACTCGCCAACTTGCTAACCTTCCCTTTTTTGTCTGAAGAGTATATTTCGCGGTTCATTGCGTCATTACCGGCAGCCTGATAATACACCGTTCCTGTCGCTTCGTCATATCCGTAGAGCCTTGTCACATCATTGTTTCCAGTTGTCAACTGACGCTCCATATTACCATTCTGTGCGTAAAGGTAAAGTTGCATGTGTCCGCTTCTGTCACTTGGCATCACAATATGGCTCGAGGTGATGATTATATTGTCCATCGCCTCCTCCTTAATATATTTATCCACCTTCTCTTTCACCAGCAACTTGCTTATCGTGGAATACGGATTTACGGCATACAGGGAGAGTTCGTCCTGATGACGGTTCATCGTATATACAATAATCCTTTCCGGATTGTCGGTGCTCTTTATCCTTGGTATATATCCATCGGCAGGCAGTGGCACGTCGAGTGTCCTCGTCTTGTGCGACTTGATTTCGTAACTCAACACGCTGACCTTAGAGTTTTCCTGTCCGGCTTTCGGATATTTGTAGGAATATTCCCCGGGATATGTGCCCCATTCCTTGTGTTCAGGATATGCACCTTTGAACATTTGCAGCGAATAGGTCTTGACGTTGCTCTCATCATATCTTATCCACGAGAGAGACGAACCGTCGGCATTGAATGTCATGGCGGTGGCAAATCCGAACTCCTCTTCGTTTACCCAGTCGGGAATACCGTTTATGATCTCATTGAATTTTCCGTCTTTCGTAACCTGACTTTCCGAGTTATCATAGAGCAGTTTCACAAGGAAAATGTTGTTGTTTCGCACAAACGCCACCTGATTTCCATCCTCCGACCACACCGGTGACTGCTGCGGACCATTGTCAGAGAGTTTTTCCAACCACTTGTTAGCGATGTTGTATATGTAATATTCCGCCGTGAAAGAATGTCGATAGATGCGTTTTGTTTTAGTCTGAATGAGCATTTTCTTCCCGTCGGGACTCAATAGATAGCCATCGAAGTCGTCGATTTTTAGATTTACCGTCGTGTTAACGTCGAACAACACTGCTGTTTTCTTGCCATTATTGAACGCAAATTGCAGTATTTGCTTTCCGTCTTCGCTTATCTGTGCATAACTGTCGCCATCGGGCATCGGCGTTATGGCACTGAGATATTGCGGTGAATACTTGCCCGAATTGATGTCTTCCAACTTGAGTTCGGACTGTGCATGCAAACTTATTGCAGATATGAATGCTGCAGCTAAAACTATAAGAAGTCTTTTCATTTATACAGATTATATTGTTAATTTGCGGCAAAGTTAAGAATTATTTGCTACATTTGCAAAGTTTATATCATAAAATCGGTTCATGGAAAAAAAGCATTACAACGACTTTGGCTCATGGATAAGGGAACGGCTCGGAGGCAAGGTTCAGAAAATTAGTATCGATGCGGGATTTTCGTGTCCCAATAGAGACGGCGCGAAGGGTGTCGGCGGATGTATCTTTTGTGACAACAAGACCTTTTCTCCGTCTTATTGCCGAGGAACAAAAAACGTTAGAGAGCAACTTACAGAGGGGATTAACTTCTTCAAAAGAAAATATAACGATGTGAAGTATATGGCTTATTTCCAGTCTTATACCAACACTTATGCCTCCGTAGAGAAACTTAAACGACTGTATGAGGAGGCTCTCAACGTGGAGAATGTTGTCGGAATAGTTATCGGAACGCGCCCCGATTGCGTTCCCAATACGACTCTCGACTATCTCGAACAACTCAACAGGCAGGTATTCATGATTGTGGAATATGGGATTGAGAGTGTCAACAACCACACTCTTGCAAAAATCAGGCGAGGACATACATTCGAATGTTCGCAGGATGCCATAGCGCGCACAGCGGAAAGGGGAATACTCGTTGGCGGGCATCTCATTCTTGGCTTGCCGGGAGAGACGCGGGAAGATAACATCAAGGCGGCAGAAGAAATAAGCAAGACGCGGATTGACATTCTTAAACTTCACCAACTGCAGGTGGTGAAAGACACTGCTCTCGCCGACGAATACATGAAAGAGCGATTTCACGTGTATGATGTTGACGAATACATCGAACTTGTTGCGTCGTTCATACAGCACACAAGGCATGATATAGTGTTCGATAGGTTTGCGTCACAATCGCCTTCCGACATGGTGATTGCTCCAAAATGGGGAATAAAAAGCCATGAGTTCACAGACAAACTCGACAATCACCTAAGATTAAATGAAATATTCCAAGGACAACTGATAACAGATTGAAACACATTATTCTATACCTGTCTTCTTTATAATATCATCATGATCGTTTTCAAGAAGCAACTGCAGCACAGTCAACGATGAGTGTTTGCGCATGTAGGCGTCTATACATTCAACATATTTTGTCCTGAAAACATTCTTTCCCACTACGAGATTAGACACCCACATTATCTTGCCGGTATGTAGGTCGCGGTCTAACTGCGACCTGTTTTCAAGATTATCAAGCGGATAAAGGCTGAGCAAATAGAAGCAGATACAGTCGGAAGTGATGTTGCCGCGCGTCATGCTTTCGCGCTGATTATGGTTGTAATATTTGCGGTATATGGGATAATTCTCACCCATATATTTGTCGAGTGATATTCCAACCATGCCATCTCCGATTATGATACTATGCTCAAGGTCGCCTATTTGGGCATAAAATTCGGGCGTTTGAATATCCGGAATGTATGTTCTCAACTTACCGAAAGCATCGTTGAGACTCTTGTTGATATCGTCAATATTTGCATACTCCACCTCAACATCAGCCATGATAACCTGCAACGTGCTGTCTTGATAATATTTCAACAATGTCTTACTTATTTCCGGGTCGTCAACTTCTCCTATGTGCAAGATGTCTTCTATCAGTGTGCGTGTCTCTATCGGGAACTCCGTGTTCATTTGTTGCAATGCCGAGAAATCCCCTGTAGTGAGATACTGACTCTGCAGACGGTCGTAACGTTTTATCTCTATCTTTTTACGGTCGGTATCATCATTCGGACGCAATTTATACTCGCATCCGGAACAAAACACCATGACCCAAATTATAATAAAATAAAACTTCCGCACAAATGAATAGAATTAAAAACTGTTGCAAAATTACAAAATACATCTCAAACATCCAAACTTTTACTAAAAAAGTTAAACTAAAATAAGTTTGTTTAACCTTCTTAGAGTCAATGGCGAATTCCATAAGCACACCTTATACCGCTAAATATTGTGAAAACTGCATCTCTTTTGCGAATTTTGTGGTACGCCAAGGTCTTTATGTGAACATTTTTTTAGTATCTTTGTCGCCAGAAAATATCAATAATAATTTCCTCCTACAATAATGCCTACTACCATCACCCAACGCCTGATGTGTCAAAATCTCAATGTTGGTGTAAGCCATGACAAAATGGAGGGTGCATAAAACACCACACTGGTATGAAATTAAACGTTGTTATCTTTCAATAGAATTATCATACATTAAATAAACTGGATTGTTTTAATTTTGGCAGGACTTTGCGAGGTTGGTTTTACTTACAGCCTTGGCAGGGCTAAATCCGTAGAGGGCACGGCATGGTGGACGTGGATAACAGTGTTCGGACTGTTATATGTGCTGAGTGCCGTATTGCTGGCAAAAGCAACACAGACAATTCCTTTGGATATTATTAGGCATCATCAACAAAAATGAGACTGACTTATATATTCCATAGTGGTTTTGTGCTTGAAAGCGATAAATCCATTCTGGTATTTGATTATTGGATAGACCCTGCAAGTGTGATGCAGAGCGTACTCCGAAGCGAAAAACCGCTGTATGTCTTCTCCAGCCACTTTCATGAAGACCACTTCACAAAAGAAATCTTTGAGTGGAGAAAGCGCAAAGAGAACGTGACCTATATCCTGAGCAAAGATATTCTCAGACACAGGAGAGCCTGTAAAGAAGAAGTTAATGCTTGGTTGGCAAAAGGTGCTTCGTGGTCAGACGGACTTGTTTCCGTCAAAGCATCAGGCAGTACAGACAGTGGTGTGTCTTGGATTATTGAGACCGAGGGTAAGCGCATCTTCCACGCCGGCGACTTAAACAACTGGTATGCAAGGTTCCTACCCGAAGCAGTACCGAACCAAACCATTTATAGCGAAGAATTTGATGAGGACATCGACCCGATAGCTCATGAAAAGCAATACCTTGGAGAACTGAAGGACATCCGCAAAGCGGCAGACAGTTTCGACATTGTGATGTTCCCAATAGATAGCCGCATCGGGAATGGCTATACTCTTGGTGGCAGACAGTTCATCGAGCGTTTCAAAATAGGCATGTTCGTTCCCATGCACTTCGTAGCCGGTGGCTTTAAATCGTCATGGCGCATGAAGGAGTTTACGGATGAAAAGAACATCCCATTTTGGAAGATAACCAAAGAAGGAGAGATGATAGAGTTATGACAAACAATAAAAACATGTATCTTACGTTATAACAGAAACTTAATGAGATATGGATAAGAAAGAAAAGAAAGTAACAGGGTTGGGTGGTATTATGTTCAAAAGCAAAGCCCCTGACGCAACGCGTAAATGGTATGAGAATATGCTTGGTATTGAGGATGATCCATACGGGTATAAGTTTGAGTGGATTGATAAGGAGGATACCGGCAAGACCGGCGTAACCGTATGGAGTCCGATGCCTGAAGACTCTGACTATCTCGGTGATGCAGACCAGCAATACATGATTAACTATCGTGTACATAATCTTGAGAGATTAACTGTACAACTTCGAGAGAATGGTGTTGTTATCCTTGACGAGATTGAGGAGTATGAAGGACTTGGCAAGTTCCTGCATATAATTGATATAGACGGGCGTAGGGTCGAGCTTTGGGAACCGGCATAACGGTATATGAATCCAATATCCATCAGACTGCTCAATCAGCAACTTATATCTCCGCAGTTCAACACCCCCGAGGAAGTTGTTCACTATATGTGTGCCATGCAATCTCAGGAGTATCGCATGATGCGTTGGGCTGTAGGCATGCGTTGCAAACAACCATCATATAAGTTGTTCAAGAAAGCCTTCGATACCGGCAGCATAATTCGTTTTCACCTCATGCGAGGCACATGGCAACTGGTATCAGCCGAGAATTATTGGTGGTTGTTGGAACTATGCTCCCCAAAGGCAATCAGTGTTACCAAAGGTTGGATGAGCAGCAGGGTTCATATCTCTGAGAAAGAACACATGTTGGTGCAAGAAATACTTGCACAGGCTGCGGCGGACAAAGGTAGTGCCACAAAGGACGACTTCGTACAGGCATTGGCAAAAAAGAATATCCTACTGGATAAATACCGTTTGAGTTACCATGTTCGTATGTGCGAGATGAACGGTGTGCTCTGCAGTGGTAATCTTCTGCCAATGAAAACCACCTACGCACTTACCGCTAACAAGTTGAAACCACGAGTATCAATAGATAGAGATGAAGCATTGATACGCCTAACGCGCATGTACTTCAAAAGCCGCCAACCTGCCACTTTAGAAGACTTTGTATGGTGGTCGGGACTGAATGTAAGCGATTGTCGCAAGGGCATCCAACTATCCGGCAATTATCTTCACAAAGAGAAATATCTTGGCAGAGAGTTCTATCTCACCGACGATTGCCGCACCAGAGGTTTCCGCAAAGGTAAGTACCTACTGATACCACCATACGATGAATATCTTATAAGTTATAAAAGCCGCGACATTGTTCTTTCACCCGAGTATAAGCATAAAGCCCATAACAACAGCGGTATCTTCCAACCGGTTATTGCACACGACGGGATAATCTGTGGTAATTGGAGCCCTTTCAAGGAGAGTTGCCAATCAGGTTATTTCATGGGAAATCATGCGGCAAACAGCATACATGACGCATGGTTAGAATACAGGGAGTATATGCGGAAATGACAGGGAAATACCTATTTCAGATACTTTCCTGTCATTTCAAATACATAATCTTCACGTATGTTCTAACCTCGGGCTACAAACTCTCTTTGAGAATTTCAATCACTTCTTCACGAGTAAGTTTATGGTAGCCGGCATCAAATATAATGGTGCTATCGGCAATAGCACTGATGTTTTGATTGGTAACACCGAGTTCAGCCGAGTGCATCACCACGCCTATCTCCTTCATCCATGATTCGAGGGCAGCGATACCTGCGTCTGCCAATTCGCGGTCAGTCTTGCCATCTGCAACTATGCCCCACACGGCAGTGGCAAAACGAGCAAATTTCTTCAGTCCAAACTGCGACACATATTTATAATAAGGTATAGAGACCGCTGCAAGTGTCATGCCGTGGGTGGCATCGGTATGAGCACCGATAGCCTGACCAATCATGTGCACCATCCAGTCGCCTCCCTTACCGCTCTTCAGCAATGTGTTAAGTGCCCAAGTTGCTGTCCACATGATGTTTGAACGAGCCTCGTAATCCTGTGGGTTCTTAACTGCGATACGGCTTGAATGTACAAGTGAACGCATCAGTCCCTCGGCAATATAGTCGGTGGTGTAATCTCCTTCGCCTTGAAAATATTGTTCCATGATATGACTCATTATATCAAAGAAGCCAGCCACCATCTGATATTGAGGAACCGTGAAAGTAAACTTAGGATTGAGCACAGTAAACTTAGGGAAGGCATACGAGCCAAACACCTTGCCAATCTTCATTCCAACCTTGCGATTGGTAATCACCGAGCCGCCATTCATCTCAGAACCCGTGCCCACCATTGTCAGCACTGCACCAATCGGGATTACTCGACAGTCTGCCTCCTGCTGTTCCACATAATATTTCTGCCACGGGTCACTCTCGCACCACGCAGAGCAACTCACACCCTTGGCATAGTCGATTGTGGAGCCGCCACCCACCGCGAGAATGAGATCCACATTGTTTTCACGTGCTATCCTTGCTCCTTCATAAAGTTTCTCCACAGTAGGATTGGGCATAACGCCGGCATCCTCTACAATGGTCTTATCTACCTCTTTTAGGGCATTAACTACTGCATCGTATATACCATTCCGCTTGATACTTCCACCGCCATAGCACAGTTGCACCACAGGTCCATACTGTTTCAGTTCGTCACTTAAATACTTCAGCGCGTCCTCACCGAAATACAGTTTTGTAGGATTGTAATAAGAAAAATTTCCTTCCATAACTCTTTTGATTTTATATTGTACTTACTTTGCAACCAATTCTTTGTTATTTACGAGTTCCTTTCTTTTATTTAGAATGGCTGTTTTCCTATTCTTGATTTGCATTACAAAAACAAGTATTAGGCAGAGAAAGTTTAAATTTTACGCAAAAAACTACCGCGTTTCATTTAAAATGCGGTAGTAATGCTTGCATCTGTTGTTGAAGTTCTTTTGTCTTGCTTGCCGCAACCTCTGCAAAATCATCTCCAGAGGAGGCATATATTATGTTGCGTGAGGAGTTGACGAGCAAGCCGCAGTCGTCGGTCATTCCGAAACGGCATACCTCTTCAAGCGACCCACCCTGTGCACCGATGCCCGGAACGAGGAAGAAACTATTGGGAGCGAGGCGTCTTACGTTCTCAAACATCCTGCCCTGCGTTGCCCCTACCACGAACATCAGGTTGTCTTCGTTTCCCCATTCCTGCGCTTTCTTAATCACTTTTTCAAACAGTTTCTCGCCGTTCTTATTCTCCGTGAGTTGGAAATCATAACTGCCCTTATTACTCGTAAGTGCAAGCAGCACAATCCATTTACCGTCATAACCGAGGAATGGAGTCACACTGTCCTCCCCCATGTACGGAGCCACGGTGAGCGCATCGATGTCATACTCTTCAAAGAACGTGCGGGCATACATCGCACTCGTGTTTCCGATGTCGCCACGTTTTGCATCAGCAATGATGAAATGATCAGGATAATTCTTCTTCAGATAGCCAACGGTCTTTTCGAATGAAACCATTCCCTTTATCCCGGCAGCCTCATAGAACGCGAGATTAGGTTTATATGCCACGCAGTAAGGTGCGGTGGAGTCGATGATTGCCCTGTTGAAGTCGAAAATCGGGTCTTCATTGGAAAGCAGGCACTGCGGAATTTTCCTTATATCCGTATCTAATCCCACGCAAAGGAACGAGTTCTTCTTGAATATTTGTTCCGTAATCTCTTTTCTTGTCATCATATTCTATGGTGTTATAGTTCGTTTTCCTTCATTCTTTCGGTATTCTCAACCACAATCAGAGCGTCAATCATGCTCTGTATGTCGCCACCAAGAAAGCCTTGCAGGTCGTGTGTTGTAAATCCGATGCGGTGGTCGGTGACACGTCCCTGCGGGAAGTTGTAGGTTCTGATCTTTGCACTCCGGTCGCCGCTCGACACAAGACTCTTTCGCCTGCTTGCGATGTCATCGATATATTTTTGGTGCTCCTTGTCGTAGATGAAAGTATAAAGTCGCGACAGTGCACGTTCCTTGTTCTTAGGCTGGTCGCGCGTTTCGGTGCACTCAATGAGAATTTCCTCCGTCTCTCCGGTGTTCGGATTTTTCCACATATATCGCAGTCTGACACCCGACTCCACCTTGTTGACATTCTGCCCTCCTGCTCCGGAACTTCTGAACGTGTCCCACTTTATCTCTCCCTCGTTGATATTCACCTCAAACTTGTCTGCTTCCGGGAGCACAGCCACCGTTGCCGCAGATGTCTGCATCCTGCCATTCGACTCGGTCACGGGCACTCTCTGCACCCGGTGCACCCCCGACTCATATTTCAGCGTGCCATAGACGTCGGCACCCGACACGGCAAAGTCTATTTCCTTATATCCGCCGACAGCCCCCTCGTTGAAGTCGGTAACAGATACCTGCCAGCCTTTCGACTCACAGTAACGTTTATACATCAGAAACAGGTCGCCTGCAAACAGACAAGCCTCATCGCCTCCTGTTCCGGCACGAATTTCCATTTGCACGTTTTTCGCATCCTCCGGATCCTTAGGTATCAGTGCAATCTTTATCTCCTCTTCAAGTTTCGGCTGCAGTTGTTCGTTGAGAGCAAGTTCCTCACGCGCCATTTCTTTCATTTCTGGGTCGCTCTCGTTTGCAAGAATATCCTTCGCCTCCTTTATTCCGTTCAGGCAGTCGATGTAGCGTTTCCTTGCACTCATTATGTCGCCGAGATCCTTATATTCCTTTGTAAGTTTCACGAAACGTTTCTGGTCGGCAATCACTGCGGGGTCGGTAATCAGTGTTGTTACCTCCTCGTAGCGTGCTTCAAGGCCGTCAAGTTTCTGCAGTATGTTGTTGTTTTCTATCATTGTCGATTATGGTATGTATTTAGTAATCAAACTCTCCGAACTCGCTCCTTATCGTGAGGCTCTTTCTCCCCTCCTCCACTCGTCCCACAATCCGGGCATCTATGTTGAAACTCCGTGCTATCTCTATAACCCTGTCGGCATATTCAGGACTGAGATAAATTTCCATGCGATGCCCCATGTTGAACACCTTATACATCTCTTTCCAGTCGGTTCCGCTCTGTTCTTTTATCAGACGGAAAAGCGGTGGAACGTCGAACATGTTATCCTTAACCACGCGGCAATTCTCTCCCACGAAATGAAGCACCTTAGTCTGCGCTCCTCCGGTGCAATGCACCATTCCGTATATCTTCTCACGCATTTCGTCGAGCAGTTTCCTTATCACCGGGGCGTATGTTCTCGTGGGCGAAAGCACGAGTTTCCCTGCCGTTATTTCCGTTGAAACCTCCTTTCCATCGGGAGTGTTATATGTCACCGCTACCGGTGTGTCGAGTCTGCAACCACCGCTATACACAAGTTCTTCGGGCACTCTCTTGTCGAAACTTTCGGGATATTTCTCTGCGAGATATTTAGAGAACACATCGTGACGGGCAGAAGTCAGTCCGTTGCTTCCCATTCCTCCGTTGTATTGTTTTTCGTATGATGCCTGCCCCGTTGACGACAATCCCACTATCACATCACCCGGGCGGATGTTTGCATTGTCGATAACCTCGCTTCGCTTCATCCTGCATGTCACCGTGGAATCCACTATTATGGTTCTCACGAGGTCGCCCACGTCAGCCGTTTCGCCACCGGTGGGATGTATGCCGATACCGGAAGCCCTCAGTTCGGCAAGCAACTCGTCTGTACCATTGATTATTGCCGATACCACTTCACCCGGAATGAGCATCTTGTTGCGCCCTATCGTGCTCGACACAAGGATGTTATCTACCGCCCCTACACAGAGCAGGTCGTCGGTGTTCATCACTATCGCATCTTGTGCAATGCCCTTCCATACAGACAGGTCACCCGTTTCTTTCCAGTACATATATGCAAGACTCGACTTCGTTCCGGCACCGTCGGCATGCATTATGTTGCAATACTCCGGGTCGCCACCGAGAATGTCGGGTATAATCTTGCAGAATGCCAAGGGGAAAATGCCCTTATCAATGTTTTTTATCGCGTTGTGCACGTCTTCTTTTGCAGCACTCACCCCGCGCATCATATATCTTTCAGACTTATTCATTTATGCTTATTATATGAAAATTCTTTAAACACTTATCTATCAGACTCTTCATTCCAAAATTCCCACGACGCAAAAGCCTGCAGCAGGAGCATCTCAAGTCCGTTTTTCACCGTAGCTCCCCTATCTGCTCCTTTCTCCATAAAGAGGGTAAGGTCGGGGTTATAAATCAAGTCGTAGAGTATGTTATGCTCGTCGATGGCTTCGTATGGGATATTAGGACATTCATCGGTGTGCGGATACATTCCGCATGGCGTGCAGTTCACTATAACGTTATACTCTTTCACCATTTCCGGAGTGACATCGTCATACCTTATTGCTCCGGGGCGATTGAAGCGACTCACGAAAATCGTTTCAAGTCCGAGCGATTTCAGTCCGTAGTCAACTGCCTTTGCCGCGCCTCCTGTCCCCAATATCATCGCTTTCTTATGGAAACGCTCAAGCATAGGTTCCACGCTTTTGGTAAACCCCACCACATCGCTGTTGAAGCCTTTCAGTATGGTTTTAGTGCCCTTGTGCCTCACCTTTATCACGTTCACTGCCCCGATGCTCCTCGTCTCCGGACTGATGCTATCGAGGAACGGGATTACCTTTTCCTTGTAAGGTCTTGTCACATTAAGCCCCCGCAGTTCCGGATTTCTTGCCAACACCTCTGCCAAGCCATCTATTGAGGGTATCTCGAAGTTCATGTAACGCGCGTCGATTCTCTCGTTCTCAAACTTCTCATTGAAGAAATTTCTTGAGAACGAATGCACCAAGGGGTAGCCTATCAAACCATACTTGTCCATAATGTTCTGTTTATAATATGTAATAATGTGGCGTATAGATAAATTCACTTCGTTGCAAGATACAGCGTGCAAGTGCCGAAAGTGAGTCGTTTGAACCTCGCCTTGCCAAACCCTGCCTTCTTCAGTATCTCCATCATCGCCTCGCCTTGCGGAAACGCCTCTATCGTGGCAGTGAGATACCTGTACGCACTGCTGTCTTTCGAAATCATCTTTCCATAGACCGGCAGTATCGTGTGACTGTAAATCCGAAACAGTTGCTTCATCGGGAAACCTACCGGCTGCGACAGTTCAACTATGCTCAGATGTCCGCCCGGTTTCAGCACACGGCACATCTCGGCAAGTCCGCGGTCGAGGTTTTTGAAGTTTCTTATGCCGAATGCCGCCGTGACAGCATCGAAAGAGTTGTCGGCAAATGTCAGGTTCATGCAGTCTTCTTTCCTGAAAGAGATTATGTCGTTGAGCGATGCCTGCTCCACCTTCTTTCTGCCTATCTCCATCATCCCTTCCGAAATGTCTGCACCGATGAGCGAAGCGGGCTTCAGCATCTGTGCAGCCAGTATTGCGAAGTCGCCGGTGCCGGTGGCTATGTCGAGCATTCGTTGTGGAGCATATTGTGCCAACTGGCTTATTGCCTTGCGCCGCCACCCCTTGTCGATGTCTAACGACAGCCGGTGGTTCAGAGTGTCGTAGGTGGGGGCGATGTTGTCGAACATCTCCTCCACCTGCTTTGTCTTGTCCTCGCCTTTATCGTAAGGCTTTATCGTCTCTTGCTTATACACAGAATGATTATTTTCGTGTTGCGAGATATTCTCTCACGTTCTTTTCTATACGTTCTGCTATACCGCCGTTCTCCGACTCATCACACCGGCATGAACAGCATGTTGCAGAACGCTCGAACTTCTCTCCCGTAATTCTTTCATAGAGTTCGATGTAGCGTTCGCTCACGCTTTCGGCATATTCGTCGGTTATTTCGGGCATCACCTGTCCCGGTTCGTTCATGAAGTTGTGCTCTATGAGCCACTGTCTTACGAACTCTTTCGACAACTGACGCTGCGGTTCGCCCTTTTCAAACTTCTCCTCGTATCCGTCGGCATAGAAATATCGGCTCGAGTCGGGGGTGTGTATTTCGTCGATGAGATACACCTTACCGTCGCGTTTGCCGAACTCATATTTCGTATCGACGAGTATCAGACCATGTTTTGCAGCAATTTCCTGTCCGCGTGCGAAAATCCTGCGGGTGTAGTTTTCCATCACCTCATAGTCTTCTTTCGAAACCAATCCCTGTGCGATGATTTCTTCTTTTGATATATTCATGTCGTGCCCCTCGTCGGCTTTGGTAGTAGGGGTTATGATCGGTTCCGGGAAACGTTCGTTCTCACGCATTCCGTCGGGCAGTTTCACTCCGCACAGTTCGCGGCATCCGTTCCTGTATTCGCGCCATGCAGAGCCGGTAAGTATAGAGCGGATTATCATTTCCACGCGAAATCCCTCGCATCTGAGTCCCACTGTCACCATTGGGTCGGGTGTGGCAAGTTTCCAGTTGGGGCAGATGTCGGTAGTGGTGTCGAGGAATTTCGCGGCAATGAGGTTCAGCACCTGTCCCTTGAACGGAATTCCTTTAGGCAGCACTACGTCGAATGCCGAAATTCTGTCGGTTGCAATCATTACGATAAGGTCGTCGTTAATGTTGTAAACGTCGCGCACCTTGCCGTGATAAACACTCTTCTGTCCTTCGAAATGGAAATCTGTGTTTGTTAATGCTTTCATCTTGTTATATATGATTTAGGGGTTACAAATTGTTTTTCAGCCGTTGCCCGTATGCGTCGCCGCACCTTCTCTGTGCCCTGTTGCCTTGTCGTGAACCTCGTAAGCATTCACTATCCGGGTGACGAGTTTATGGCGCACGATGTCTTTCTTGTTGAATTCTACAAACGATATGCCCTCCACTCCTTTCAGTATTCCTATAGCCTCGCGCAGTCCGCTGCGTGTGTTGTTGGGCAGGTCAATCTGTGTCATGTCGCCCGTGATTATCATCTTGGTGTTCCAACCCATTCTCGTGAGGAACATCCGCAACTGCGCCGAGGTGGTGTTCTGCGCTTCGTCGAGTATTACCACGGCGTCGCTAAGCGTTCTTCCGCGCATGAATGCGAGCGGTGCGATTTGTATGATGTGTTTGTCCATCATGTCCTGCAGCTTCGCTGCGGGTATCATGTCTTCGAGCGAGTCATAGAGTGGCTGCAGATAGGGGTCTATTTTGTCTTTCATGTCGCCCGGCAGAAATCCGAGTTTCTCTCCTGCTTCCACCGCAGGGCGCGACAGGATTATCTTCTTTGCCTGCTTCTCCTTCATCGCTTTCACGGCAAGTGCGATGCTCAGATATGTCTTTCCCGTTCCGGCAGGTCCCACGGCGAATATCATGTCGCTGTTGTCGAAAGCATCCACGAGTTTCTGCTGGTTTTCGCTGCGTGCCTTTATCGGGCGTCCCGATATGCTGTATGCCACGACGTCTTTCACCGCGTCGCCCTTTGTTGTCCTCCCATTGGCAATGTCGAGGATGTCTTCTTCGGTTATGGAGTTGAACTTCAGCACGTGAAGTCGCATTGTTTCTATTGTTTTCTCGAACAGAGCCATTTGCTCGTTGTCGCCTATCACTCGCAGCACATTGTCGCGCGCCACGATGCGCAGTTTCGGAAAGAGTGCCTTTATCATCTGAAGATGACTGTTGCCAACACCGTAGAACACTACGGAATCTATGTCTTCGAGTACTATATGCTTCTCTATCACGTTGTTTCTTTCCTTCCTGATTGTGGTATTATTATAAAAATAATAAGGTGTAAAACTCACGTGCAAAATTACAAAAATAATTCCAAACCACGCTTTCTTATCCTTTTATTTTATCGGTGTCTGCCAAAACTTTTTGTATATCATATATTGGGGTTGAATTTCCCGCTTGAAATAATACGCCGTTTGTGTGTTTCGGACACACGAGAATAAATCAAACAGCCAAACGATTTTTGCTTTATTCGTTTCTCACTGATTATCTATCATTTGGAGAAAGCATATCTTTGATGAAGTAAAATCGGCGAAATTGGTAGGTAAAATCGGCGATTTTGGTCAGCAATTTCGCCGATTTTGCTTTGTATTACATATCAAAACGCATAGCCGTTGGGCATGTATCAAGTGCCGGATGGGTATGAAGCAGGATTTTCCTCGGTGACTATCAATAAAAAAGGAAGCCTGTGAAGACTTCCCTTTTGGCGGAAGGTGAGGGATTCAAACCCCCGATACCCGAAAGGGGTATACCGGATTTCGAGTCCAGCGCGATCGATCACTCTGCCAACCTTCCTTGTAAATGTGAGTGCAAAGGTAACGCTTTTAGGCGATAACACAAAATTTTTCTTTCGTTTTTTATTCAAAAGACAGTTTGTCAAGACGCATCTTCAACTGCTCGGCAGCCGATTTCCTGATTGACAACGAGATGAGACAGGTGTTGTCATAGGTTTGTGACAGCACGCGCGGTTGCAGGTCTTTGACCACCTTCATCACCTTATCCATCATAACGTATGGGAACTCAAAATCGACTCTTTCTTCCACTATCTTGTCTGTTATCTCCGAATTTCTTATGGCATCTGCCGCCGCCTCGCGATATGCCACTATCAATCCGCCCGTGCCGAGGTTTACTCCTCCGTAGTATCTCACCACCACGACGAGCACCTCCGTGAGTTCGTTGCTGTTTATCTGTCCGAGTATCGGTTTACCCGCCGTGCTGCTCGGTTCGCCGTCATCGTTAGCCCGAAACTCTGTCCGCTCCGCTCCAAGCATATAGGCATAGCACACGTGGCGGGCATCAAAATATTTTTTCCGATAATGAGCCAGCAACTGCTTCACATCATCAACGCTTTCCACATGATGCGCAAAGGCGAGGAACTTACTCCGTTTCTCGGTATAATATCCCTCGCCTTCTTTGCTTATTGTTCTGAAACTGTCTTCCAATATTGTTTGAATATTAAGAAAGTTTGTGGATTACAAGACCTGAACGCAGCTTCGGTTCAAACCATGTTGCCTTAGGAGGCATGATTTTGCCGCTGTCGGCGATGTCCATAATCTGCTTCATACTTACAGGGTATAATGCCAATGCCATGCGCATCTCACCGCTGTCAACGCGACGCTTCAGTTCGCCGAGTCCGCGCAGACCGCCCACGAAGTCAATTCTGTTGCTTGAGCGAAGGTCTTTTATTTCGAGAATTTCATCGAGGATAAGGCGACTTGAGATGTCAACGTCGAGAACTCCGATTGGGTCGTTGTTGTCGTACGTGCCTTCCTTTGCAATGAGCGAATACCACTTGCCGTCGAGATACATAGAAAACTCGTGGAGATTAGCCGGTTTGTAGATGTCAGCTCCCTTCAATTCTACGATGAAGTTCTTGTTCAGTGCTTCAAGGAACTGCTCTGATGTCAAGCCGTTAAGGTCTTTCACAACACGGTTGTAGTCGAGGATGGTGAGTTGTGATGCTTGGAAACATACAGCCATGAAGTAGTTGTACTCTTCGTCGCCCTTATGGTTAGGATTTTGCTTCTGCTTCTCTGCGCCAACAAGGGCTGCCGCAGCAGAGCGGTGGTGTCCGTCGGCGATGTACAGTGCCGGCATGCCTGCGAACTGTTCTGTTATCACGTTGATGTCGTTAGCGTCAGAGATAACCCACAACTGATGACGGAAACCGTCAATCGGAGCGATGAAGTCATACTCCGGTTCGCCTGCAGCATATTTCTTTATCAGTTTATCAAGCACGTCGTTGTCAGGATATGCGAAGAATACCGGCTCGATGTTTGCGTTGTTCACGCGAACATGCTTCATTCTGTCTTCTTCTTTGTCGCGACGAGTGAGTTCGTGCTTCTTGATTACACCCTTTGCATAGTCGTCACAATGTGCGCAAACCACGAGACCGAACTGTGTCTTGCCTTCCATTGTCTGTGCGTAAATGTAGTATTTCTCGGTGTCATCCTGAACCAGCCAACCCTTCTCTTGGAACATCTTGAAATTCTCGGCTGCCTTTTCATAGACACGTGGATCGTATTCGCTTGTTCCTTCGGGGAAGTCTATTTCGGGCTTTATTATATGATAAAGCGACTTCTCGTTGCCTTCTGCTTCGCTCCTTGCTTCTTCCGAGTTGAGCACGTCGTATGGGCGGCTCTCAACCTGTTCTACAAATTCTTTCGGAGGGCGAACGCCTTTGAATGGTTTTATTATTGCCATGATTTTAATTTTTATTGTTAAATAATAGATAATGAGTATCTTTTTATCCTTGATTTAACGGACTAAAGATAAAAAGCCTCCCCCTTGCGGGAACAAGAAGGAGGCTTTGATTTTTTGTCTTAAAAAGATTATTTGTTTACTTGGAACTTGGTATCACCGTCCTTGAAGTAAGCATTGATTTGCTTTGCGGCTGCGATACCGGCATTGATGTTCGCCTCTGCTGTCTGTGCTCCCATCTTCTTAGGAGTACTGAAATAGCGACCCTCGAACTTCATGAACTCTTCATCCTTGTCAGGCTTAATGTCGGTGACAAACTTGAGGTCTTCACGCTCGCCGAGCAGTTTGATGAGTTCAGCCTCGTTGATAACTTCCTTGCGCGCGGTGTTCACGAGGATACCGCCCTTGTTGAGTTTGTTAACGAGTGCGTAGTTGATGCTCTCCTTTGTCTCTGCAGTTGCAGGGATATGGAGCGAAACGATGTCGCAAGTCTCGAACAGGATGTCTTGAGAATCTACCGCCTTAACGCCTGATTGCTCAATAACTTCCTTCGGGCAGAATGCGTCGTATGCGTAAACTTCCATTCCGAAGCCCTTAGCAATGCGAGCCACGTTGCGACCAACATTACCGTAAGCGAGAATACCGAGCTTCTTTCCCATGAGTTCCGAGCCGCTCTTTCCGTTGTAGAAATTGCGCACGGCAAAAACGAGGAAACCGAAAACCAATTCCGCAACGGCATTTGAGTTCTGCCCCGGGGTATTTTCTGCGATTACGTTGTGTGCCGTAGCAGCAGCCAAGTCGATGTTGTCGTAGCCCGCACCTGCACGAACCACAATCTTCAACTGCTTTGCAGCATCGAGAACTTCTGCATCAACCTTGTCTGAGCGGATAATCATTGCATCAGCATCCTTTACAGCATCAAGCAACTGAGACTTCTCTGTGTATTTCTCAAGCAATACGAGTTCGTTGCCTGCAGCCTCAATTTCCTTTCTTATACCATTAACGGCTGCCGCTGCGAATGGCTTTTCTGTAGCAACTAATACTTTCATAATCTGCTGTACTTTTTTAGTGATTTGCTTCAAATTCCTTCATACACTTCACGAGAGCCTCAACGCCTTCGATTGTCTGTGCATTGTAGCAGCTTGCACGGAAACCACCAACAGAACGGTGTCCCTTGATACCTACCATGCCACGCTCGGTTGCGAAGTCGAAGAATGGCTTCTCAAGTTCTTTGTACTCGTCGTTCATTACGAAGCAGATGTTCATCAGTGAGCGGTCTTCTTCTGCCACTGTGCCACGGAACAGTTTGTTGCGGTCAATTTCGTTGTAAACGATTTCTGCACGCTCCTTAGCCAACTTGTCCATAGCAACCATACCACCATTTGCCTTGAGCCAACGGAGTGTCTCGAGTGCACTGTAGATAGGAACTACAGGAGGAGTGTTGAACATAGAACCCTTCTCTACGTGTGTGCGATAGTCGAGCATCGTAGGAATTTCACGCGGAGCAAATCCGAGTTTGTCGGTCTTGAGGATTACGAGAGTAACACCTGCCATAGCGAGGTTCTTCTGTGCACCACCGTAGATAACATCATACTTAGCAACGTCGATCGGACGGCTGAAGATGTCTGAAGACATGTCGCAAATCATTGGAACGGGAACGTCCAAATCCTTACGTATTTCAGTACCGTAGATAGTGTTGTTGCTCGTAACGTGGAGGTAGTCAACGTCTGTCGGGCATGTCCAATCCTTAGGAATGTATGTGTAGTTTGCGTCGGCAGAAGAAGCTACTTCTACTACTTCACCAAACAGTTTAGCTTCTTTCATAGCTTTCTTTGCCCAAACACCGGTGTTCAGATAAGCAGCTTTCTTAATCAAGAAGTTGTAAGGGAGCATGCAGAACTCAAGCGATGCACCACCGCCGAGGAACAACACAGAGTATCCTTCCGGAATTTCGAGCAGTTCTTTAATCAAAGCTTCTGCCTCGTCAAGAACCGGCTGGAAATACTTAGCGCGGTGGCTTATTTCCATGAGTGACAGACCCGTGTCTTGGAATTCCAGACATTGTTTAGCAGTGTTTTCAATCACTTCACGCGGGAGCATTGAAGGACCGGCATTAAAATTGTACTTTTTCATTGTTACTTTAATTTTGGTTATTAGGTTAATGAATTTTCAATGGCGCGAAGTTACGCATTAAAAGTGATACGACCAAATATTTTGTGACAATTTACAAATAATATTTTTTTATTAGTCTATTTGACAAGTTCAACCACCGTTTTCATCCCCTTTATCTTTTCTCCTTGTGTTTTTTTGAGAACATCCCTACTGCATCTGCGCGAAATTGCAACATAGCAATAACGTTCTTTTACGTCTATCTTCCCAATGTCTTTTTTGTCCATGCCGCCTTTTTGGCACAGGAAACCAACTATATCCACCTTTGAGATTTTGTCCTTCTTGCCTTTTCCTATATATACCGTCACCATTTTGGGCAATGCCGGCGATGGTAGTTTGGCAGGAATGGTTAATTCAGAGTGGGTTCCTTTAACAAACTCCGGAATATATTCTTCGGGACCTAATATAAAATAGGTGTTACCGACAGCGTCCCAACGGGCGGTTCGCCCCACCCTATGTATGTAGGCATCTTCTCCTAAAGGCAAATGGTAATGCACTATGTTCTCTACGTCGGGGATGTCGAGCCCTCGCGAGGCAAGGTCTGTCGCCACCAGCACGTTTGAAGAGCCGTTGCTGAACATATATAGAGCGGCTTCGCGCTCTATCTGTTCAAGTCCTCCGTGAAAAGCCGAAGTGGAAAAGCCCAGCGATTTGAGATATTCCTCTGTCCGTTCCACGCTTTCTCGGAAATTAAGGAATACGATTGTGCTCCTGTCGCCGAAACTACGCAACAGGCATTGCAGGGTGTCGAGTTTGTCCTTATTCGGACTTCTCACTATGTTTATGTCCACCCTGTCGGGTACTTGCTCGTCATCTGTAAGGAAATCTATCCTTGACACCTTCCTGATATTAACGAAAGAAGGTATTTCCTCGGCATCTGTGGCAGACATAAGCACTCGTCTTTTGACATTGCCGAGCCGCTCTATGGCTTTTGACATTTCGTTGCGGAAGCCCATTTCAAGGCATTTGTCAAACTCGTCAATAACAATCCATTCCACGTTCTGCACACTAACGTTTTCTTTGTCCAAATGGTCGTTGAGCCGCCCCGGTGTGGAGAATATTATATGGGGATTGATTTTAACTATCTGCCTATGCTCATCCATCGTTGGTCTGCCACCGTAAAGAGCCATTGAACGCAGTCCCGTGCCCATGTTTGCCAGCACTTGTTGAGACTGCAACGCCAACTCCCTGCCGGGAACAATTACCACTGCCTGAAGTTCATCGGTATCAGCCTTCAGTCGCTCCGTTATCGGCAACAGGTAAGCCAAAGTCTTTCCGCTGCCGGTAGGCGACAACACCAGAACATCGTTGGGCGAATAAAGTATAGCTTTGGCAGTCTCCTGCTGCATCATGTTAAGTTCCTCAATGCCGAGTTTGCTCAATATCTTTTCAGTATCCATAGTTGCAAAATTACTAAATTTATTTCATTTCTTCACCATTGACGTGTTTTTTATCGTTTATTTTTCATATTTTTGCAAACGTATTCCTACTTTCATGTCAGAAAATAAGAAATGGAAAAGAAGAAACTATTGTTTGCCATTGGCACCAACTCCTCTTTGTCAGACGAACGACTTATGTTGATGAAGGCTTGTGTTTTCAGGCTTTTTCAAGACGATATACGTTTCACGTCGCTAAAAAAGACTGCCCCGATAGGTATCGATTCGCTGGAATTTACGAATTGTCTCGGCATGGCATACACGGCATTACCGCTTCCAATCGTAAAGGAAGAGTTCAAGAGAATAGAGCAGGTATGTGAAGACACAGCCGATAAGCGACTTGCGAATATCATCGAGATGGATATTGACATTCTGGAGTATGACGGCAGGCGTTACCACGAAAAGGACTGGAGCCGCGGCTATATCATAGAAATGCTCAATGAGGCAGAATGTCTGAAACAAGAATTATTATGAATAAATAACAAATAAAATCGATTATGAGAACACTGTTTATTTTATTGTTGTGCGTGGTTGCAAATACAGCCGGGGCACAAAACTTTGATGAGTATTTCGAAGACAAGACCCTGAGGATTGATTATATCTTCTCCGGTAACAAAGCGTCGCAGGAAATTTCCCTTGACTGTCTGAACCTTTCTTCGCGTTGGTATGGCAAACGTAAACGTCTTTCGGAAGTTCCGGTAGAGGGGAATGGAACCATCACGGTTAAAGACCGCGCAACATCAAAGGTTATTTACAAGAACTCTTTCTCCACATTATTTCAGGAATGGCTCACCACAGAGGAGGCCGGAGTCACCACAAAGGCCTTCGAGAACGTATTCCTTGTGCCTATGCCTAAGCAGCCTGTTGACGTTACCGTAGAACTGAGGAATAACAGACGTGAAACGATAGCCAAGATGACACACGCCGTTGACCCGACAGACATCTTGATAAGGGATATTGGGGAACACAAGACAAAGTATGAAACAATGCTAAAAGCGGCTGACCCGGAGAACTGTATAAACATTGCATTCGTTGCCGAAGGTTACACAGAAGCAGAGATGCCGATATTCCTCGAAGACGTGAACAAATCCCTCGGTGCACTATTCGCTCACGAACCGTTCAAGAGCAGAAAGGCTTCGTTCAACATTATCGCCGTGGAAGCTGCATCTGAAGACAGCGGTACAAGTGTTCCGCGTGATGGTATATGGAAGCGCACGGCACTCGGCTCTCACTTCGATACGTTCTACAGCAGCAGATATCTCACAACACTGCATCTCAAGAAATTGCATGATGTGCTTGCCGGACTTCCCTACGAGCATATCATAATACTCGTGAATACCGAAGTGTATGGCGGTGGCGGTATCCTCAACTCCTACAATCTCTCGGCAGCCCACAACCCAAAGACCTTGCCTGTGGTTGTGCATGAGTTCGGACATAGTTTCGCCGGACTGGGAGACGAATATGCTTACGAGAACGAGGCGATACCGATGTACCCGACAGATGTTGAACCTTGGGAACCGAACTTAACCACTATGGTTGATTTCAAGTCGAAATGGGCGTCGTTAATAGATAAGAACACACCCGTCCCGACACCTGCAAATGAGAAGTACGCAGACAAAGTGGGAGTCTTTGAAGGTGCGGGATATAGCCTTAAAGGAGTGTATCGCCCGATGCAAGACTGCCGTATGCGTACCAATGAAAATCCTGATTTCTGCCCGGTGTGCCGGCAGGCTATTGACAGACTCATCAGTTTCTATGTAGAATGACACACACGTTCCGCGTTATATTGACATTGCTCGCATTTACATTCCCTACTTTCTCACAGGCTCAAAAGGCAGATAAGAATGAAGCAACGGAGAAATTGGGTATGGCAATAGATTATTTCACGGCAGGCAAATATCATGAGGCGCTGTTGATTTTCAGTCGTCTTGATAAGGAGTTCAAGTTAAACCCGCGGTTTCATGCCTACATGGGAGTATGTCAATATTACGAATGGAACTTCCCAGAAGCAACCAAACTGCTCAGCGAGGCAATCCCTCTTCTCGGAGGACTTGCCCCGCATGAGCGTAGCGTTTATTATTACGCATGCGCCGAAAGTTTCTTCAATCAGGAGAAATATGCCGAGGCTATACCCTACTACGAACAGCACCTGAACGTATGTTACGACAACGAGAAAGGCGATTCGCTCTACCGCATCGCCTTCTGCCACCTTTTCGGAGAGGATGAAGCCACTGCCTGTGAGTATTTCGAGTCGTCACTGGCTTATTATGAACAGTATAACAGCAGCGCAACAGCGCGCATAGCACAACTTAAAAACATGATAAACGGGTTAAAATCCAACTGAAACGTTTTCGTAATAACGACCACATGTTCATAAAGTTAGGCAGAAGTGTGTTATACTCTCCCAACACGTTCTGCATTTCTTGGATATAAAAGTACAAAGACATCTTATCTTGTAGGGCAACATAATTGCTAATCACTCCCGAAAGTAGATAAATCTACGGTAGAGAAAAAAAAAACTTCAAGTTTATCCTCTCAATAGTTATACATTACTTTCCGGTAACTTATACCATCGTGAACAATCTTGATACCTTTGGCGTTCTTGCTGACTCTCTGACCCTGTAGATTGAAATAGCACTCTGTGTCCACATTGTCGAGGACTGTCCTTTCGATACCTGTAGTCACGCCGAAAGCAAGCAGTGCTGCGGAGGGTTGCCCATACTCATTGAAGGCCCCATGATTGGTTACTTTCACACCGTACTGACCTTTGTTACCTTCTTTCCATGTGCCATCATCAAGCAACTGCCGTGCTTCCCATCCACCATAGACTTCCGGTTCCCAATATAGGACTCCTGCACATCCTTCTTCCTGTTCCATCTTACTTAGTAGGTCTTTCATCACGCGCTCCGCACGCTTCTCATCCCATGTGGAATATCCCGTCTCAACTATCATGACGGGGACAGCGAAGGCATCATGAAGTTTCCTCAGATTGCTGGCAGCCGTGGTGTTCGAGATGCTCCACGTCTCCCAGTCGGGATAATGAGAAAGGCCTATCATGTCGAACTTACCTCCATATTTCTTGAATGCCTCGTAGAACCATACGTTGTCGTGAATGGCATTATCATGATGCACTATCACGCTGGTCTTGGGCAGCACTTGCTTAACGGCATCGTAACCAGCATTGCTGAGCGCAACATAGTTAAGCCACCGTTCGCTCTCGGGTAGGTTCCAGTCTATTCGACCATCTTCCCATACCATGCCGCTCGCAGTCTCGTTTCCCACTTGCACCCAAAGAGGCTCTATTCCTTCGGCTTTCAACGCTTGCAGCACATCCTTTGTGTGATTTCCCAATGCCGTCTTTGTATCTTCAAATGAAAACCCGCTCCATGCCGATGGCTTGGTCTGCCGTCCAGGATCGGCAAAGTAATCGCTGTAGTGGAAGTCTATCATCAGACTCAGCCCATGCTGCTTGGCTCTTTGTGCCTTGGCTAACACATCCGCCTTGTCACTCCACGCCCCATAGCCCGTTTCTGGATTGACCCATACCCTCAACCGTATGGCATTCATACCAATCTGCTTCATCAAGAGAAAAATATCCGTCTCCTGACCATTAAAATTATAAAACCTCATTCCGGCGGCCTCCATCTCTGAGCACCAACTAATGTCTGCCCCACGGGCAAAATCTATACTTTGAGCCGTAAGGTTCAAACAGCCAAACAAAAGAATGTAGACTAAACTTTGACGCATATAAATTCCGATTTGTCTATTCCGTAATTTCAATTTGTATTCCCTCTGGTCCGAGAACGCAACTCTCATAGTAGCCGTCACCCGTGACGCGAGGACCACTGACAACCATGTAACCAGCATTTAGCAAGTCACGCGTCTTATTGTCAACGGCTTCTTTGCTGCCAACGGCAAACGAGATATGGATATAGCCGATGCTCGCTTGCGAGGGGTCTATATCCAGCGTGTCCGGGCGTAGCATCAGTTCCAATCTTGTTTCGCCGTCAGGGAAGGTCAAGATGTATGTCCGCAATTCCGTCCGAGGATTATGGTACTGTTCGTTGCTTGTCGCCTCGAACCAGTCAAGAAAGAACTGCCGCATCTGCTCCAGATCCCTGCAGAAGAGGGCTACATGGTCTATTCTCATTCTATCTATAATTTTTGTTTGTAATTTTACTCCGTTCGAGAACACTTGAGTTCCTTTCCCTGCTTGTCATACTGCTTACGCTTGCCGATGGACGCATCCGTTAGGGTTATCTTCACCACCGCCATCCGTTCAAGGATGCTGCCACCTCTACCTTTCCGATAGCCGTTGCAGACTTATGACAGGGTGCGTCTTTTGATATACCGCGAGACTACAGACGGTCTATCAGTATGCGGTAGCCGTCTGTGTTTTCTATTGACTCGTACGCACTTTTGATTCTGAGTTCTTGCATGACAATCCCTTCGTTCTGAAGACTGTCGCATAAGTTATGCCATACCTATATTTATTGCTCGTGGTCACAAACATTCGATGTGTCAACAGTGAAGCCATCGTCCATTGGCATGAACTTGCCATGCTCCTTCAGGAAGTCGATAAGACCCTGTGCCGTAAGATTCTCGGCACTGCATGTATAGAACCGTTCATCTGATCCAAACCGCTCGGAGATAGCCTTCAGCAATCCTTCTTCTGTATAAGTTTTGCCTTGCATCATGGCAAGGACTTCGTGTCCATGTATCATTATTCTTCGTTTTAAAAATGTGACTTTTTAGTTTGTATATACCTATTTGAAATGCTCCTTGGCAAAGGTCATGTCCTGCACCAGTTCCATTGTGCCGAGGTATTGGTGCTGCTTGTCACGGACGGCCATGTAAGTGACAAGCATCGGATGCCCGTACTTTTCCATCCAGATGGGTACGCTGTCACGACGACCAGCCCGGAAGTCCTCGATGATGGTCCTGACCATCGGCTCTATCTTTGGTGGATGGCAAGAGAACACCTCACGGTCAATGGCCATCAGTGGACGCTTAAACACTTTAGGCCCGTTGTCGTTGAAGAAGCGGTTGATGTTGTCGGCATCCACAAAGGTAATCTCCATCGGCAGGGTGTTGAGCATGGCGGTGAGTTGTTCTGCGGTGAGGTGTCCGCCTGCCAACACAATCTCTCCTTCATGGAGTAACTCTCGCTGCTCCGTCCTTTCCGCTTCTGCCCACGTCTTTGGCTCCACGCCAAGGCAGGTCTCATACTGCTTGCTGTCCCGATAGATGCCGTGCCACTCGTCAGACGTGAAGTTGGTTGCACAGAGTGGAAACAGGATGTTGTTTTCCTTGAAAATCATCTCATCGGCACGTTTCAGCACAGCCTCGGCTCGTGTCGTCCATGCCTCGTCATGCTCCGTAGCTTGCGACAGCTTGGCGAGTTCGTCTCTTATCTCATCGTCCACCGTCCACATCACCTGCGAAGGACCCGTAATGTCATACTTGACCCTAAGCAACGGGAAAAGCAAATCGCCCTTCTTTGCATAGTGAATCCTGATATCACGCACTCTCCTCACCTTCTCGTCCTGCGGACAGTCCATGTCAAGCAAGGTTCTCAGAGCCTCGTTCTCTGCATAGAACGTCTGCAAGGGATGACCGTCGATGGCTGCAAGCGACAGCGCAACATCAGCATAGTCCTTAGCCATCGCCACATTCCGCTTCTCCTCCTGCGCACTCTCCTTATGGAACAATGCCGAATGTACGTCGCACATCTTCTTGACTTCCTTCAACGGCATCCCCTCCTTCAACAGACCCTGCTCGGCCAGCATAATCTCTTCGGAAGACACATCGCTGAAGTGGCGCACGAAGTCAGCCCGCACACTCTCCAAATTCTCACCGGCCGACAGACGGCGTAGGTAGCCTTTAATCTGTTCCGTCCTGTCGTTGACAGTCGCAGATGCTACGTATGTGAACTGCGGTTTCTGTTCTAACGCCACTTTCTGGTTGTCGGCACGCTCTCCTTCAATGTCAACAATCTCAAAACCCTTTTTCTCGAAGGCACTGACGATGCGCTCCATCGGAATCTTCTTCATTTTGGCACCCCTCGGTACCGTCATCAACTTCCCCACGGAGTTTAGCATCACCTTTTTCGTAATCTCTGTGAAACCAACGTCGGTCATTACCTCGATCAACTCGGGATGCTCGTTGGCTAACTCATACACGGTCTTGGTGAAATCTATTTGCTTTGCCATATTCCTTTAGTATTTGATTTTTCGTTATCCTCTTATCATTATGAGCATCATCTTGAAACGCGTCTTGGCGTTGACAGCATGAGGATGATTGGCTGGCATGATGAGCATATCGCCTGCCTTAGGATAGTGAACTATGCCGTCGATGAATATCTCAGGTTCACCATCGATAACGCTAATAATTGCATCAAACGGTGCCGAGTGCTCTGACAGTTGTTGTCCCTCGTCAAACGAGAACAACGTGACACTGCCGGCATGAGAGTGTACAAGTTCCTTACTTACGATGCCACCGGCGGCATACTCGATTGTCTCATTCGGTATAAACACCTTTCCTTTTTCTACTATTGCCATACTTTGCTTGTTTATATTTTAAAAGTTCGATGTGGCAAAAGTACACATTATAATATTATCAGATGGTAACATATGTTACATTTTAGGAATTTTAACGTGATTTTTTCAATCATACCCATTGAGGTTGAAAAGTGTATCTTTTTCCTTGAAATGAGCAGCCATCTATTTTACGAAGTTAGGCGGAAATCCCAACACCGATGGGGACTTCCGCCTAATTTAAATTATTCTAATAGTTCAGTCTTATGCCTCGACTGCTGCCTGTGCCGCTGCCAAACGTGCGATTGGAACGCGGAAAGGAGAACATGAAGCGTAGTCCATGCCAATCTTAGCACAGAACTTCACAGAACTTGGTTCGCCGCCGTGCTCGCCACAGATACCGCAACGCAGTTCCGGACGAACGGCACGTCCTTCGTTCACGGCATACTTTATAAGTCTGCCAACACCGTCTTGGTCGAGAACTTGGAACGGGTCAACCTTGAGTATCTTCTTGTCGAGATATACAGGCAGGAACGATGCGATGTCGTCGCGGCTGTAACCGAAAGTCATCTGGGTAAGGTCGTTCGTACCGAATGAGAAGTACTGTGCCTCCTTAGCAATCAGGTCGGCAGTAAGGGCAGCACGCGGAATTTCAATCATCGTACCAACCTCATATTCAACCTCTGTGCCATATTCGGCAAACACTTCCTTGGCTGTTGCATATATAATATCTTTCTGCTGTTTCAACTCTTGGTATGTACCGATGAGCGGAACCATGATTTCCGGCATCGGGTTCTTGCCTTCCTTCTTCAGTTCGCATGCTGCACCGAGGATGGCGCGTGTCTGCATTGCAGTGATTTCAGGGAATGTTATACCCAGACGGCAACCACGGTGACCGAGCATTGGGTTGTTCTCTGCCAGAGAATCTACACGACGTTTGATTGTAGCGAGGTCAACCCCCATTTCCTTTGCCATAACCTCCTGTCCGGCAATATCATGCGGAACAAACTCGTGAAGTGGCGGATCGAGGAGACGAATGTTCACAGGCAGCCCGTCCATTGCGTCGAGTATGCCCTTGAAGTCGGCTTTCTGATACGGCAACAACTTAGCCAAAGCCTTCTCGCGACCCTCAACGGTATCAGAGAGAATCATCTCGCGCATTGCCACAATCTTCTTATCTTCGAAGAACATGTGCTCTGTACGTGTCAGACCGATACCCTGTGCGCCGAACTCACGTGCCACCCTTGCATCGTGCGGGGTGTCTGCATTGGTGCGAACGAGCAACTTAGTGTATTTGTCGCAAAGATCCATCAGTTCCTTGAAGTCTCCCGACAGTTCTGCAGCCTTTGTAGGAATTTCTCCTGCATAAACCTGACCGGTAGAACCGTTCAGCGAGATGTATTCACCTTCTTTATATACCACGCCGTCTATCTCAACGGTCTTTGATTTGTAGTCAACGTTTATACCGCCTGCACCAGACACGCAGCACTTGCCCATACCGCGTGCAACCACTGCAGCGTGAGAGGTCATACCGCCGCGCGCTGTGAGGATACCCTCGGCAGCAGCCATACCAGCCAAATCCTCCGGAGAGGTTTCTACGCGAACCATTACAACCCTGCGGCCGTCATCATGCCAAGCCTTTGCATCGTCGGCGTGGAACACTATCTGTCCGCAAGCGGCACCGGGAGAAGCGGGAAGTCCTTGTGTGATGACCTTTGCATTCATCAGAGCCTTCTTGTCGAACACCGGATGGAGCAGTTCGTCAAGTTTCTGCGGCTCGCAACGCATTATGGCAGTCTTCTCGTCAATCATGCCTTCGTGCAGAAGGTCGATAGCGATTTTCACCATTGCAGTACCCGTGCGCTTACCATTACGTGTCTGAAGGAACCACAGTTTGCCCTCCTGAACGGTGAACTCCATGTCCTGCATGTCATGATAGTGCTGCTCCAGTTTGTTCTGTATAGCGTCAAGTTCCTTATAAATCTCCGGCATTGTCTCCTCCATAGAGGGGTATTTTGCCACGCGCTCTTCTTCAGAGATGCCTGCACGCTCTGCCCAACGCTGCGAACCAATCTTAGTAATCTGCTGCGGTGTGCGAATACCTGCAACAACGTCCTCGCCCTGTGCGTTCACGAGATACTCTCCGTTGAACAGGTTTTCACCATTACCGGCATCACGGCTGAAGCAAACTCCCGTTGCAGAAGTCTCGCCCATGTTTCCGAACACCATTGCCATAACCGAAACGGCTGTACCCCACTCATCGGGAATACCTTCCATCTTACGATAAAGAATGGCACGCTCGTTCATCCAACTGCGGAACACGGCACATACCGCACCCCACAACTGCTCTACCGGGTCGTTAGGGAAATCTTTTCCTGTGCGCTCCTTTATTGCTGCCTTGAACAGTTTCACGAGGTCTTTCAGTTCGTCAACGCTCATGTCCTTGTCAAGTGTTATGCCGCGGCGAGCTTTCACCTCTTCTATAATTTCCTCAAACGGGTCCATGTCTTCCTTGTTTACCGGCTTCATTTCGAGCACCACGTCGCCATACATCTGAACGAAACGGCGATATGAGTCGTAAACGAAGTGCGGGTTGCCGGTCTTCCTTACCATTCCCTCAGCCACCTCATCGTTCAGACCGAGGTTGAGAATGGTGTCCATCATTCCGGGCATCGAAGCACGCGCACCGGAGCGAACGCTCATCAACAGCGGGTTCTGTGCGTCGCCAAACTTAGAGTTCATCAGCGTCTCTACGTTCTTAATGGCTGCCATAACCTCGTCGTTGAGCAGACTTATAATTTTTTCCTGACCTACCTCATAATACTCGTTACAACAATCTGTAGTGATTGTAAAACCCGGAGGAACAGGCACTCCAATAAGGTTCATTTCTGCAAGGTTAGCACCCTTGCCACCGAGTTTCTCTCTCATCGTTGCATTACCCTCAGCTTTGCCATTGCCGAACAGGTAAACTCTTTTTTCACTCATAAATATTCTTTGATTTTTCTTTGGTGTATTATTCGTGTTGCAAAAATACCAATTTAAAATAAATCACGCAAGAAAAACTTATGAAAATCGTAACTTACACCTTATATTTAAGTATTTCCATTGCACAGATAACGTTTTTTTATATAAAAAATCATGCAAAATAAGATTTTTAAACACATTCACAATGGGTATAAAAACAGGTGCCTCTTAACGACAAGCAATCTCTCACAAGCGCATGCAGGAATATTTCCAAACATGTCTTGCAAGAACAAGAATATGCAACCTCGGCTCCTATCAGCCCCCGGTTGTCTGACTCCAAAGCAAATATTTTTCGGATAAGCCAAAAAAAATCTACATTATTAGCCGGTATTTCATAAAAAACAAATAACTTTGCGTCTTCAAAAATAAAATAATACAATGGGCGGTTTTTTTGGAACAATTTCTATCAAAGACTGTGTTAACGATTTGTTCTACGGAACAGACTACAACTCACACCTTGGAACTAAACGTGCAGGTCTTGTAACTTACGACGAAGAGCGTGGCTTCTCTCGCTCTATCCACTCCTTAGAGCGAGACTATTTCCGCTCTCGCTTCGAAAAAGAACTTGATAACTTCTCCGGCAATGCAGGTATCGGAGTGATAAGCGACACCGACCCGCAGCCTATACTAATCAACTCTCACTTAGGGCGTTACGCCGTTGTCACTGTGGCAAAGGTAAACAATGCCCGTGAGATTGCGCAGGAATTGCTGGACATGCGCATGCACCTCAGCGAGATGAGTGCCAACAACATCAACCAGACCGAACTCATTGCGCTGTTGATAAACACCGGCGACACCTTTGAAGACGGTATCAACAACGTATATAAAAAGGTGAAAGGCTCTTGTTCGATGCTCATACTTACCGAAGACGGTATAATTGCGGCGCGCGATGCCTTGGGTCGCACTCCCATCGTAATCGGGCAAAGGGAGGGGGCATACGCAGCGACGAGCGAAACCACGGCTTTGCCCAACCTTGGCTTCAAACCGGTAAAAGACGTTGCTCCGGGAGAGATTGTCAGGATTAGGGCAAATGGCTTGGAGGTGTTGAAGAAGCCGTTCAGCAAGTGTCAGATATGTTCTTTACTTTGGGTATATTACGGTTTCCCGGCGAGCGATTTTGAAGGTATAAACACCGAGTACGTGCGCGAATGTAACGGCAAGGCTATGGGAGAAGAAGATGACACGGTGGCTGATTGCGTCTGCGGAATACCAGACAGCGGCATCGGCACGGCGTTGGGATATGCCGAAGGTCATCGCATCCCCTACAAGCGTTCTGTTCTGAAATACACTCCCACATGGCCGAGGAGTTTCACTCCGGGCAACCAGAGCCGCCGCTCATTGGTGGCAAAGATGAAACTGATACCCAACCGAGCACTGCTTGAGGGTCAGCGCGTGGTGATGTGCGACGACTCTATCGTCAGGGGGACGCAGTTGCGCGACAACGTCAGGGAGTTTTTCGAGTACGGAGCAAAGGAAGTGCATGCCCGAATTTCATGCCCGCCACTGATATACAGTTGTCCGTTTGTGGGCTTCACCGCCTCAAAGGGAGACATGGAACTCATCACCCGTCAGGTGATTAACGATTTCGAGGGCGATGCCAATAAGAATATCGACAAATACTCCACCACCAACGCGCCCGAATACAAGCGCATGGTTGACGAGATTGGCAGGCGACTCGGATTGTCAAGTCTTAAATTCAACAAGATAGAAACATTGATTAAAGCCATCGGACTGCCTAAAGAGCGTGTCTGTACACACTGTTTCGACGGGTCGAGTTACTTCTTCGACATTGCCGAGGAGGAAGGCAAATAAAACATGAGTTACAAGTAAGAATTGCGACGTTCAACAAGTTTTCTTGAAAGGGCAAAGTTGTATCCGCTGGCGAAAGTGGCTGTCCTGCTCATCGTTGGGATAGTTCTCGGGAGTCGTTTTGCATTTTCACTGCCGGTCACAGTCTCGTTGCTCGTCGCATTTCTGCTTGTATCTCTCCTCTCTCATCGCAACCTCATCGTAAGAGACATTTTCTTTTACATCGGCGTTGTCACCTTCGGTGTGGTGCTTCATAACGACACCTCCAACCGCCTTTCCGTTCCTTCTTCATCTTCATCGAAGTTCCATGCCGTGCTCCTGTCACAGCCAAAAGAGCATGGCAAGGTTATAAGTTGCGACATCATTGTCACATCGGGCGAAATGACCGGCAAAAGATTGCGGGCAAGCATACTGCGAGACACCATATATAATAGGTACAAGAGTTTGGGCGTTGGCAGCGGTATCGTTGCCAATGCGGTGACAGAACCGCCAAAGAACTTCAAGGAAGGCAATTTCGACTACGCCACTTTCTTGAAGAGCCGGGGCATTTCGGGCACGGCATTCATCATGGCAGACAAGTGGAAACCTAAGCGACTGCCACTCGCCTCGCTGTCAACTCTCGACCTGCTGCAGCTGAAAGCCTTGGAATATCGCGAGCAACTTGTAGGCAAATACCGCATTTCGGGATTGAACGACACCGGACTTGCCATTGTGTCGGCAATCACCTTGGGCGACAAGTCGATGTTAGACGCCCAAATACGCGACCTGTTCTCCGTCACCGGTGCCTCCCACGTTCTTGCCATGTCGGGACTTCACCTCAGCATCCTCTATCTTTTTCTCACCTACGCTTGGGGCAGACGCAAGCGGTGGGTTGCCGTGTCGCTTGTCAACATTGTTCTCGTGTGGGCGTTTGTATTCATTGCCGGGATGCCGGTATCTCTGGTTCGTTCAGCCATAATGCTCAGCGTCTATTGCATGCTCGACGTGATACATCGCAACACCCAACCGCTCAACACATTGGCTTTGGCAGCAATCATTGTCTTGATTGGCAATCCGATGAGCATTTTCGACATCGGTTTTCAGATGTCTTTCATGGCAGTACTGTTCATCCTGCTTCTCTGTCCGGGATTGCTTGCTGCGGGTTGGCGTTTCGCAGCTTTCCGTTTCGCCCTCGTCAGGGTCTGCTGGAATTTCGTTGCGGTGTCTTGCGTGGCACAGTTGGCTGTCGCTCCGCTCGTGGCACACTATTTCGGGCGTGTGTCTTGCTACTTCTTGCTTGCCAACGTTGTCGTGATACCTTCCACCTACGTTGTCCTTGTCTGTGCCATGTTGCTGCTCCTCGTTCCGTTCTCCGCCATACAGCATACCATTGCCGAGGTGCTGTCGTTCACTGTAAACGCCACCTACAACTCGCTTTCGTGGCTGGCATCGCTGCCCGGAGTGAGTGTAGAGAACGTCAGACCGGGCAGCCTCGGCTTAGTCATTATCTATATATTGCTCGTTGCAGGCAGCCTCTACTTCAACGCGATGATAAGCCGAACCGCCTTCAGAGAGCGTCTTTCGACTGCCGTTTCATAGTCTTTCATTCCACGGCAGTTACCATATCGCAGGGCAAATTCGCCGATTTTGGCAAACAATTTCGCCTATTTTACTCTGTAATTTCGGCGATTTTACTTTGCAAATTCGCCGATTTTGCAAAGAGAAACATTTCCTACCATAGGTTTTATGATTACCTTTCGGGATAAATAAGGATATATTTTTGAAATATCAAATTATTATGCTACATTTGCAGTGCGAAAACCTAACCATGAAAATTGATATTACTGTCATGGGATGAGGAGCAATGACAATTTGAAAACTTATAATAATGAATGTCGAAAAGATAAAGGAACTAATCGAAAAGCAGCCTAACCTGTCAACAATTCTCGGCATGAACTTTATCAGTACGCCCGAAGACGACATGTGCATGGCAACGATGAAAGTGGATGAGCGCAACCGGCAGCCATTCGGTTTCCTGAGTGGCGGGGCATCGCTGGCACTTGCCGAAAACCTTGCCGGTGTGGGGTCGAGTTCCATTTGTCCGGGGAAGATATGCGTGGGAGTGAGTGTAAGCGGCGAGCATGTGAAAGCTGTGGCAGAGGGCGATACGGTGACTGCAAGGGCAACACTTGTGAGCAAGGGTCGGAAACTCCATGTATGGGACGTGCGGATAACCGACACCGACGGGAATTTGATTTCCACAGTGCATGTCACCAACTATGTCATAGAGCCCAAGAAAGGTGATAAAGAATGAGGGCCTTTGCTTTTTTCAGACTTCCAAAAGAAAGTAAATGCACGCTGGTGGTGCAGAGAAGCGGAGAGCCGGAGCGCATGGCGTCGCCCGGCGAACTGAATGGCAGGAGCGGCTTTGTGGTTGCGCCGTTCAGTGTTTCGCGCCTCACTCCCCTACTGCTGATACGCCCGGAAGAACAGCATGTGTATGATGAGGTCTCAAATGTCACCGGCGAAATCATCGCGGAGGTGGAAAAGTGCGCACAGCGAAACAACATCGGGCACACTGCCTATCACCATGACGAGAGCGAGCGTGAACTCTATGGCAGAGCTTTCGGCACGTTCCATTCCCGGCTGATGCAGGGGACATTCCGCAAGATTGTACTGGCGAGGTGTCATAAGGCGAAGGGCGACACATCCAATCTGTTCAACCTGTTCAGAAGGGCATGCGAGGAATATCCGCGGATGTATGTATCGCTGTTCTCCACCAACACCGGCGGAACGTGGCTTATTGCCACTCCGGAGGTGTTGTTGGAGGGAGACAGCTGCCGGTGGAAGACCATCGCCTTAGCCGGAACGATGAAACCCGATGACGGTGTGGCACAATGCACTGCCGACGATGCCGAATATTCCCCCGGGCTTCGCAGCGGAATATCGTGGAATGAGAAAAACATCAAGGAACAAAGGATTGTGGCAGATTACATGAAGGATTGTCTCGACAACTTCTCAGACGACGTTGAGGAGGAAGGTCCGCTAACGGCAAGGGCAGGAAACCTGTTGCATCTAAGGAGCGATTTTGCTTTTTCACTCAGGAGCAACGCCGTTTTGGGCGACTTGATTGATGCCATACATCCCCCGCCGGCGGTTTGCGGACGGCCTAAAAGCGACTCTAAGGAGTTCATCATGACCAACGAAGTCTTTCCGCGACGTTATTACAGCGGGTTTTGCGGACCGCTACTGGGCGACTGCGGAACCCACCTCTTCGTTGCGCTGCGGTGCATGCAGGTGGTGAACGACGGATTTCTGCTCTATGCAGGAAGCGGACTTTTGCCCGACAGCACAGAGCAGCAGGAGTGGGAGGAGACAGAAGCGAAACTCGAAACGATGAAGAAAATCATAAGTTGAAGGCTGCAATAAACCAATAGAAGTGTATAGCGACAAAGTTAATGTGAACATACTCACCTCGCTGCTCGTGTCTCACGGCATAAAGCATGTGGTGGTTTGCCCGGGGAGTCGGAATGCTCCCTTGGTGCATAATTTCAACGAGTGTCCCGAACTTACGTGCCACTCCGTGACCGACGAGCGTTCTGCGGGCTTCTTTGCCCTTGGCATCGCGCAAGCCACCGATGCTCCGGTGGCAGTGTGTGTGACGTCGGGAACGGCGATTCTCAATCTCTCGCCCGCCGTGGCAGAGGCTGCTTATAGGCATTATCCGTTGGTGGTGATTAGTGCCGACCGCCCCACGGCGTGGATTGGTCAGCTCGACGGGCAGACCATGCCGCAGCAGAATGTCTTTGGGGAGTTTGTGGGCTGCAAGGTCAGTCTGCCGGAAGTGACCGATGAGAATGGCCGGTGGCACTGCAACCGACTTGCAAACGAGGCTCTCATTGCCACGCGGAGGAATGGTGGGAAACCTGTTCATATCAACGTGCCGATAAGCGAACCTCTGTTTGGTCTTACTTCCGTGACTCTTCCCGAAGAGCGGAAAATAGACTATATCGAACCACACTGCAGTGTTACGGAGCGCGAAATTGAGCCTTTTATCAGGGCACACCGACCGCTGATAGTAGTGGGACAGATGAAGCGAAACAAGCTTTTGGATGATGTCATAAACGAACTGAAGAAACGCTTCATTGTTCTATACGAGCCTTTGTCTCAAGACGATAATGCAACTTGGTTCGATGAAATGTTCGGCGTAGTGAACAACAATCCGTCTTTCGCACCCGACTACGTTTTATATATCGGCGAAACGGTGGTGAGCGGGTTGCTTAAAAAATATTTGCGCGGGCTTTGCGGGGTCGGCGTTTGCATGGTTGGCAATGACGGCGAGGTGCACGATGTGACGATGCACATGAACAGACTCATCGCTTGTGACCCCGTTCAAGTGCTTTCGGCGATAGCGAAACACACTGTGTCCGGCGGCTACGACCTGCGATTTCACGCACTTTGGAACGCGGAGACAGGGCGGTGTCGGAACGATTTAAGGCGCATAGCACACGGTGGCTTGTTCGGAGAAACGGTAAGGTTGTTTGAGGAGGAAATTTGTAAACGTAAGGAAAAACCATGCGTTCACTATGCCAACAGCAGTTCGGTAAGATATGGCTGTCGCTACGCAGGACATTATATATATGTGAACCGAGGGATAAACGGCATCGAAGGGTCGCTATCCGCGGCGGCAGGTTTTTCTGTTGCAGCAGGTCGGAAGACGTTCCTCGTCATCGGAGACCTGTCATTCTTCTACGACGTTAACGGTCTGTGGAACACCGGCATCAACGGAAATCTGCGCATCATATTGCTGAACGACGGTGGCGGAGGGATATTCGGAAGGCTGAAGGGACTGGAAAACAGCAAGGCGCGCGACAAATACGTTGCTGCAAGGCACGACACCTTGGCTGAGGGTATATGCAAATCCTACGGTGTGGAGTACATCTCGGCAACCACGATAGAGGATGTGAAGAGGGCATTGCCGCAGATTATCGACGGCGTTTCTGCCACTCCCATGCTGCTTGAAGTGAACATAAGGAGGGAAAAATAGTCACAAGAGGTTTTGTTATTCTCCTTGTTTTATATTATCTTTGCATTTGAAAAATGTGATTTATGGAAGGAATTATCTTAGGTTTATTCATACCTCTGCTGGGCACAGTTATCGGTTCGGCGTTTGTCTTCTTCATGAAAAAGGATATGCCGGCACTGCTTCAAAAGACGCTGCTCGGCTTCGCCTCGGGGGTGATGGTGGCTGCTGCGGTGTGGTCGTTGCTCATTCCGGCAATGGATATGGCTGCCGACAACGGCAAGTGGGCTGTGTTTCCCGCAGCTTTAGGCTTCTGCCTGGGAATTGCCTTTCTACTTCTGATTGATTATATCACGCCCCACTTACATATCGACTCCAAAACTCCGGAAGGTCCGCGGGCGCATCTGTCCCGCACTACGATGCTCTCGCTTGCCGTCACAATCCACAACCTGCCCGAGGGAATGGCTGTTGGAGTGGTGCTTGCCGGTGCGCTGCAAGACGGCGTGGGCATTTCCACGGCTGCGGCGTTGGTAATGTCGCTGGGCATAGCGATACAGAATGTTCCCGAAGGGGCTATCATTTCCATGCCGATGAGGGCTGAGGGGAATAGCCGGTTGAAGTCGTTCGTGATAGGCAGTTTGAGTGGAGTTGTCGAGCCTATCGGTGGCATTATAGTAATTCTTCTGGCATCAACGACGACTCCGACACTGCCTTATCTGCTGGCTTTTGCCGCCGGAGCGATGATGTATGTGGTGGTTGAGGAACTCATCCCGGAAGCATCGGAGGGCAGCCACAGCAACCTTGGCACGATAGGTTTTGCCATAGGTTTCGTGCTTATGATGATACTCGATGTGGTGTTGGCATAACATCGAGGCATAAAACGAAAAAGGACTGCACCCACTTGAGATGCAGTCCTTTTTCGTTTTATAATGTTTTCTTATCCGAGATATTTCATCAGTATCTTTGCGTTGCCGCTGTCGCGAAGTTTGGCAATGCTCTTCTCGCGTATCTGTCGCACACGTTCACGGGTCAGCCCGAGTTGGTCGCCAATTTCTTCGAGTCCTTTCTCCGGGCAACCGATGCCGAAACACTCGCGTATTATGGTTATCTCTCTGTCTTTAAGCACCTTTGTGAGAACTGTTTCAAGTTCTTGTGCCATTGATTCGTGGTCAACATAGCGGTCGGTACGGCTGTCGTCGCCACTCGCCATAACGTCGAGCATGCAGTTGTCTTCGCCGTCTTGAAACGGTGCATCAATGCTCACATGATGCCCGTCGGCAGCAAGGCTCTGCCCGATTTTCTCCTCGTCGATGTTTGTTTTTTCCGACAGTTCGGTCACAGAGGGGTGACGCTGGTTCTGTTGCTCAAACTTGTTTATCTCGTGGTTTATCTTGCTGAGCGACCCTACCTGATTGAGCGGCAGGCGCACTATGCGACTCTGCTCGGCTATTGCCTGCAGAATGCTTTGGCGAATCCACCATACTGCATAAGAGATGAACTTGAATCCACGTGTTTCATCAAATTTTTGAGCTGCTTTTATCAGACCTATATTACCTTCGTCGATAAGGTCGGTAAGCGTGAGACCTTGGTGCTGATATTGCTTTGCGACAGAAACCACGAAACGGAGGTTTGCCGTCACAAGTTTGTCTTTGGCTCTTTCGCCTTCTCGCCCGCCCTTTTTTATCTTCTGTGCAAGCTCTATCTCCTCGTCGATGGAAATGAGCGGGGCACGTCCGATTTCCACAAGATACTTGTCAAGTGCCTCACTCGAGCGGTTTGTAATACTTTTCTGAATCTTTAATTGTCTCATCTCTTCTTCTCCCCTAAAATGTATAACTACCTGACTTTCAAATAAATAATCTAAAGTTTAGCGCAATTCTTTGCAAAATTAAGGAAAAAACCATTAAGTTGTATGCCGTAATCTCGTTATTTATTGTTTTTTAACGGTTTGACATTTTTTATGAATAACTTAAAAAAACGTAATCTTTAAGGATAGAAACACAAAAGCCCCACGGCTGAAATCAAACCGTGGGGCATTGTTTTCTGGAAAAACGCGGTGTATTATTCGCCTTTTTCGAGTTTTGCCTTCAGTTCTGCAAGACCTGCGATGTCGCCGAGAGTGGTGCTTGCTGCAACATTGTTGATTGCAGGAGCTGCCTCCTCTTTCTTTGCTGCGCGTGGTTTGCGTGCTGCTTTCTTGGCATCTTCTTTAACATCCTCGAACGTGCGGCTGTGAGAAAGGATAATGCGCTTGGTGTCTTTGACAAACTCTATTACCTTGAACTCAAGTTCTTCGCCGAGCTGAGCCTGCGAACCGTCTTCCTTGATGAGGTGCTTAGGAGTAGCAAAACCTTCTCCACCTTCGTTGAGGGCAATAACTGCTCCCCTATCGATAACCTCGGTAATCTTACCGGTGTGTACCGAACCCGGAGTGTAGAGTGTTTCGTAAGTGTCCCAAGGGTTGTCTTCGAGTTGCTTATGACCGAGTGAGAGGCGACGGTTTTCCTTGTCTATTTCGAGCACGATTACATCAATCTCTGCACCAACCTGTGTGAACTCTGATGGGTGCTTAACCTTCTTTGTCCAAGAGAGGTCGCTGATGTGGATAAGCCCATCGACACCTTCTTCAAGCTCAACAAAGATACCGAAGTTTGTGAAGTTGCGCACTTTGGCTGTGTGCTTGCTGCCTACCGGGTACTTCACTTCGATTGTTTCCCACGGGTCTTCCTTGAGTTGCTTGATGCCGAGAGACATCTTGCGCTCCTCGCGGTCGAGTGTGAGGATTACTGCTTCTACCTCGTCGCCAACGTGCATGAATTCCTGTGCGCTGCGGAGGTGCTGGCTCCACGACATCTCCGACACGTGGATGAGACCTTCAACGCCCGGAGCAATCTCAACGAATGCACCGTAGTCTGCCATAACGACAACCTTACCTTTGACATGGTCACCAACCTGCAGTTCCGAACTGAGGGCATCCCACGGGTGCGGTGTGAGCTGCTTCAGACCGAGAGCTATGCGCTTCTTCTCGTCATCGAAGTCGAGAATAACTACGTTTATCTTCTGTTCTAAGCTCACAACCTCGTGTGGGTCGCTCACACGCCCCCAAGAAAGGTCTGTGATATGGATGAGTCCGTCAACACCGCCGAGGTCAACGAATACTCCGTAAGAAGTGATGTTCTTAACGGTTCCTTCGAGAATCTGACCCTTTTCAAGCTTGCTGATAATCTCTTTCTTCTGAGCCTCAAGCTCTGCCTCGATGAGGGCTTTGTGTGAAACGACCACGTTGCGGTATTCTTGATTGATTTTCACAACCTTGAACTCCATTGTCTTGTCAACGAACACGTCGTAGTCGCGTATTGGGTGAACGTCGATTTGGCTTCCCGGCAGGAACGCCTCGATGCCAAATACATCTACAATCATACCGCCCTTAGTGCGGCACTTCACGTAACCCTGAATGATTTCGTTATTGTCAAGAGCAGCATTAACACGCTCCCAACTCTTACTTACGCGGGCTTTCTTGTGTGAAAGCAGCAGTTGACCTTTGCGGTCTTCCTGATTTTCAACATAAACCTCTACAACATCGCCAACCTTCAGGTCGGGATTGTAACGGAATTCGCTTGCCGGAATTACACCGTCGCTCTTGTAGCCGATGTTTACTATTACTTCTTTCTTGTCAATAGAGATTACTTTACCATTGACAACCTGATGTTCTGAAACCTTGTTCAAGGTTTCGTCGTAAGCCTTTTCGAGTTCTTCTTTGCTTACGTTTGCGCTGCTGCCATTCTCAAATGCTTCCCAGTTGAAGTCTTCCAGTGGCTGAACGTTCTTGAAATCTGACATAAAATGAAATTAAAATTGTTACTAATAAAGTTAGACTTTATGTGAATTCATACGTGCAATGCGGCTGACCGCAAAGCGTGTGCAAAGTTACGAAGAATATTTTTAATTACCTTATCCTATTGAAAATCTTTATCTTGCATGGCTATAATAAGGCACTTATTTAGGTAAAATTAACACATATTGTTGATATAAAACAAAAAAGCCATACCCGAGCCGTCTTTGGTAGGGCATGGCTTTATATTGTGTTTCCTTGACACCTAATTCACAGAACCTCCTAAGATGTCAAGCAGTTCGCTCGTAATAGCCTGTTGTCTGCTCTTGTTATACTGCAAGTTCAATTCGCGCAGGATTTCATCGGCATTGTCGGTTGCTGTCTGCATCGCCACCATGCGGGCTGCATGTTCTGAAGCGATAGAGTCGAGCAATGCGGTGTAAAGCATAAGGCGGGCAAGTTTCGGAATGAGTTTGTTCATCACAGAGTCGAGGTCAGGCTCAACGATGAAGTTGTCATTCAGTGGGAGAGCATCGTTCTCTCGCCTTTTAGCCTCCTGATTTTTATCGCGTTGCCGCAGGTATTCCACGGCTTCACGCGTTGCCACCTTCGATTTCAAGTCGCGCTCTTTGTCGGAATAGAGTTCGCTCTCGATGTCAATCGGCAGGAATGTCTTGCGAGTAAGGATTTGTGAGCCTGCGCTCTTGAAATGATGATAAATCATCTCCACGCGGTCAATCTCTCCCTTAGCATACATTTCTCCGAGTTTGTCGGCGATATTACTGCAATCCTGTGCATTGGGCTTATCGATAAGAGTATTGTAGTTACCTGCAATGTTATAGCCGAGTTTCTTTACCTTCTCTGCCACTTTTCTTCCTATCGGATAGATTACAATGTTCTCTTTTCCGAGATATTCGTAGTCTGCAATAGCTTTCTGCATCTCCTTTATTATATTGGCATTGAAGCCACCGCATAAGGAGGAATTGCTCGAATAGACAATCAGTGCCACTCGCTTCACCGGACGTTCCGCCACATACATGCTGCGCACATCAGCGTCTGAAGCAAGGAACGTTTTCAAGATATGCTCAAGCATCTTCTCGTATGGCAGCATGTTTTCTATCGCAACCTGTGCATGGTGCAATTTGGAAGAAGCAACCATCTTCATGGCACTCGTTATCTTGCGAGTGCTGTTCACACTTGCTATTCGACCTTTTATCTCTTTCAGTGACGGCATAAACTATTACTTTTTGTATGTTTCGGCGATGTCTGCCATTGTAGATTCGATTACACCTGTGACAGTATCGTCTATCTTACCACTTCCCAACGTAGCGATAACCTCGGGATGTGCGGAGCGCATCTTGTCGAGGAACGTGTTCTGACACTCGCGCACCTTCTCAACAGGCACGTCTGACATCAGACCGTGTGTTCCACAATAGAGTATTGCTACCTGCTCTCCAACCGGCATCGGACTATATTGCGGCTGTATCAGCAATTGGTTATTCTTGCGTCCTCGGTCGAGAGTCATTGCAGTGACGGCATCCATGTCGCTCGAGAACTTAGAGAAAGCCTCAAGTTCACGATACTGTGCTTGGTCAATCTTCAATGTTCCGGCAACCTTCTTCATCGACTTTATCTGTGCAGAACCTCCCACACGACTCACCGATATACCAACGTTGATAGCCGGTCGGAAACCTTGGTTGAAGAGGTCGGTCTCCAAATATATCTGACCGTCGGTGATAGAAATCACGTTAGTCGGGATATATGCCGACACGTCGCCTGCCTGAGTCTCTATGATTGGCAATGCCGTAAGCGAGCCTCCGCCCTTTACATGTCCCTCCATACATTTAGGAAGGTCGTTCATCTTCATTGCCACTTCGTTCTGGTCGTTTATGCGTGCAGCACGCTCGAGCAGACGGCTGTGCAGATAGAACACGTCGCCGGGGTAAGCCTCGCGTCCGGACGGACGGCGGAGAATCAACGATACCTCGCGGTATGCCACTGCCTGTTTTGAAAGGTCGTCGTAAACTACGAGTGCACTCTCGCCGCGGTCGCGGAAATACTCACCTATTGCAGCACCCGCAAACGGAGCGTAATACTGCATGGCAGCAGGGTCGGCAGCCGTTGCAGACACTATGATAGTGTAAGGCAACGCACCATGTTCCTTGAGGTTTGCCACGAGAGCAGCAACGGTTGAAGCCTTCTGTCCTATCGCAACGTAAATACAATACACCGGTTTGCCGGCGTCATAGAAACTCTTTTGGTTGATTATAGTATCAACAGCGATGGCTGTCTTTCCAGTCTGGCGGTCGCCGATGATCAACTCACGCTGTCCGCGACCGATAGGAATCATCGAGTCAACGGCTTTCAAACCTGTTTGCAGCGGTTCCTTTACCGGCTGGCGGTAAATCACACCGGGAGCCTTACGGTCGAGCGGCATTTCGAATGAGTTGGTAAGGTCTATGTCTCCGTTACCGTCTATTGGCTGACCGAGCGGGTTTATAACACGTCCGAGCATGTTATCGTTGACGCGGATGGAAGCGATGCGTTTTGTACGCTTCACCACCTGTCCTTCCTTTATGCCGGCAGTAGGACCAAGCAACACGCAGCCAACATTGTCTTCCTCTAAGTTCATCACGATGGCCATAGTGCCATTTTCGAACTCAAGCAATTCGTTGGCTTCTGCGTTGCGCAGACCGTAGATACGTGCCACACCGTCACTGACGGTGAGCACCGTTCCCACTTCTTCAAAGTCTTGTCCGGACCCGATGTCGTTAAGTTGTCGGAGCAATACCTCTGATACTTCGCTTGGTTTTATCTTATCCATTATTCTTTATTTATTTCAGCGTTTTCAAGATGTCGCGCAGTTTTGATTGCACAGAAGCATCCATTCTGTAAGTGTCGTACTCAAGAATAAAACCACCGATTATGTCGGGGTTCACCTCGGTGAGGAATTCCACCGTGCCCTTTGTTTTATTCTGAACGATTTGCTTCATTCTTTGTTCAGTTGCAGGACTTACGGTAGTAGCGGTGATGAGTTTGCCATGAATAATGTTCCTCTGCTTACGATATAGTGTTATGTAGGACGAAGCGATGAACATCATGACCGTCTCTCTTCCCTCCTTAATCACCAAATCCACGAAACGTCGTGTTAGCGGGGTTACGTCTTCTCCGCATGCAGCAATGAGCAGTTGCTTCTTTTTCTCTTGGCTCAAGGTAGGGTTGTTTATGGTATGGCGCAGTTTTGGCACATCAACAAAAGACTTTGTCAACGTTGCCATATCCTGATACACCTTCTCGTCGCATCCTGTCTGCACAGAACTTTTCAACAAAGCACGCGCATAGCGAACCGAAATGACACCTATATCCATATCCTACAATTATTTAGCACTATAAGACAACTCATCCAGCAACTTATCAACATACTTCATCTGTTCTGCTTCGTCTGAAAGACGTTCACGCAATATCTTCTCTGCAACGGAGATACTTATTTCGGCAACTTGTTTACGAATGTCGCTTATGGCACTCATTTTATCTGCCTCAATCTGCGCCTTAGCCTCAGATATAATACGTGTACCTTCCTCACGAGCCTTCGTATGGGCCTGCTCTATGATAGCATCGCGTGTCGATGCAGCCTCAGCAAGTATCTGAGCCTGACGCTCGCGTGCCTCTTTCAGCATGGTCTCGCCCTCTTTCTGTATGTTGGCAAGTTTTTCGTTAGCATCGTGTGCTTTGCGAAGGCTTTCATCTATGTATGCCTTGCGCTCTTCTACCATTTTGGTAATAACGGGGAAACCGTGCCTTGCCAAGAAATAGAAGATTACGAGAAATGCCAAAAGCATCCAGAAGAGGAGTCCCAAATCCGGTGTGAGTATGGATGGCAAATTCTGAAAATCCATTTACAATCAGTTGTTGTTGAGGTTAATAATATTAAGGTTTCACTTGTGGAGCCAATGAATGATATTTCTATCCACAGGCTCCTAAGCATTAGACCCTATTAGATAAGGAACGCACAAGCAACCACAGCAAACAGAGCCACACCCTCAATGAATGCAGATGTAAGAATCATGTTTGTCTGAATCTTGCTTGTTGCCTCCGGCTGGCGAGCAATGGCGTCCATTGCGCTGCTACCAATCCTACCAATACCCACAGCTGCACCAATAGTTGCGATACCTGCACCAAGGCTGCAACCTAATGCGCCGAGTCCTTCTGCTGCTAATAATAATGAAATCATAATCTTTAAATTTTTAAATTGTTATTACTAAATATTTGTTTTATCTTTCAATTATTCAAATCATCTGAATTCGGTTTTACGAACCGTGATGTTGCGGATGTGCCAACCCGATGAATACTGCCGAGAGCAGTGTGAACACATAAGCCTGCACGAAAGCCACAAGAATTTCCACGCAGTTCATGAATAGGAGCATCATGGCACTGAAAAGGTTCAGTCCGATACCCATGCCTACGCCCAATGTCCAGCCGAGGAATATCACACACGTGAAACTCAATATTATAGCGTGACCTGCCATCATGTTGGCGAAGAGACGCACCATGAGCGCGAAAGGTTTAGTGAATATTCCAACCACTTCTATCAATGGTATCAACGGAGCGGGGTAAGCTTTCAGGAACAATGGAACTTCCGGCCAGAATATCTCTTTCCAATACTCCTTGCTTCCGAAGATGTTTACAACCAACATCGTACATATTGCGAGGAAGAAAGTGATGTTTATGTTTCCTGTGACGTTTGCTCCACCCGGAAACAACGGCAACAGACCGAGCAAGTTGGTAACGAGGATGAAAAAGAACACGGTGAGCAGATAGGGAGCGAACTTCCTGTAATGCTTCTCTCCCACGCATCCCTTTACCACATCGTCGTGAATTAGCATTATAATCATCTCCATTGCACCCACGAAGCCACGCGGTGCCTCACTCGTACAATCACGTTTCTTGTACCATTTTGCGAGACTCAGGAACAACACAATGAGTATTATTGCCACAATCCAAATCTGGCATACCGTCTTGGTCATACTTATGTCAAACGGGCGTTTTACCGTTCCGTCAGGCATTCTCTCGTATATCTTTCCGTGGTGCGCCTCGTTGAAGAACAGGGTTTTGTGTTCCTCTATCCCCTTCGAAGTGCCGAAGAACCATCCGTCTTCCCCCTTCACGATGATAGGTAACGGAATGCTCACATCACCAGCCACGTGCCACTCGTAGGCATCCGACATGTGATGAAGCACAATCTCCGGAATGTCTATTGCCTTTTCTTTTTCTTCTGCGAAAAGGTTTAATGGCATCAGCGCAACAGCCAAAATGAGAATAATAGACTTGACGTGATTCATTTATTATGTATTAAATATGGTTATTAACTTTAAAAGATTTACTGCCGGGTGGTTATTTTCGAGAAATAAACGGTGTGATAGGCTATCATCACGATATAGTAAACCATGAACACCAGTACGTAAGGGAGCATAGCATCCCTGCCGACCACCAAGAAACAGACGAACAGAGTGAAAAGTGCCAACACCATACGCAGTCCTGATACTACAGAGTAGAGAGTAGTTTGCGACTCCCTGTTACTTTTCATTATCCACCTCCACAAGAATGCGAACGATGTTAGGAAAACCACAGAGAAACCTACGCTTACCAATATCGGAACATTCATGTTCCATTCGGGACGAAGCAAAGAAAGCAACACACCTACGATTGTAAGTACTGCAACTACTACAGTGCCTATTATCACATAGCGTTTGGCAACTTTATCAACGTCCATCATATCTCTACGCAGATATTGACCACGTTCTTCTTCACCGACACGAAGCCGTCCTTAACCTCCAGAGTTTTACTTCCTTCAGAGGTACGGTATGTAACAGTGCCGCGTTCCAATGACGAGATGATGGGGGCATGGTGCACGAGAACTTCAAATTCGCCCACCGTACCCGGAACCTTCACGCTCTCTACCTCTCCGTCAAATTCCACCCTTTCAGGCGAAACGATTTTAAGTTTAAGCATCAATATTTATCTTTTTCTTTATTCTTTTCAAACCTACGTACACAAAAGGTTATCCTTTGGCAGCCTCCATGAGTTTCTTACCCTTCTCGATAGCGTCTTCAATAGTACCCACATTGAGGAAAGCCTGTTCCGGCAGGTGGTCAACCTCTCCGTCGAGAATCATGTTGAAGCCCCGGATTGTGTCCTCAATGCTTACCATCACACCTTTTACGCCGGTGAACTGTTCGGCAACAGTGAACGGCTGTGAAAGGAAACGCTGTACGCGACGGGCACGGTTAACGGTGAGTTTGTCCTCATCAGACAACTCGTCCATACCGAGAATTGCAATAATATCCTGCAGTTCGTTATACTTCTGAAGTATCTGCTTCACCCTTTGAGCACACTCATAGTGAGCCTTCCCGACAATCAGCGGGTCGAGAATACGGCTTGTAGAGCCCAGAGGGTCAACAGCCGGATATATTCCAAGTTCCGTAATTTTACGCGAAAGTTCCGTTGTGGCGTCAAGGTGAGTAAATGTTGTTGCCGGAGCCGGGTCGGTCAAGTCGTCTGCCGGCACGTAAACAGCCTGTACGGAAGTGATTGAACCTCTCTTCGTAGAAGTGATACGCTCCTGCATAGCACCCATCTCGCTTGCCAAAGTCGGCTGATAACCGACGGCAGAGGGCATACGACCGAGAAGTGCAGATACCTCTGAACCTGCCTGAGTGAAACGGAAGATGTTGTCAATGAAGAACAATATATCGGCTGCCGCACCATCCTTACCTCCGTTGTCACGGAACTCCTCTGCCACGGTAAGACCCGACAGAGCCACAGAAGCACGTGCTCCCGGCGGTTCGTTCATCTGACCATACACGAGTGTTGCCTGCGATTTCTTCAATTCTTCAGGGTCAACGAGCGACAAGTCCCACTTGCCTTCATCCATTGCTTCCTTGAACTTGTCGCCATAGCGAACCACTCCCGACTCTATCATCTCACGTATCAGGTCGTTGCCTTCACGTGTGCGCTCTCCCACTCCTGCAAACACAGAATATCCATTATGCCCTTTCGCGATATTGTTGATAAGTTCCATGATAAGCACGGTCTTTCCAACGCCGGCACCACCGAACAATCCAATCTTTCCACCCTTCATGTAAGGCTCAAGGAGGTCAATCACCTTGATACCGGTGGCAAGCATTTCTTTCGTCGTGGAGAGTTCCTCAAACTTAGGTGCTTCACGGTGAATGGGGTATGCTCCGTCCATATCAAGTTGTTTCATACCGTCTATGGGTTGTCCGATAACGTTCAGCATACGTCCCTTTATCTGTTCACCTGCGGGCATAAGTATCGGCGAGCCCATCGGCTCCACATCCAATCCCCTCTGAAGTCCGTCGGTATTGTCCATAGCAACACACCTGACAGTGTCTTCACCCAAGTGCTGTTGCACCTCGATGATGAGCGGTGAACCATCAGACCTTACTATTTTCAAGGCCTCATGGATTTTGGGCAACACTTTATCGGCATCAAGTCCCTCTGTATCGAAATATACATCAATTACAGGACCAATAATCTGGGATATTCGCCCTTTGATTTGTGTCATAATTTATATGTATTTAAGAGTTAAGCAAGTAATAATGGTGCAAAATTACTTAAATAATTTTTCTTGAACAAATTTTTCACTTATAAAATCTCCGTTATGTGTTTTTTGGCACCTGAAAAGTGTATTTATATACTTAATTCATCAAGAACTTTTATCAGTTTTTTATCAAAAGGCTTGTCGCTTCTTATTGCCTCGTTGAACGGAACATAGACCACTTCGTTAAACCTCACGCCTACCATAATGTTCCTTTGTCCCTGCATGATTGCCTCAATAGCCCCTACCCCGGTGCGTGCAGCCAGCACCCGGTCGTGAGCCGTCGGTCGTCCGCCTCGCTGCAGGTGTCCGAGTATCGACACGCGCACGTCATAGTCGGGAAATTCTTTCCTCACCCTGTCGGCATAATAGAGCGCACCGCATTTCTTGCTTTCCGAAACAATCACGATGCAACTTTTCTTCGATTTCCTTATTCCTCTCTTCATGAAGCGCGACAACTGGTCAACGTCTGTAGAATCTTCAGGTATTATGGCTGCCTCTGCTCCGCTTGCTATGGCACTGTTCTGCGCAAGGAAGCCGGCGTCCCGCCCCATCACCTCCACGAAGAATATTCTTTCGTGGCTCTGCGCCGTGTCTCTTATCCTATCGACACACTCCATGATGGTGTTCATCGTGGTGTCATAACCTATTGTGGAGTCGGTGCCATAGAGGTCGTTATCTATGGTTCCGGGCAGCCCGATGCAACAAACGTCATATTCTTCTGCGAATATCCTTGCACCCGTAAGCGAGCCGTTACCGCCTATAATCACAAGCGCATCAATGCCCGCCTTCACCATATTGTCATAGGCTTTCTGCCTGCCTTCGGGTGTCATGAATTCGCTCGAGCGTGCCGATTTCAAGATAGTGCCACCCATCATTATTATACCTGAGACGTTCTCCGTGGTGAAGTCGCGTATCTCTCCGTTTATCAAGCCGTCCCAGCCACGATAAATACCTTTTATGTTAAATCCGTTGTATATTCCGGCACGTGTCACCGCACGTATTGCCGCATTCATTCCCGGCGCATCGCCACCTGATGTCAGCACGCCGATAGTCTTTATCCTATTCATTATTTACCTTTTTTACAATAATACTATAATGGCATCATACAAAGAAAAGCAATACCTATAAACCATGCAATCACCGAAACCCAGCCCACGTTCTTCATATACCAACCCACGTGTATGCGTTCCATCTTCATCAATGCCAAACCACTGAGCGAACCCACGAGCATGAAGTTGCCACCTATTGCCGTGCTATATGCTATTACCTTCCAGTAGTTTCCATTCTGAACAAACGACATCATGTAGCCGGCATCTGCCCATTCTGTTATCGGCTCGGCTCCTACAACCGGATAGAGTGAGATGAAACTCAACGAGGTGGCAAACGTGTCAACAATGCTGCTCATCACTGCCGACAGTGCCCCAAGCACCCAAATGTTGTGCACATGATAGTCGATGTTTCGCGCGAGCCAGTCAACCGCCCCTGTTTCACACACCACTCCCACGGCGAGCATCATGCCCATAACAAAGAGCATCATCTGAATTACGCCGTATTGGAGTGCTCGCGGCATCCTGCGCTGTATCATTTTATCCACGTCCATCAACTTGCGGTTGACTATTTCGTTAACAATCCACAATAGCGAGAGCACACAAAGCGCACCGATAAACGGACTTAACTTTGTTATATTATGGAATGTCGGGATAAACCAAAGCCCGCCTATTCCCACGAAAAGCATCATTATGCGCTGCCATCTCGACAGATTTGTATCGTCGCCACGGTAAGGCATTGCCCACTCTATGTCTATCCTTTCGGGCAACATCCTGCCAAGCACGAACACCGGGAGTGCACACGACACTATACATGGGACAGCCAGAGAAGCAGAGAAGCGCGTAGCCGTCACTGCTTCGCTGCTCCACAACAGAAGCCCGGTGGGGTCTCCGATTACAGTCAGTGCTCCACCGCAATTCGCAGCAATCACTATCGCGCAACCGTATATCATGCGGTGGCGGCGGTTGGGTATCAAGGAGTGCATCACAACGAGCATCATTGTCGTAGTGGTGATATTGTCCAGATTTGCCGAAAGAAGGAACGTGATACATGTCATCATCCACAGCAGTTTCCTGCTGTTGCGAGTCCGCATCAGTTCGGCAAGGAAATCGAAACATCCGTTGTTGTTAAGTATCTCCACTATGGTCATCGTGGAAAGCAGGAACAGCACAATCTCGGCTCCCTTTCCAACATATTTCAGGAATATGTTCTGCGCGATGTAGTGCTTCACAGCTGTACTCGTAGGCACCGCACCGCCGAGAAAATCGGTATATTCGGAGGGATGTTGGCTCATCACGAAATCCGTTCCATAACATATATACAGCACCCACCCTACTGCGGCTGCAAAGATAGCAATCGCCGTCTTATTGACTTTTGTAAGGCTCGCAGTGGCTATCAAAAGATAACTCAAAATCAGTATTGCTGCAATTATCAGTGTCATTTCAACCGCAAAAGTAGCACTTTCTTGGCTAACAGCAAAGTTTTATCTTGAATTTTTCAAATTCTTCTTTCAAATTCTGCCCGTAAGTTTCTTCAGGGTGAAGTATATTTCTTCCTGCAGCCGAAACATTTTCCACGAGAAACGCATCGGCATATATCCGAACTTTCTCTTCAACGACGGTTCTATTCTGGCTGTCTCTATCGTTGTCCAGACGCGTTTCATTTCATTCAAGCCAAACTTCGCATCTTCTGCCGGAAGTAGTTTACGGTTAAGGAAATAGAACATATACGTGTCAACCAATACGAGCCACCTCACCTTCTCATATATACGCATCACCTCTTCGCCCACGCCGAAAGACACGAGTTGCTTTTTCATCGACTCGTTTGCCCGGATATAGTCGAACCTTCTCACGCTCGGTTTGTGGGTTACGGACAGTTCGTTCTTGTAGTAATAGTACACTCCCTCGCAGCACCTTACCTCTCGCGAGTGATAATAGTGTGTGCGCGTGGTATTGTCGTCGCTGTATGAGCGGCAGGTATCATCGTATGGGAATTGTTTGTGGAGTGTAGTCCGTGTGACATAGCATCCGTGTATCTTCCACGTGAGCGATGCAACGAAAGCCTCGTAGCCTGTCATCACTTCAAACTGAGACATGGGATAGTCTTCTTCCTTCTCTCCTTCCACCGTCTTCACCGTCAGCAGCACGCAGTCTGTTTCCCTGTGGCTTTCAAACACGCCCACGGCTTTCTCCAGTGCGTCGGCAGACAGACGGTCGTCGCAGTCGAGAAAGCAAACATAGTCGCCCGTAGCCTCTGCCAGTCCGCGGTTTCTTGCCACCGCCTGTCCGCGGTTCTCCGGCTGTCTGAAAACCTTTATCCTGTTGTCGCGGCGGGCATACTCGTCGAGCAGCGATGCGGAATTGTCGGTCGAACAGTCGTCAACACACAGCACCTCGATGTCTCCATGTGTCTGCGACAGCAACGAGTCGAGACATCGCCGCAGTGTCGTCTCACCGTTATAGACAGCCACGAGTACGCTAACCTTTGCCATGTTTCTTTTTCGTTTGCGGCTTAAACCTGTTCAATAACTTGCCGCTGACGATTTCCCACAGCCCGGTATTCCGTCTGATTACGAACAGCGAAAAGAGCAGACTTACAAAAAACATCAGTGCCCCGGCAACCCAATACAACCACCCTTGCGAGAAAAACGTAAGTGCAAAAGCGCATACTCCGAGCGGAGTCTGCACAAGCAGGAATTTCACTATCCTGTTGCTGAACACGTATGAATATCTTATCCTAAGATAGAATATTGTGAACAGCACGTCGATAATTCCCACAACCGTAACGGCAGCACCTGCCCCGGTTAGCCCGCAGCGGTCGTAGAGCAGTGCCGTGGCAATGAAAAGCAGCACGTCATAGACGGCTTCGAGCAGAAGATAGGAGCGCGAGTCGCCGCGCGAGAGCGGAAGATACTGCATCGGCAACACCACTGCGCGGCAGTATAGCGATAGTGCCATTATCTGCATCATGCCGATAGACGAAACGAACTTCGAACTGAGCAACAGCGGAACTATTATGGGCATGAAGACTATGAATGCCACTATCATGGGCGAGATGAGCAGCAGCAACACCTCTATCTGGTTGTTTATGGCTATGTTGCGGGCAGCTGTGTCGCAGGTGATTGCCGACAACCGCGGAAAATAGTCAGACTCCATTGCCGAGAACACCATGCCCGCATAGGTCAGCGTCATCACATAACCGGCATTATACAAGCCCACCGTGTCGAGTGCTCCATAGTTGTTAAGCAGCGAGCGTATGCCGAAATCCACGCCACTGCCCATTATTCCTGCCGAAACGAAAGCGATGCCGAGCTTTATCATTCCCGCGCCCTTGCCGAGCGTTTCTTTCGAGAAGTCGAACTTTAAAGGATAGAACCGGAGCGAATGTCTGATAGTGAGCAGCATCTGTATCACCGCAACCACCACAAGCGAAGGGATGATAGCCATTTCGCCCCATACGTAATACATTGGCACGGTGGTTATGAGAGCGAGGAAGATATTGAGCGAAGACACGGCAGCAAGTCCGCGCAACTGTTGCGTGCCTTTGAGTATGGCGGTTTCTCCTCCGGTGATTGCCATCATGCCGACTATCGGCGAGAGCAGTACGAAGTGCAGGGTATGGTCGCCCCAACTGAACGCAACGTTGTCAACCAACGGTCCGGCAAGCATACACACGAGCATGCCCAACAGTGCCACAAGGATGCTCCACGACCTCACTATGACGATGTTTCGCTCCACCTCGCGAGAGTCGTTCTTGCTGAATGCCTCCGAAATGTTCTTTACGGCACTTATCTGAATACCGAAGTTGGTGGAGTCGGACACCAGTTTTATGGTGGAATTGAACAGCGAAACGAGCCCCATTCCTTCAGGACCGAGTATCAACGCCACGAATTTGTTGCGTATAAGGGCAAAAAGGATATTGATTACCTGTATGCCGCCAAATATGCCGGTATATTTCAATATATGATTATAACTGCCCTTATTGTCCCCCATAGTCTGAACTTACTAACGCATAAATCGCATTTTTATTACTTTATGCCGCCTTTTTTCATAAAAAATCCTGCTATGGTTTGCAAAATATTTTGAGGCAATGCCGGGCTTTACTTCACCCGCTTGACAATGCCCGCCACCGAGGTTTGGCACTATCCTGCCTGCGGTTTGCGATATAATGCAGCACATCGGGATATGTATCAAAATGTAAAACCGCCCAAATTGCAAAGTAAAATCGGCGATTTTGCTGACCAAAATCGGCGAAATTGGTCGGCAAAATCGCCGATTTTACTTTGCCGAAGAGATGCTTTCTGCAAACGATAGACAGTGAGTGGGAAAGCCGGTCATATAATATCGGGATTGCACAATGCCGGGACTTACGGCTCATAAGCCCGAAACGGCATTAGGAATATAACCTGACAGCCGAAAAATATTTGCGCCACTATTGTTCTTTTTCAAATCAAAGTAGTAACTTTGCAAACGATTAACAAACAACCGCGATGCCAAGTAATATTAGTGCCAAGGAACAAACGCCACTCGTGAGTTTCATTATCACGACATACAATCTGCCCGAAACATTACTCAAGGAATGTTTACAAAGCATTCTCGCCCTGTCGCTGAACAGCAGAGAGGTGGAGATAATCATCGTTGACGACGGGTCTGACGAGAGCATGCTTGCGCAAATGGAGGAGGTAAGAGACCGCATAATCTATCTGTGGCAGCCCAACAGGGGCGTAAGCGTGGCACGCAACATGGGGCTGAAGATTGCGAGCGGAAAATACATACAGTTCGTTGACGGCGACGACAAACTAATTCAGGCAGGCTATGAGCACTGTCTTGACATCGTGAGATTTCAAGACCCCGACATCGTTCTGTTCAACTTCACCGACAAAGACGACGACATCGACACGCCCTATCTCTTCGACGGACCGGTGAGCGGAGACGAATATATGAAGCGCAACAACATCAAGGCCTCGGTGTGGAGCTATGTTTTCAGTCGCAGAATTTTGGCAGACTTGAAGTTCACGCCGGGTGTTGAGTTCGGAGAAGACGAGGAGTTCACACCGCAACTCATACTGAGTGCTGAACGACTGTATGCGACGGACACTTGCGCTTATTTCTACCGACCGAACCACAACTCGGTTACTCGCAGACACGGGAAGAGGAGACTCGTCAAACGACTTGCCGACACAGAGCAGGTGATATATAATCTTTTCAACCTCGCAGGCACTCTGCCCGTACAGGAGTCGGCTGCCCTGCGTCGCCGTGTGGCACAACTGACTATGGACTATATCTACAACACGATAGTGCTAACGCGCTCGAAACATCAACTGAACAGGCGGATTGGGGACCTGAAAAAGCACGGGCTATACCCTCTTCCGCCCGAGAATTATACTTGGAAATATCGTATGTTCGGAAAATTGATGAAATCGGAAATGGGGAAAAAACTGCTGCTTCTGACGCTGCCGATATTGAAACGCGAGAGATGAGAATACTTCTGTTGGGGGAATACAGCAATGTGCATGCCACACTCGCCGAAGGACTGCGGACACTCGGGAACGAAGTGGTGGTGGCAAGCAACGGTGACTTCTGGAAAGACTACCCCCGCGACATCGACCTTGCACGCAAACCGGGGAAAATAGGAGGTTTAAGTCTTTATGCAAAGATATTGTCTATCTTGCCGAGAATGAGAAACTTCGACGTTGTGCAACTGATAAACCCGATGTTCTTGGAACTGAAGGCACAGCGCATCGCTCCCATATACAGGCAACTGAAGCGCAGCAATGGAAAGGTGTTTTTGGGGGCGTTCGGAATGGATTATTATTGGGCTAAGATTAACTCCGAACAAATGCCCTTGAGATACAGCGATTTCAACATCGGCAAGAGGCTGAGAATGAATGCCGATGCTGTGAAAGAACGCAAAGACTGGATTGGAACGCCTAAGGAAAGGCTTAACCGCAGGATTGCCGAAGAATGTGACGGAATTATAGCCGGACTGTATGAATATTATGCAACATATAGCAATGTGTTCCCCGAAAAGACGCGGTTTATTCCCATGCCGATAAATACCGGCGGCGTGAAAGCGCACGACATCGCACCGCATGAGGGAAAGATAAAGATATTCATCGGAATAAGTCGCGGAAGGAGCGAATATAAAGGAACCGACATAATGCTGGAAGCGGCTCTCGAAGTGGCGCAACGCCACTCGCAGGAAATGGAGATTGTGAAGGCAGAAGGTCTGCCCTTCCGCGAATACAGGCGAAGAATGGAAGGGAGCGACGCGATACTCGACCAACTGTATTCCTACACCCCGAGCATGAACTCGCTGCTGGCAATGAGCAAGGGTATAATCTGCATCGGAGGGGGAGAACCGGAAAACTACGACATACTGAACGAAACGGAACTGCGACCTATAATAAACGTGCAACCGTGTCGTGAAAGCGTGGTGGAACAGCTCGAATGGTTGCTGGCACACAAGAAGGACATCACACAACTGAAACGCGACAGCGTGGAATATGTATGCCGCCACCACGACCACATAAACGTGGCGTGCCGCTATCTCGAATTTTGGAACTCCGAGAGTTCTTTGTAGATACGCTGCACAGGAAGTCCCATTACGTTGAAGTAACTTCCGCTGATTGACTCCACACCCACAAGTCCTATCCACTCCTGAATACCGTATGCACCGGCTTTGTCGAAGGGTTTGTAGTGGTCAACGTAGTGGTCTATCTCCCACGATGAGAGGTTCTTGAACGTCACGTCGGTAGTCACCGAGAAACTGCGTTCTCTCGTTTTGGTCTTCATGCACACGCCGGTTATGACACGATGGGTGCGCCCGCTTATCATTCTCAACATCGAGCGGGCATCGTCTGCATCAACAGGTTTTCCGAGAATTCTGTCGTCAACCACTACGATTGTGTCTGCCGTAATAAGTAGTTCGTCGTCGGCAATGTTTTCGGCATAAGCCGCTGACTTGGTGTGTGCTATACATTCTGCAATCTTGTCGGTCGGTGTGTCTGCCGGGTAACTTTCGTCTATTCCCGGCAACAGCCTCACTTCAAAATCAATTTCGAGTCCGGACAGCAGTTCTTTTCTTCTCGGACTGCCCGATGCCAATATTATCTTCATTCTCAATATTTTTTTACTACCACCCGAAAGCGCGGGCATCGCTGAGCCACTTGCCCTGCGCCCGGAGCACTTGTTCTATAACATCCCTGCCACAACCCTGTCCTCCGCACCTGTCGCTGATGTATATGCAGGCTTGCTTCACCTCTGCACAGGCATCGGCAGGACAGCACGGACATCCGCACCGGCGCAGAACCTGAAGGTCGGGGATGTCATCGCCAATGAAAAGGACTTCCTCGTCGGAATATCCGTAGCGTTGCTTAAATTCCTCGTAAGTCTTAACCTTTACGGTGCATTTCATGTAAATGTCTTCCACGCCGAGCCGCTCGTATCTCAGTCTCACTGCCTCTGTGTTGGCACCGGTTATTATTGCGATGCGCAATCCCAGCTTTTGGGCTAACTGTATGGCATAACCGTCTTTTATGTTTACTGTTCGCATCGGCTCTCCATCAGGGTGCAGGGGGATAGTTTCGGAACTTAACACTCCGTCAACATCAAACACTATCGTCTTTATCTTGCTTAAATCGTAGTTTATCATTGCTTTATATAGATATAAATATATCAGGGAGTTATAATCGTTTGGCAGCACTTCGATGTGTTTCGGGGCTGTGCGCATCTGCCGGCAGCGAGTCGGTTCTCATTATGCTTTTGCTCATCAGTTCATAAATGTCCTGCGTGGTGCGGTCGTCGATGAGTTCGGCGTGCTTTCTCATGATGTCTGTGTCTTTTCTTACGGCGGGTCCGGTCTGTGCATCTCTGGGAGAAAGAACATCGAGTTTGCCAACGGTTTCTCTTATCAGTGGCAGCATGACATCAAACGAGATGTTGTTATGACGCAGTATTTCGTCTGCCAACGCGAAGCAGTGGTTTGCGAAGTTGCAGGCAAAGACGGCTGCGAGATGCAGATAGCGACGCTTGTCGGAGTCGAGAAGATAGACGTTATCGGTGAGTTCGCGGGCTAAATTCTCAAGGTCTGTGCATGTTTTCTCGTCTGAGGCTTCCACGAAAATGGATATTTCTCTGAAGTCAACCACTTTCTGCTTGCTGAACGTCTGCATCGGATAGAACACTCCACGGCGGGCATCGGAGTTGCCGAAAACGCTCATAGGAACACTCCCTGCGGTATGTGCCACGATGCCCCCCACCGTTTTCTTCACCACTTCTTGGAGAACCGGAGCGAGCACGCTGTCTTTCACCGCAACGATATACAGGTCGGCATCGGTGGAGATGTCGTCAAATGAAGTAGTCCAAGCGCAGTGAAGCCTGTCTGCCAATGCCTTAGCCGATGCTTCCGTGCGACTGAACACTTGCTCCACCCTCCTGCCACATCGCAGCAAGGCCTCTCCGAGGTTGGTCGCAAGGTTGCTTGCACCGACGATTACGATGCGTTCAATATCGCCCGACATGCACATTCTCCCACTTCAAACGGTCTTCGTTCTGCGGCTTCCTCTCGTCTGCCTTATGACCGAAAGCGAGGACACAGAGACATGACAAATTCTCTGGGATGTCGAGAATGCCACGTATCACGGCATCTGCGCTGGTGCCATCGGTGAGTCCGCGCCCTCGCATCTGAACCCAGCACGAGCCAAGCCCGAGGTCTTCTGCCTGATATTGCATTGAAATGGCTGCGATGGAGGCGTCTTCTATCCAGCAGTCGTTTGTCAATGGGTCGCCCAAAACGACAACCACTAATGGGGCATCTTTGATAAACTGCGATCCGAGACTTTTCGCATCGGAAATTTTCTCTATGTCAGTCTTATCATCAACAACCACGAACTGCCACTCTCGCCTACCCTTGCTTGTGGGCGACATGAGTGCCGCACGGAGAATTAACCTCACTTCTTCCGGCGAAATTTCCTCTTCGGTGAACTTGCGATGACTGCGGCGTAACTGCGCCAATGTATTGAAATCACTCATCTTTGTATGTTTTATCGTTATTTCTTAGAACTTATTCGTTTTGTCGGAGCAAAAAATATCATGCCTTACACCCGACCACTTGATTACTGCAAAGGTACGAATAAAATCTTTATGCACAAATAAAACATGATTAAAATATTAAAGGTTAAAAGCTGACAACAAGCGGATAAACACACGTTCAACTTTTAACCCTTACTTATATGTTGAGCCTCTTGTCGGATTCGAACCAACGACCCCGAGATTACAAATCACGTGCTCTGGCCAACTGAGCTAAAGAGGCGGGTGGGCAAGCTATCTGCATCGCACCGCTACAACCGACTACCTTTGCTACGTTCCCGTCCTGGAGGATTCGAAGGGAGCTGGTCGTGCAAGACTTGCCCATTTTAGCGGCTGCAAAGTTAGTGATTTATTTCTTAATTCTTCGCGTTTAATATAAGAAAATATGCCTTTTAACCTTTTTTGTGTTTGTTCTGAATTTAATGACTGCACATTGCCGGAAAACAAAAGAGTGAGCACGACATCTTGTGGTATGCCCTCTCTTTCAGTTCTTTATATCCCAAAAGAGCACCGCCCTCAGACCATAATTGGTTTTGTCGAAAGTTTTTTTGTTAAATACTTTAGTTTTCTTTTGGAATATTGTAGAAAAATTATATCTTTGCAATCGAGCGTATTATATGCTCATATTTTTTGGTAAAAAAGAGGCGTTATGTCTTCTTCTTGTATGTGAAAAGCGTCGGAAACTATTCACTAATATAGACAAGAGATGGCTTAATGGTCTCCACGCGTATAGCGTGGGGCTGTTATTCCCACATCTGTCTATAGAGGTACTCCGACCACCTTCACATTAAGACGTGGATATACAGTTCCACGCTTCTGCATTTTAACTTAAATGGTCTATGGGAATTGTACGACCTGAAAAAATCTATTATGGCAATTTCAATGATTGAACCTCGTAGTGCTTGGTATGACATTATCAATGAACAAGGGAAAAAAGTAAAAACATTATCGCAAACTATTGGTGAAGTGGTCGGTTATGGTCCTCACTTCTTTATAGTTAGGCGCAGTGCTTGGTATGACCTCTATGATGAAAGTGGTAAAAAGTACAAAACATTAAGTGAGACTATCGGAATTATCGTCAGTGTTACAGGCGACACTTTCGTAGCGCGGCGCAGTGCATGGCTAGACACCTATGACCGCTTCGGGAAGAAGATAAACACACGTTCTGCACGTTAAACCTTTTCTATTAGTCCCCAATTCAAAATATCAGAATTGGGGGCTACAATTGAACAGCATCATGGAATCATATACAAACATATCAACACTGTTGGCAGGAAAGTCAATTAGTGTGCCTAACTATCAACGTGCTTATTCGTGGGAAACAGACCTTACAGATAAAAGTCAAAAGCAAGTCAATACATTTCTGTCAGATTTGCAGGATTATGTAAACAGCCATTCTTCTACGCCATACTATTTCGGTCATTTTCTCTTTGAGGAGAAAGGAGAGAACGAGTATGCTATCATAGACGGACAGCAGCGATTGACAACAACCGTTATCTTTCTGTCTGCCCTCTATAAGCGATTGAAGGAGATTAGAAGCATTGAAAAGGTAGAAGATTTCGATGATGACTTGTATATAGCCTATTGCAACACCATCAAGCAGAGAAGTCAATATCGCTTTTCAACAGTGGATTATGACAATCAGATGTTCCGGGACTACATAATAGACCAGACATCCAATAATCATAGCGACATAGATACGCTCTCAAAGGCAAGAATTGCGGATGCATTTGATTATTTTACAGCACAGCTTGCAGATATTGAAGAAAAAGACCTTCTAGCTCTTCTCAACGCCATTACCCATGCTTCATGCACTACGCATGTGGTAAAGGATGCCGCAGAGGCTATACAGATGTTTATCTTTCAAAACAACCGTGGGAAGAAACCTACCAAATTGGAAATCATTAAGGCTCAGTTTATGTATCATATACATTTACATGCACCAGCTGAAGAAACAGAATCCATTTTGGCAGACATGACAGAGAGATTTGAGCATATCTATAAATCAATTAGTCTAATAGAGAGCTATCTCGATGAAGATAATATTCTGAATTATAGCGTCAAGATTTGTAGAAATAATTTGGATGATATCAGTTCCGCAGACTTTGTAAATGAAAATTTAGATAAAGCCGATAGTATTGCTTTTATACGTGACTTCACACGTTTATTGGCTTCTTGCTTTACCCAAGCTGCTAAATTCCTCCAGCAAGAAAAAGGAAATATGGTCTATCATGCTTTGTTGGTGTCGGCAGACAAAGGTATCATGTTCCCATTTGTTATTAAAGCCATGCGTAATGGTATGGAACAAGATGGACTAAACCTATTGGCAAAATCTTTGGAACAAATATTCTTGCGCAATCGTATTATCGGTACTCGTGCGAATTTACTGTGGCGTCTCAACAAATGCTATCAGGAAATGGAATCTAATGCTATGATGGTTGTCAATCATATTGAATGGATGAAGAGTCGAAATGATTGGTGGGGATTTTGGAATAATGAAGAACTTGCTCGTTGCCTCAATATGGGGATGAATCATCAAACCGCAAAGATTCTCTTATGGAAATACGAAAACTATCTGATAGCAAGCGGAAAGTCTGGTTATAGTCCTGTCAGATATGACAGCATTGCGACTCCACACCTTGAGCACATTGCACCACAAACCGAAAACACAGAAGCTGATAATGGTTATTGCCCTTATGATGAAGAGTTCTATAACCGATATTTGGAATGTTTGGGCAACTATTTGCTGCTGTCTGGCAGTCATAATATGTCATTGAGCAATGGCAGATTTCAGATAAAGCGTGATAGTTACACATACCTACAACAACAGTCAGAAGTTCAGAGAATGACGGAGAATGACCTACTTTGGGACAAAGAGAAAATTCATCAGCGTCACTTAAAGATAGTCAACTTTTTGATACAAGCACTTTAAAAATAATAGCATGAGTAATAAATTAGAAAAGGCTATAGAGTGGTGTGTCTTTCAAAGTAGATGGCTTCAAGTTCCTGTATATCTTGGTATGTGCGTCGTGATGGGAATGTATTCTTACGTTTTTTGTAAAGAAGTCATACATAGCCTGATAAACATAGAGACTTTCACAGAAGAAACGATGCTTATGCTGGCCATAGGTATTGTGGATGTTTCAATGGTTTTGAATTTAATCATTGTGTGCGTAATTGGAGGATACTGGTCGTTTGTCAGCAGACTGGAGATTATTGAGAAAGACAAGGATAGTAATCAGTTCGGTTATCTTGGTAAGATAAGTCCCAATGCTTTAAAGCATAAATTGATGATTTCGCTTATAAGTATTTCTGCCGTTCATTTGCTGGAAACATTTGTAGCTGAGAAAATTGACACACAACACACAATTATGCAAATTAGTATTCATATCGTATTCGTTTTGTCTGCTTTAGGTATTACATACATGGATAAAATCGGGCATACACAACATTAAATACAGGATAGAGAATAAATGTTAGAGTGAAGGAGAACGTCTATACAGCATTTCCTTCACTCGTTTTTAGAGGATGTCATCTGAACTGTGTCAAAGACAAAGACAATAAATTTATCCTGGCTCTGTTTCATAGAGCATAAATAATTAGTACAATGACACAAGAAGAGTACACGAAGATGTTGGCTGCGGCCAAAGAGCAGTTCAAGTCCGGTAAGCCCTTGTTTGGGAAAGACGGGGCTTTCCATCAAGTATTGGAGGACTTCCTTAACGCCGCCATGGAGGGTGAGATGGAGAGCCATCTTGAGGCAACTAAGCCTGTAAGCGGTAATCGCCGTAATGGCAAGATGCACAAGCTTCTCCAAACGGAGTATGGTCCTGTAGATATCGAGACACCTCGTGACCGTGATGGCAGCTTTGACCCCGAAACGGTGAAGAAACGTCAGACGTTCCTTGCCGAGGGACTTTCCGACAAGATCATCAGTCTTTACGCCAGTGGTCAGAGCATGCAGCAGATCAGCAACTTCATCGAGGAAAACTATGGCAGCAGGCTCTCCAAGGAAACCATCAGCAACATCACCGAGAAGGTGTGGGACGAGATTAAGTCCTGGCGCAACCGTCCTCTGGATGCGGTTTATCCCATCGTCTGGATGGACGCTATCCATTACAAGGTGCGCAACGACAAAGGCTCCGCCGAGTCGCGTGCCATTTATAATGTCATCGGCATTGACAAGAGCGGTCGCAAGGACTTACTGGGAATGTATGTATCTCATAGTGAGGGTGCTAACTTCTGGCTCGGTGTCCTGACCGACCTTCAGAACCGTGGCGTGAGGGACATTCTCATTGCCTGCGTGGACGGCCTTTCGGGCTTTCCCGATGCCATTGGGAGCGTATTACCCGATACGGACGTGCAACTGTGTATCGTCCATCAGATACGCAATTCCCTGAAGTATGTGGGCAGTAAGAACCAGAAGGATTTTCTCCGGGACCTGAAGCTGGTCTATGCCGCTGACACAAAGGAAAAAGCGGAAACGGAACTCGACCGTCTGGAGGAGAAGTGGGGCGGACTTTATCCCATCGTCATCAAGTCGTGGAGAGACAAGTGGGAGCTGCTGAGCTGCTATTTTCAATATACCGCGCCCATCCG
>JAQYET010000111.1 GCA_028723525.1 Prevotellaceae bacterium
GATTCACTTGAGCCATAATTTTCCTCCTTAGTGTTGGTTTGGTTACTCACATTATAGCCGAGGTAAAATTCTGGCTCTTTCTTTTTATATACTTTTACACCATTATATGGACATTACTTCAGTATAGGGCAGGTATCTATACTAGACTTTCAAATGAGAGAACGGAGAGTTGGAGGGATAAGTCATCTTCAATTGAAACACAAACTTTAAGGTGTAAAGAATATGCTTTAAAAGAGAATATCCAAGTAGTTGAGGTTTATACTGATTACGAGTATTCGGGAACGAACTTTAACCGCCCAGAATTTCAAAATATGATGAAAGCTATTAAGGAGCGAAAGATAAACTGTATTATCATTAAAGACCTTTCAAGGCTTGGTCGTGAATATTTGGAAATGGGTAGGCTCATTGATAAGGTATTTCCTTTTCTAGGTGTTCGATTTATATCGGTTAATGACAACTTGGATACTATAAAGGAAATGGATAGTAAAAAATCCTTTGAAGTAACAATCAAGAACATTATTAATGATATGTACGCTAAGGATATTTCTGTAAAGATAAAGACCACTAAAATAAATCGTGCTAAAAATGGTTATTTTATAGGTTCAGTGCCACCATACGGCTATAAGGTAATTAAAGAAGAATGGGGACAAAGGCTTGAAGTTGACGAGAAGGTTCGTTTTATTGTAGAAGAAATGTTTTCTCTAACTTTGGATGGAAAAAGCCAATTAGAAGTGGCGAAATATCTTAATGAACAAGGATATGCTACTCCAATGACCTATTACAGAACAGGAAGAGTCTATAGAAAAGACGGCGATCCTCAATGGCATGTTGGCTCACTAGCCAAAATGCTAACCAATCAGTCCTATGCTGGTGATATGGTACAAGGAATTAAATCTCAATTTTTAGCAGAAGGAAAGAAACAAAAAAGTGCTGACAAGGAAGAATATATTGTTGTTCAGAATACTCATGAGGTGATTATTTCTAGGGAGAACTTTGAAAAGATTCAAAGAGAGCGTAAGCAAAGAAAAGCAGAGTCTGTATTTTCATCAAAGGCTCATAACTTTAAAAGAGAACCTGAAAACAGATTTCAAGGTTTAGTATTTTCATATGATGGAGAAGAGCTTTATCGAAGAACTCGTATCAGTAGCCATAAGAAAAAGGAATTGCAATATCTCTATCGAAATGAGAGATTCAATGGAAGCATTGATAAAAAAGAGTCCTTGTTTATTATGGAAGCAGATTTGAATAAGAGGATAGCCTCTGATATTAGTAAAGTTATCCAATCAATTACAAATAAAACGAGTTTCACTAAAAGTATTCGGGTGAAGTATAACCAGGCCTTAGAAGAAAGGAATAGGAAATTAAGTCAGTATGATGAACTGGTTCAGAAAGAAGAGTTTACTCTTCAAAAAAATTACGAGAATTATAGCCTAGGGTACATAGATAGAGATAGTTATCTACTGGAAAGAGATGTAACTCAAGGGCGTATAGAAACGATAGAACGAGAAAAGCAAGCTAAAGATTTAGAAATATCTATTCTAAAAAAAGAAAAAAGAAAGGCGTTAACGTGGATTAAAGATATCTTTTCAGCAAAAGGACTTGAAAAACTTCCTGCAGAACTTATAGAAAACTTAGTAGAAAAAGTGATTGTTTACAGAAAACATGAATTTGATGTGGTTTATAAATTTAATATGGAGAGCCTGAAGGTGGAAACCAATGAGTAAGATTGCACTTTATATTAGGCTTTCTGTTGAAGACCAGATCAAAGTTAAAGAAAGCGAAAGCATTATAAGTCAAAGGATGTACCTTAATGACTATTTAAATCAAAATACTGAATTAAAGCATTTAGAGAGGGTTGAATATGTTGACGATGGTTATTCAGGCACAAATGAGAATAGACCGTCCTATCAGAGGCTACTAGAAGATGTTAAGTCAGGGCAAGTTACTAATATTATAGTCAAGGATATGTCTCGTTTTCTAAGAGATTACATTACTTTAGGTGATTATCTAGAGAATATCTTTCCCTTTCTTGGTATCAGATTTATAGCAATTAATGATGGCTACGATAGTTCAAAAGAATTGGGAAATGGAGTTGAACTTGAT
>JAQYET010000112.1 GCA_028723525.1 Prevotellaceae bacterium
GCTCCACAGCGATGCAGGCGGTTGCGGCCAGCTCCACAGCGATGCAGGCGGTTGCGGCCAGCTCCACAGCGATGCAGGCGGTTGCGGCCAGCTCCACAGCGATGCAGGCGGTTGCGGCCAGCTCCACAGCGATGCACGCGCTCTATGATCGTAAGCAACGCTTATCTGGTGGTAGTCGAAGCAAATCCGGGAAACTGATTATTTTAGAAATTAGCTCAGGCAACGCTTTTGATGTCACAAAATATGGATTTGCTACATTAAGTAACGGAAGCAAGCCAAACTGGAATAACTATCTATCAAAATATTCATATTTCAGTCAATTTAAAACATACTGTACATATATTAAAAATGATACAGATCCTTCAGATTGGATTGATTATTACGAGATTAAGTAAAAATGCTTTGTCGAGCGCTCCGGCGCTTTTTTTATTGCCAGCAGAAAGGGAAAAAAGTGGACAATAAACTAAAAATAGCTGCTCAAAAGCTTAAAATCCCATGGCTAGAGGACTTAGAGCTAGCCAGGAGCTATACGCACTATGCTATGCGTCCTGAGTATGTGACGATACATAATGCCGCCTCTCCCTGGGGTGGGAAGTCCTTGCATGCCTATAACAGACGGTCTATCGCTACAAGCTGTGACGGGGTAAAGTCCTGGCACTTGTCTTGTGGAGAGGACGGTGTATATCAAGCCCTGCCCTTTAATACTAATGGCTGGCACGCTGGAGACGGTGGCGGTCCTGGTAATCTCAAGAGCATAGGCATTGAGATTGCCAGGGATTTATGCCAGGACGCAGCGATGTACTCCAAAGCAGAGAATATGGGAGCCATGGCGGCGGCGTGTGTGCTATCGGCTCTTGGCTTGAGCCTTGACCAGCTTAAAAAGCATCAGGACTGGTCGGGCAAATATTGTCCGCACCGTATTTTGCGTGAGGGAAGATGGGAAAGCTTTAAGTCTGAGGTAGGCCTATATCTCAAAGACATCAAGGGTGCATCTAGTATCCATCAGGCCCAGATCATGAAACCGACACCACCGGATGAGCAAAAAATATTTTATCGGGTACAGGTGGGAGCTTTTAGTGAGTACGCTAACGCCGATAGATACCGAAAGTCAATGAATAAAGTGCTTGGAGCAGAGTGCCTGGTAGTTAAAGCTATTGTCAATAATAAGCAGATCTACAGAGTGCAACTTGGAGCTTTCACAGAATTTGAAAATGCCAAGAAGTATGAGTTTGACTTACAAAGGCGCGGCATAGCGGCCTTCATCATCCCGGTAAACATACCTGCTTATAAAAGTAACGTTAACGAAAAGGAGGCTGAAAAATGAAAAAGATGATGTTTATTTTTGCTCTTGCGGCCCTTATGGCCGTTTTTTTATGCCTTGCAACCGCGCCGGTGAGGGCAGCCCATCCGCCTAGCTGTGCCCCGGAGGATGTGGACTTGTGGCAGGCGTTGCCGCGAACGGCGAGCGCTTATAAGGGGAGGTGAGGCCCATGGGATTTTGGCCTGGCACGGCAATGGAGTGGCTGCGGCTTGCGGCTCAGCTTTTGGCTCTTGTGAGCGCTGTCGCTGCTCCATTTGTGGCCGTGATTAAAAAATATAAAAATGCCCTTGATGACGCGCTGAAAACGCTGGATGAGCAGCAAAAAGCCATAGAAAAACAGCAGGAAATCAATCAGGCGCAATCAGATGCGCTTGATAGCGCGTCGGATGATCGCCGCGAATTGCGCGAGAAGCTGGACGCTATTTGCGACCTCACCATGACTCAAGTACGTCTCAAGATCACAAAAACGGCAGAAGGCGCCCTTGCGCGTGGAACCATCCACCCGCAGGAGCGCGCCACGCTCAGGGCGCTGTGGGAGCCGTACAAAAATAATCATGGCAACCACCTGCAAGCGGGCAGGATAGAGGCTGCTCTCGCCCTCCCGGTAACAAGCGCTGCGGATATGCAGCCGAAAGAAAGGATTTAAAAACATGGACTGGAACGCTTTTATTATTCCCATCACCTTGATTGGGACGCAACTCATCAAACAAACGCCGATTGATAAAAAATATCTCCCGTGGATTGCCGTGGCTTTGGGGGCTGTTCTGGGAGCCGTGTGGGCTGCCAGTACGAACGCAGCCGCAGCGATGGACTACTTGGAGTACATCGTGCAGGGCATCATTTACGGGGCTTCTGCGGCGGGTATCTACGATGCTGGAGCTGCTGCTCTAAAGTCTCAAAACTGGGATGATACAAAAGTTTATAAGCGGGAGGACAAATAATGCTTGAAAAAATACAAGTCACGAGAGATTCCAGCGGCGAGCTTGCCGCCGTGACGTGGGACAGCACCGGGAGCCTGATTGATCTTGCTTTGAGCAAGGCCGATAACACAGCCCTTGCGGCTCTGATGGATAAGGCCAAAGAGGCGCGCCCGAAGTGGGAGCGCGATGTAGAAATGGCTCAGAAAAACGAGCAGCAGGCACAGCAGGAAAGAGCCGATGCGCTTGTGGCCAAACGCGAAGCAGAAGGGGATAAGGCTAGGGCAGAGGCCAAAGCGGAAAATGAGAAGCAGGCCCGCGAAGCCGCGGAAACAGAAAAGGCGCAGGCTATTGCCGATAAAAAGGCCAAAGAGCGAGAGCTCGAAGAGTGGAAGGAAAAGCTTGCCCTTGCCCTCACAGGTGGGCTACAGGATGATATCAAGGATGACACCATCAAGCTCTATGCAGAGTGGCAGCCCGGTCTATCCGTGGATGCTGGCGACTGGTACCGCGTTGGGCTCCACATGATACGGGCAAAAGTCGATCACATCACGAGCGCCGAAAACGCCCCGACCGGCGAGCACGCGGCAGATTACTGGGAGGGTGTACCCATCCCGGCAGACCCTACAGCACCCGCGGCGAAGTACCCTAAAGGCACCGTCATCGAGTGGAGCGGCGTGCAGTATCGTGCGCTCAAGGACACAGACAAAGACCCCGGAGCAGCCCCGGAAGATTGGGAGCTCGTGCAAACGGATTAACGTTAAAGCCCCGCTTCGGCGGGGCCTTTTTTATTTGCCTAACTCTCTGATCGTGGGGATAATCTCTTTTTTATCGTCAACGCCGACGGGGATGGGCGGCAGCCATTTGACAATGAGGCGACGCTCTCCATCGCGCGGCCCTGTCCAGAAGCTATGCCAATGCGCGCGGCGCATGTGAGGTGCTACATGCCCGCCTAACTTTTGCGGGTCTTCGGTATAACTGGCTGTTTCGTACTCTCTTATTTTTGCGCCTATCCTAAAGCCGACATCAATAACTTTAGGCGTGGATGCTTTTCTTGGCTTTTTCTTCAAGCTTTTTTCGGTTATTTCTCTCTCTGCAAAGTCTGGATTTTCGGAGGCTAGATACAAAATCAGCGGCAAAAACGGCCTGATGCGTTGCTCCATAAATTCGGCCAATTTGCGACTTGCAAAAAAAGCAGGAGCCTTCCGCGACATCACGTCCCGCTCAAGCATAGACATTGTTGCCCGGCCAATGCTGCAAGCGGGGTCAAGCCCTACAAATAAATTTGTGTATTTACCCTTATTTACAGTCAAAACGCGAAGCTCGGCTTTTTTTGTGGAGACATCATGATCGAGCATGACAAAAAAGCCTTCGCAGCCGAGCTTGTTATTTTCCGGGAGGCCAACATAAGGGCAAAAATAAGGCAGGCGGAAAAGGGCTTCTTGCGATACATCCTCATCTATATTGAGTTCGTTAAGCAGTGTTTCGTCAACATCTAAAATAATTTTTTCTGTGTTCCACGCAGCATAGGCCGTTAGCTTGATGGGGTCATTACCTCTCGCAAAATGGAGACGGCTTATTAAATACGTTGTCGCGCAGGCAATCGGTACAAGACACCAGCTAGGCCAGCCTTCGCCACCCGCCGTTAACGCTGCTTTGGTTTCCGGCCTTAAAAATATCTTGTAATTTTCAAAAAAATCCGGGTACCTTCTAAGCATTTCATCCGTTAGTGCTTGAGGATATTTTAATAATTCTTTTTTACTGCTCATGATTATCGTTTCCGTACCAAAGCTCAGAAAGAGGGACGCCCGTTACCTCGGCGATTTTTGCAAGCGTTTCTATTCGTGGGGTCGCCTTGTTTGTTTCCCAGCGCGTGACTTGGGATTGCCTTGTGCCGATTTTTTTGGCTAGCTCCTCTTGGCTTATTCCTGCAACTTTGCGTGCAAGTTTTATTCTCTCGCCTAAAGTCATTTTTACCTCCTTGTTTAACGCCCCGCCGGTTTCCCGACGAGGCGTTTTGAATATTATGTTATCTCTTAATTAGCCTTTTATTTATTGTCTACGTCCTTCTCCATCACATCCATTTTCCACCAGCTATAATCTAGCTCGTTATTAAAAATCTGTTGGAGTTCTTCGACGCTCTGAGGGGCTGCCGTCATCGCCTGTTCAAAGTTTTCTTTATCCTGATTGATTCCGTTTTCATCTTCCCAGTCGCTATCGTTGAGCCAATTAATGTAATCGTATTTGTTAGCTTCCCAAAAATTTAAGATTTCTTTTTCTGTGCCTTCCGCCTCAACTGTGGTTTTTCCGTCATTAAAAAGTACGAGCTTGTAGTTTTTCTTTTCTTCGTTTGTCATTTCCTTCACACTTTCTTTGAGCTCTTAGCTCTTTTTTATTACATCCATATATTAACGCTTTTAGGCGTTATTGTCAACGCTTTTAAGCGTTAAATGTGCACAAATTTCTAAACTACTTTGATCTGTTTGTTGCGCAGTTTTTGTGTGTTTTAGCAATAAAAAAGCCCCTGTTTCCGGGGGCTTTTGCATCGGGTGTAATAAAAAAAGAAAGTGTACCTAAGTAAAGGTAAATTTTTAAACTACAATTAAAAATATTTCAATCCACGCCCCCGGAGGGCGACCGATGCTCTTTTATGATAGCATAACGAGCGTGAACAATACATGCGACGGCTATCCCTGAGCTGGCACGGCAGGTGCAGGGCAAATACCGCACGGCGGATCTGGTAAAGATGGCTAAATAAGTTTTTGGGTTACTGCTCGGGTTATCGCAGCCTTTCAGGGCTGATGTAAGGCCTTTTTGTAATAAGCCCTCCTTCTCCGCCAGTGCATTTTTTTATAAATGCAAAACCCCTGAAACGTAATGTTTTCAGGGGTTTTCATTTTTTTGAATGTTGAGCATCTGGGTTAGCATGATAAATTGGGGTAGTTCCAGGAATCCCGACCTGGTTGGGAAGAATAGCGTAGACCTTCTCTTGGAAAGTTAGGGGTCTACGCTGTTTCTTTTTTTATCCAGGTCTTTCGAAAGATCAGCGCCATTATACCAAAAACAGCATGTAAACCTCGTAATTTCAGGCGCTTTAAGTTTTTTTTAACAGGCTCTATTTATAGAATTATCCGCAAAATTAATAAAATTGCGGATGAGTATTTAAAACAGTTCTTGACTTCCCTGCTCTCATCGCTTAAGTTTTAGAATAATATCCGCAAAATGATAGGAAATACGGATTAAAATCAAAAATAAAGGCGGTGGGAGCATGAAAAACAGAGCTGAGTGCCTTGCGAAATATGGCTCGGACTACAAAATCCAGAAGAAAGTCGATGCAGGTGAGTTATTCCGTGTGGGCAGAGCCTTGTACTCGGAAGACAAATATGTGCCGGAACTTGCTGTGCTTGCCTACCAATACCCAAATGCTGTAGTGACCATGAATAGCGCATTTTACCTCCACGGCCTGACGGATGTAATCCCGGATGAATACGATCTGGCCACAGACCGTAATGCTGCCAAGATCAGGGCCTCTAAGGTGAAACAGTATTTTAACCCATCGGGTTTTTTTGAACAGGGAGTAGAAACGGTTGACTATCAGGGCTATCCGATACGGATGTACAACAAAGAACGGATGCTGATTGAACTTCTACGCTACAAGAGCAAGCTGCCCTTTGACTTTTACAAAGAAGTGGTCCTTAACTACAGAAAGATCATGCCCAAGCTTGATATGCAGGCCGTTCAGGATTATGCCTATGAAGCACCCCGGAGCGGAAAGATCTTGGAATCGTTACAGATGGAGGTATTGTAAGGATGAACCTGGCTGAACTAGCATCTGAAATCAGGCGTGATGGGTACACGGAGATCAATGCAGAAGCGAGGGTATGTCAAGATATCGTTCTGAAGGCTATCGCGAACAGCAGTCTTAACCGAAATGTTACCATTAAGGGCGGCGTAGTGATGAAGAGCATCAGCGGAGATAGCAGACGTGCCACGCAGGACATGGACTTCGACTTCATCCGATATTCTCTGTCGGACGATTCAATTTGGAGTTTTATCCAGAAGCTGAACTGCATTGATGGGATCACGATAGAGATTGAGGGAGAAATAGACGAACTTGCTCAGCAGGAATACAGCGGTAAGCGTGTCCATGTAATTATCCGGGACGATACTGGTCATGCATTCCACAGCAAAATAGACCTTGGAGTCCATAAGCAGGTACAGATTGAACAGGATGAATACTGCTTCGATGTATGTCTGGATGAGATTGGAGCAAGCCTTCTCATCAACTCCAAGGAGCAAATTTTCACCGAGAAACTGAGGTCGCTCCTTCGGTTTGGGGCGGTATCCACAAGATACAAAGATGTGTACGACCTGTGCTATCTAGCAGACCTGGTAGATAAAAATCGCCTGATGGAATGCATACATACCTATATTATCGACGATCCCGGTATGAAGGAGAATGACATGGTTGCTGTTCTGAAAAGGGTCAACAGGACTTTCTCAGACCGTCTGTATCGCCGGAATATAAACCGCTCGAACAGGTACAATTGGCTTGGAATCAAATCAACGGATGCATTTGATAAGATTACAGGTTTTCTGGAAACATTATAAGAACTCAATAGTTCAAAGATGTGCCTAAACAATAAGATGCGCAGAAGTGGGTAGTAAGCATAGCAATAATAATCTTTCAAGAATGGGAACCAGGAGAAATTATGAGCCCGTTAAAAGTGCAAAGTGCTGATAAGATCGGTATAGCTATGTTTCAGCTTTTACGAGGTGGTTAATTTTGAGAATACTCCTTCTCCGCCATAATAGTTATGAAATATAAGTGACTTGCTCAAAAGCCCCATTTCTGGGGCTTTAGTTATCTGAACGCCCCGGTACTCTCGTCGAGTGAGAGGGGCGGCCGGCTTATTTCTAAATCTATTTCCAGTTTTTTAGCTTTTTTGAATTGATTCGATAGCCGCAGCGCTGGATAGAGTACATTTTAGTTTGCAACTTTGAGATAAGAAAAAGAAAAGCCATTGTGTCTCCTATACAATGTTAGTTGAAGAAAACAGCATTAAGGAGGCAAAACAATGGCTCAAGGTAAAGATAGCACGACTATAATGA
>JAQYET010000113.1 GCA_028723525.1 Prevotellaceae bacterium
ATCTAAGCTTTTTACCTCAAAATCTTCCAAACCGAGTAATTTTATTGTATAATCTCTTTTAGGCATATTGGACCTCCTTTCGGTTTGTGGTGAACTAATTATAGCAGGTTTTGATATGCCTGTTCTTTTTTTTATTAAAAAATTCGCTGGAGCAAACCTTTTTAGATTTACCCCAACGAATATTATACAACCGATTATTTATCACTTTATGATTATGCAGAAAAAATATTCATTTTCTCAATTCTATCAAATGCTTCTTTTGTTTTTTCTAAATTTACTGTACAAGCTATTCTGAGAAAACCTTCACCACAATTACCAAAAGCATTGCCTGGTAACATAAGTACATGTGCTTCTTTCATAATCAAATCAGCGCACTCTACCGAAGATAGTCCTGTATCCTTAATATTGACGAAAAGATAAAAACTTCCCTTCGGAGGTGTAAGAACATGCATATTTGGTATTTTATTTATTCTCTGAGCACAATATTCAACTCTTTTCTTGAATTCTTCCGTTATTGGTGGCTGAACTGTATTTCTATGTTCCAAAGCGTATATAGCTGCTCTTTGAGAAATTGATGGTGCTGTAAACACAACATTTTCATTAATCTGCTGAATTGTGCTGATAATATAATCTGGAGCAACTATGTTTCCTATCCTCCATCCCGTCATTACAAAATTCTTCGAAAAACTATTAATCGTGATTGTTCGTTTTGCCATACCTGGTAAAGATGCAAAGGGAACAAACTCATGTTGAAAACTGAAGCATGTGTATATTTCATCAGAAATAACTATTAAATCATATTTCTCAGCAATGTTTCCAATTTTTTTCATAGTTTCTATTGTTAAACAGTTTCCCGTTGGATTGCTCGGAGAGTTAATAACAATAGCTTTTGTTCTCTCATTTATTAGGTTCTCTAATCTCTCAATATTAATTTGGAAGTCTTCTTCTTCATAAGTGGGAAGTTCCACGGGTTTTCCTCTAGAAAGTTCAACCTGCTGTGGATAAGGAGTGAAATAAGGAGCTTGCAAAATCACCTCATCTCCATCATCTATAATTGCCTCCAAAGCCAGATACATACCAAGGCATCCTGATGCACAAACGAAGATTTCTTCATCTTTTACATCCATTTTATAATCTTCTTTATAAAATCTAGAGATCGCATTTCTCAAGTCTGGGTCGCCTCGAAAATCTGTATATTTTGTATAGCCTGCCTTTGCATCTTCAAAAGCTTTATCTATAATTGCCTCTGGAGTTATAATGTCTGGATCTCCTAAACTAAAGTTGATCACATCATCAAATCGCTTAGCCATTACATCTGACTGCCCCATCGCAGTAGACATGTCTTTCCAATATCTCTTAGCAATATATGGATGTTTCATACGTTCCTCCTCATACAATTTTATCTAGGTTTTCTAGTATTGAATCAACAGACATGGATATTGAATTATCATTGGCCTGCTCTGAATAAAATCCTATATGTGGCGTTGCTATAACATTTTCCATCGCTGCAATCTCCATATCCTGTCCTACGGGCGGCTCCGTATTATACACATCTATTGCAGCTCCTCCGATTTTTTTCTCCATAAGTGCATCATACAAAGCTTGAGTGTCAACCAATTCAGCCCTCGCAACATTTATTAGGAGAGCATCTTCCTTCATGGAAGAAATAAGTTTTTTATCAATCACTTTTTCATTTTCTTTAGTAACCGTCATATGCAGGGAAATTATATCACATGTTTTGAAGATTTCTTCCATGGAACAATATTTTATACCATATTGAGTTTTTAGATTTTCATTTTCGTATATATCGCATGCAATAACTTCTGCACCTAAATTATGATATTTCTCAGCTACAAGCGCACCTATGCTACCAGTCCCTAGTACACCAACTTTCGAACCTGAAATTTCTTTTCCTTGCAAGCCTTCTTGATTCCATGAACCTGATTTCAAGACAGTCATTCCCTGTGGTATGTGTCTCGCAAGTGAAAATGCCATACCTAAGGCATATTCAGCAACCGCATTGCTGCCATAATTGCTAATATTTAATACCTCTATTCCCTTTTCCTTTGCATAATCCATATCAACAAAATTATTTACCCCCGTTCCTATAAACTGCAACATCTTCAGTTTGGGTAATTTTTCTAATACTTGTCTATTAAAATTCATGAGCGCGAACGCAATTATATCTGCATCTGAAGCTCTTTTAAGCACTTCATCCAAAGATTCTGGAACACCCGTATAAACCTTCACTTCTCCGATTTTTTCAAGAGGCTTTATCAACTCTTGCTTTTCCAGAAAAACTCCTCCATCAATAATACAAATCTTCAATTTACACCTCCTGGCCTTTACTTACCTGTTCATACTTAAAGTTATTTTTTATCGTACGCTTCAAGCTCTTCAGGAGTCAATTTATCCTTAAATATAAGAGAACCAACTATTAGAGTGATTACCGCAGCACCTACACCCATGAATGTAGGATCCCCAAGAGGAACATCATATCCTACCGTAAAGAACAAAATAGCAGGAATTCCTCCTCCCAATATTATTGAGAGCATTGCTGCAGTCTTTGAAGTCTTTTCTCTGAAGAACAAAGCGGCAACCAGAACAGGTACAAGCGCTGATCCAACAATTGAGAATACAGCTGTTAGATAATCCAATAAACTTGTAATGAACAGAGCAATTATAATACCTATAACGCCAATTATGATTGTTAATATAGGCAATGCTTTAGCAATCTTTTCATCTTTAAGATCAGGGTTCACAGACTGTCCAATATCATACATAATATGAGTCGTAGCCAAAATCAAGAATGAATCAAAAGATGACATAACAGCGGCAACTATACCTGCCAAACATATGCCTTTTATAATCGGTGGATAATGCGTAGCTATAAATAGTGGAAGTACTGAATCCTTTGGTTCAACTCCTGGCATTGCAACATGAATTGCGCCACCAAGTACCAACAAAGTAGCTCCCATCAGGAATGCTATTATTCCTGTAATTATAAATGATGTCCTTGCTATCCCAGATGTTTTCGCCGACAACGCCCTCTGAGGCATAGTAGGGTCCCCTGGTGATGTGAGAAAATATGTTAATATTGTTCCCAAAATAGCTAATGTAAATCCGCCTGAAAGTGGATTTGTTATTGTCATACCTTCTGAGGCATAAGCTTCAACCACGGTATCCATTCCGCCATCAATCAGATTCAATCCCACTATCGGTCCTATTATAAAAACTCCAAGAAGCATAATTCCAAGCTGAGCTACATCAGTCCAGACAACCGCATAAAAGCCTCCCATAGCAGTATATGCGATTGAAATGGCTGCTGCAATAACAGTCGCAAGAGGAATAGATATATTTACACCACTAAAAACATATACTATTACAGTCCTAAGTCCAGCTATATTTATTGCTACCAACGCAACAGCATAAATTGTAACTACAATAGCCGCAGTTAGTCTGGTTTTTGTACCAAAAGCCGATACAATTTCTGCAAGGGATTTGGCATTGGTCTCTCTTATTCGTTTTGCCCATATCCCCATGGTCAAAAGGCCTATGCCCATACCAATGTATATCCAAAAAGCGGAAGATTCTGCACCCTGAACATAAACATTCCCTACGGCGCCCATCAGCATCCCTGAGCCTACCATAGTCGCTAAAATAGTACCTACCAATGCAGGAACAGTAAAACGCCTTCCTCCTAGTATAAAATCATCCATAGTATCAATTTTCTTGCTTGCTATATAGCCTATTAGGACCATTCCTATTAAATACATAGCTATTATGATCCAATCTAGTAATCCAATATTCATGTATCTCTCCTTTCATATGGAAAACTAATCCGCACTACCGGAAAGCATCCGTTTTTTCAATTCTGTCAAATGCTTCCTTTAATATAGGAATGCTAACAGTATTAGCGATTCGTATAAATCCTTCTCCAGCAGCACCAAATCCACTGCCAGGTAAAACGAGAACATGTGCCTCATCTAGAATGTATTCCCAAATATCCATTGAGCTCATCCCAGTGTCTCTTATATCAGCAAAAATATAAAATGTGCCCTCTGGTTTTTTGCATTTGATGTTCTTCATTTTTTGAATGCGTTCATACACATACATTCCTCTCTTGTAGTATTCTTCCTTTAGCTCTGCTTGAATCTCCTTTCTGTTTTTTATTGCTACAACACCACCTTTTTGCGCCATTGAATTTATGGTAAAGCAAACCGCTTCGTTAACCTTACGCATTGTATTTATCAAATCTTCGTTTGCAATAATATGTCCGAGTCTAAGTCCAGTCATAGAGTAATCTTTAGAATAACTGTAAAGCGTAATAATCCTATTAGGCTTTTCTTCATAACTACATATGGGCTTTGTATTATTTGTAAAATTAAGTGCTCCATAGATATCATCTGCGATGACTAAAAAATCGTATTTCTCAGCTAATTCTATTATCCCTTTGATATTTTCCTGGCTGTATACTTTTCCTGCTGGATTGCTTGGGGAGTTGATTATTACAGCCTTTGTCCTCTCTGTAATTTGACTTTCAAGTACATCAAGATTAACATCAAAATTATCTTTGCAGTCTGTATTACATACCCTAAGTTTGCCTCCTGGCAATTCAACTTGTGGCTTATAATATATATAAAAAGGTGCAATAGCTATAACCTCATCCCCTGGATCAAGTATAGCCTCCATAGTAAGATACATCGCATGTGTCCCACCTGCAGTAATTAGAATCTCATTTTTATTGAATTTAAAACCATGGTCTTCCTTATACGCATCAATAGTTACTTGTCTCAACTCTTCATCGCCAAGAAATTCTGTATAGTGTGTATGGCCTTCAAGACCAGCTTTATACATAGCATCTATAATTCTCCTATCTGCAGTGTAATCTGGATCACCAATACTCAAATCAATGACATCGTCATATCGTTTAACCATCTCGTTAGTTTTACTCAGAGCTGCTTCCTCATAATTTTTATGTCTATTAGATATAAATTTTGTTGACATATTAAGCCTCCACAAATTGTTCTTAAATACCACAAAACTAAAATACACTATAAAGAAAAAAATCTTGCTATCTATAAAAAGTAATAGTTCCATAAAACTTTTGTATTTTGTATACTGTATATTGTATTCTTGATTGTTTTATTTGTCAATATAAAGCCATAAATTTCTATTAAATACATATATCTTGCATTAAATGTAAAAAAACCATAAGAAAACATATAATTTTGACTATAATATGATATAATGTTATATAATAGATTAGAAAAAGAGGTATTTACGTGAATAATTTTAAGACCATGAAAGAGCAAATATATGATTATATTACAGATGCAATCATGAACGGTGAGCTCGAACCTAATCATTTTATCAATGAATCGGAGTTATCAAAAAAAATAGGTATTAGCCGTACGCCTGTTAGGGAAGCTTTAATTCGCTTATCTTGCGAAGGTGTTTTAGAATCTTCACCGCGTAAAGGATTCATGTTGCGCAGCATGGATATAAAGGAAGCGGAGGATTTGTATCATGTTATTGGAAAACTTGACGCAATGGCAGCTGAAGCAGCTTTAAAGAATATGAAACAAGAAGATTATCAGAAAATGGAAGATTTAATAGAAAAAATGGATGAAACCATAGAAACAAAAGACTACACTGGATATTTAAAATCGCAGGACAGTTTTCATGGCGTATATATCATGCATAGTGGAAATGCAACTCTCTTCAGAGTTATTGAATCCCTAAAAAAAGAATTCCTGACTCGTGGAATAACAAACGATACAGGAAAATACCAATCTGATTATCTTAAAGGTATTAATGAAGAACATAAAGAGATTTTAAATCTTTTTAAGGAGGGTAATATTACAAAACTGACTGATTATATAGAAAATGTTCATTGGAATCCATCTACTGCAGGACATGAACTTTTCACTAAATAAAATTAGCCTCATAAAGTTCATACTGAAAACATTTCAGCACGCTCATAACCATAGACGACAATATATATCAATTATACAAAACTTTTTATCACAACTAATGATATAGCTAAAAATAGATTGGGAGACCTATAAAGGTCCCCCCTATTTTAATTCAAAATGCTTAGTTTGCCCTAAGCGTTAACTCTGCGAGCTCTTCGCACCTGTCGTGATCCATAGGCTTAACGTCCGCAAAGCGGTATGTCATACCCAGTTTGGCATATTTGTCGACAGCCATAGTGTGATACGGTAAAAGTTCAACATTCTTAACAGATTTTATCCTCTGAATAAAGTTATTCAATGACTTCACGTATTCTTCTGTGTCGTTGATTCCCGGTATAATAACCTGCCTTATCCAAATAGGTTTCTGATGTCTGTTGATAGATTCGATTATATCAAACAGCGGTCCCTGTCCTCTGCCAGTTAGCTCCGCAAACATATGCTCATCGATATGCTTTACATCAAGGAGAACCATATCTGCAGCTTCAATCACTCTGTCCGAGTAGTCATCAAAATACGTGCCACTCGTGTCAATTGCAACGGAGATATCTGTTTTGTGCAGTTCGCTTATCACATCTAGAAGAAATTCTCCATGCAGAAGAGGCTCGCCACCAGAAAATGTAACACCGCCATCATCGCCATAGTACGGAATGCCGCGTTTTGCTTTTCGCACTATCTCGTCTACCTCGACTTGTCTTCCACCTTTCGGATTCCATGTGTCGGGGTTGTGGCAATATGCACATCGTGCCGGACAGCCCTGCAGAAAAAATACAGTTCTTATACCGGGTCCATCTACGGCTCCAAACGATTCAATTGAATGCAATCTGGCGGTTGTCATCTTATCCTAAATCTCCTTAACTTTATTAAAGACTATGGTGGAATGTTCTTTCAATAACTTCTTTTTGGTGTGCCTTTGAAAGTGCATTGAATCTAACGGCATAGCCTGATACACGGATGGTCAATCCAGGATATTTATCTGGATTCTCATATGCGTCAATTAGCACGTCTTTGTTCAAAACATTTACGTTGAGGTGGTGTGCTCCCTGATTGAAATATCCTGAGAGTAGCTTAACTAGTGTTTCTTTTCTCTGAACAGCATTCTTGCCTAGAGAATCAGGCGTGATTGTAAATGTGTTTGAAATGCCGTCCTGACATGTATCCCAGTTTATCTTTGCTACTGAGTTGAGTGAAGCTACAGCACCTTCTACGTCTCTGTTATGCATTGGGTTTGCACCAGGTGCAAAAGGCTCACCACTTCTCCTGCCATCAGGTGTATTTCCGGTCTTCTTACCGTACATTACGTTTGATGTTATCGTCAAAACAGAAAGTGTAGGAACAGCATTTCTGTAATACTTGTATTTTCTGAGTTCTCCAATCGTCTTCTCAGATATAGCAACTGCAAGTTCATCAACTCTGTCATCATCTGTGCCGTATTTAGGGAATTCACCCTCTGTTTTGTAGTCAACAATTATGCCTCTCTCGTCCTTGATCGGTGTAACTTTTGCAAACTTGATTGCTGACAATGAGTCTGCTGCCACTGAGAATCCTGCAACACCAAATGCCATAAGTCTACCAATTTCAGAATTCAAGAATGCCATCTGAGATCTCTCATAGTCATATTTGTCATGCATAAAATGTATAACGTTCATAGCTCTTGAGTATACGGAAAGCATCCACTCAAGATAGATATTATATCTTCTCCAAACTTCGTCAAAGTCAAGAGGTCCATCAGGCATAGGTCCCATCTGAGGTCCAACCTTTTCTCCGCTCTTCTCGTCAATTCCACCGTTGATTGCAAGAAGAAGTGTCTTGGCGAGGTTGCATCTTGCTCCGAAGAACTGCATCTGTTCACCCATCTTGATTGCAGATACACAGCAAGCGATTGAATAGTCGCCTCCGCAGTGGTTTCTCATCTTATCGTCATTTTCGTACTGAATTGAGTCAGTATCTATTGAAACCTGTGCACAGAATTTCTTAAATGGCTCAGGCAGTTCCTTTGACCAAAGTACAGTAAGGTTTGGTTCAGGTGCAGGACCGAGGTTATACAATGTATTCAACACTCTGTAAGTATTCTTCGTTACCCTATGACGTCCGTCATTTCCGATTCCGCCTAGGCCCTCTGTAATCCACATTGGATCTCCACCAAACAGTTCATTATATTCGGAGGTTCTTAGATGTCTTGCAACTCTTAACTTCAAAATAAAGTCGTCAACCATTTCCTGAATTTCTTCTTCTGTATATCTTCCTCTCTCAAGGTCTCTTTCTGCATAAACGTCAATAAATGTAGCTGTTCTGCCTATTGACATTGCTGCACCGTTTTCTTCCTTGATGCCTGCAAGATATGCAAAATACGTCCACTGGATTGCTTCTTTGACATCGCTTGCTGGCTGACTAATATCAAACCCATAGCTTTCTGCCATCTTCTTGATATCTTTAAGAGCCTGGATCTGATTGTAAATCTCTTCGCTCAGTCTCAGATTCTCTTCACTCTCATAAAGTCTAGCAGAAATTCTATCGTGATCCTTCTTCTTCTCTTCAATCAGAAAATCTATGCCATAAAGAGCTCCTCTTCTGTAGTCTCCAATAATTCTTCCACGTCCGTATGCATCAGGAAGCCCTGTAAGATATCCCAGGTGTCTAACCAGCTTCATCTCAGGTGAGTAAGCCTTGAAAACTCCATCGTTATGAGTTGTTATATTATCAAAA
>JAQYET010000114.1 GCA_028723525.1 Prevotellaceae bacterium
AAAAATGAATATGGCAATAAGAGGTATTGATGCCAACTTCGGTCCATATCACGCTGATACATTTTTTAATGACATACACAAAACATTAAAGTCAGACTTCATCATGGCAAATCCTCCGTTCAATCTCTCCAACTGGGGACAAGATAAGCTCAAAGATGATGTGCGCTGGAAATACGGCACACCACCTGCCGGCAATGCAAACTATGCGTGGATTCAGCATATGATTCACCACTTAGCACCTAATGGAAAGATAGGCTTAGTGCTTGCTAATGGAGCATTGTCATCTCAGTCTTCTGGAGAAGGAGAAATTCGAAAAAATATTATTGAGGATGACCTTGTTGAGGGAATTGTGGCCTTACCAACACAGTTATTTTATAGTGTAACTATTCCAGTAACGCTTTGGTTTATTACAAAGAATAAAAAACAAAAGGGAAAAACTCTGTTTATTGATGCCAGAAAAATGGGATATATGGTGGATCGAAAGCATAGAGATTTTACAGAAGGGCTACAAGAAGACGGTACTCTTGGGGATATTGATTTATTAGCAAAAACATTTGAGGATTTTCAAAATGGAGTATTGGAAGAGAAGAAAGGATTCACATCTATAGCTACAATAGAAGATATCGCAAAACAAGACTATATCTTAACTCCTGGTCGATATGTAGGAATTGAAGAACAAGAAGACGATGGAGAGCCATTCGAAGAGAAGATGACAAGATTGACCTCAGAGCTTTCAGATATGTTTAAGAAATCTCATGAATTGGAAGAGGAAATCAGAAAGAAACTAGGAGCAATTGGATATGAAGTTTGATAAAAACAAAGTTACTATTGGTGACTGTTGCGAGATAAAAAAAGAGTCAATAAAGCCTAAACCAGATACCAGCTATATTTGTTATAGTTTACCTGCATTTGATAATTCAAAATCTCCTGAATTTGTTGATGGCAAAGATATTAAAAGTTCAAAATTAAAGTTGCAATCAAACACTATTCTATTTAATAAACTAAATCCGAAATTTAGGAGAGTTTGGAACATAAAGAAATTGAATGAATCAGAAAACAATATTTGCTCTACCGAATTTTTACCATTGAAAACCAAAAAAGGTGTTGACCAAGATTTCCTTTATTATTATCTATATAGCCCATATTTTACTGCTCTTATGGATAGTATAAAATCTGGAACATCAAACAGTCAACAAAGAATTGATTGGAAATTGTTTTTAAAGCAAGAATTATTGTTTCCTTCATACGAAATCCAATGTAAAATTTCATCTATACTAAGAGGCATAGATGAAAAAATCGAACTGAACAATGTAATAAACAATAATTTACCGGCTTAAATCTCAATATTAGAAATATCCAGTTCACCGGACATTAACTTCGGTAATAGGGTATCTCTTAATAAAGCAAGTTTCTTATTTTCTATTCGATTTGAGATAATCAAGTCATAAATTGGCTGAAGCAATTCACCGATTCGACTATAGTCTGATTCGTTAGGTATGAAAACTTCTGCTTTTGCAAGTTCATCGCGCTTGATGTGTCCCATTGTTGTTGCTTTGTCAGCAGCAACAGATATAAAGCGATCAAGATGGTGTTTTGTCCACGCATAATATAACCACTTGTCATACTTGCTTGATGTAACCTTGAATAAGTGTTGGTTTAAACCACAAATACCTCCACACCAAAAATCGACTAGAAGACTACCCGACCAAGAAAAAATAACATCGCCATCTTGAATTATATATTCACTTTTGATGTTAGGAGAACACCATTCACTGTTATTATCAAAAAAACCTTGACGAAGCTCCTTGATTTTAAGAACTGGAATGCCGATTTCGTTATCTGATGGACGATGTTTTTGCATAGCAAGACCGTTTATATAGTCGGCAATGTCTATCAAACTACCTTGTTTCCAACTATTAGGTGGCGTATTAAGAGATAAAAATTCATTAATAAATATTGCACGAGCTTGCTGCTCTAAATTATTGTTTAGCATATAACATACCAATAACTTCTGTGGGTGGCAGGAGTTAATGTAAGGGGACTTCCACCCCATAGTCGTTCTCTAAAAATAAGGAGAATTAGCTATGAAGCAAGATTTAATCAAAGATGTTGTTCAAGAAATGTTACCATATTTGAACAACGCACAATACGAAAAGCTACAAGAGATTTTGCAATATACACTTGTAAACTATGATGTAATAGAAAAGCAACAACAAGATAAAACTCCGGAACAGAACTTTGTTGAACTTTTCTTATCTGCAAAGAGAATAGAGGGTTGTTCTGTGAAATCTCTTAAATACTACAAAGCTACTATTTATGCTATGCTTGATGAACTCAAAAAAGATGTCAAACACATAGTTACAGATGATATAAGAAGATACCTAACACAATATCAGGAAAAGAAAAAGTCAAGTAAGGTTACAATAGATAATATTCGACGTATTCTTTCAAGTTTCTTCTCCTGGTTGGAAGATGAGGACTATATACTGAAAAATCCGGTACGACGTATACACAAAGTTAAAACTGGCACAACTATAAAGGAAACCTATTCCGATGAAGCGTTGGAGCTTATGAGGGATAACTGCACTGAACTGAGAGATTTGGCAATCATAGATATGCTTGCTTCTACTGGCATGCGTGTAGGAGAGATGGTACTGCTTAATCGTAATGATATTGATTTCAACGAGCGAGAATGTATTGTTTTCGGTAAGGGAAGTAAAGAAAGGGTTGTTTACTTTGATGCAAGAACAAAGATACATTTGCAGAATTACTTGAAAAGCAGAATCGACGATAATCCGGCACTATTTGTATCCTTGAAATCACCTAACAAAAGATTGAAAATCGGAGGGATTGAGGTGAGATTAAGGGAATACGGAAAGAAATTGGGGTTGCAACAAGTACACCCACATAAATTTAGGCGTACACTTGCAACTATGGCGATAGATAAAGGGATGCCTATCGAGCAACTGCAACAGCTTTTAGGACATAGAAAGATAGATACGACGTTGCAGTATGCAATGGTGAAACAAAGCAATGTAAAAATTGCCCATAGAAAATACATAGGGTAAAAAAAGGGATTTAGCATGGCAAAACTATCTGATATTTGTGAAATGGTAAATAAGAAAATAAAATTAAATAATCAAATTAACAAAGCTCTTTGTGATACATATGTTTCCACGGAAAACATGTTGCCTAATAAGCAAGGAATAATTGCTGCTGATAATACTCCTCTCAAAGGAAGTATTACAGCATATAGAAAGTCAGATACATTGGTTTCGAATATTCGTCCGTATTTTAAGAAAATTTGGTATGCTGAAATTAATGGAGGATGTTCCAATGATGTATTGGTCTTCAGAGCAAAACAAGGTATTAATTCATATTTTCTTTATTATAATTTGGCAGATGATAAGTTCTTTGATTACTCTATGAAAACATCAAAGGGGACTAAAATGCCACGTGGTGATAAAAAATCAATTATGGAGTATCCTGTTAAAAAATTCGATCTAGTTACTCAACTTAAATCAATAATAACTTTAAAATTGATCGATGAAAAAATTAAATTAAATAATGCCATAAACAATAATTTAGAACAGCAAGCGAAAACGCTCTACAAAAATTGGTTTATTGATTTCACTCCATTTTCAAGCGACGGCAATCTTCCTGATTGTTGGCGATTTGGGACTGTTAGCGATATTATTCAGTTTCACGACTCTAAGCGAGTCCCTCTTTCGAGTGCAGAAAGAGAAAAAATGGTGAAGATTTACCCTTATTATGGTGCAACATCACTAATGGATTATGTTGACAACTATCTTTTTGATGGCGTTTATCTTTTGCTTGGAGAAGATGGTACTGTTGTCGATAGTTTTGGATTTCCAATTCTTCAATATGTCTATGGACAATTTTGGGTCAACAATCACGCACATATAATAACAGGCAAAGAAGGGTTCTCGGTTGAAGAACTGTATTTATTCTTCAGTTTGACAAATATCAAATCAATCGTTACAGGAGCTGTTCAGCAAAAGGTTAGCCAACAAAATTTAAAGCAAGTTCCTGCTATAATACCAAGCAAGGATGCTTTAAGCGCCTTTGATGAGCTAATTCAACCAATTTTTACTCAAATTCGTAATTTGAGAGATGAAAACGTCAGATTAGCTGATCTAAGAGACGCTCTTTTACCTAAGCTTATTTCCGGCGAACTTGATGTCTCCAATATTGAGATTTAAGCAGGTAAATTATTGTTTATCATCTAATTGGATTAAGCCGTTTTATTGTGCGCAATGTATTTGCATTAAGGAAGGATTGCTACTTAATGGAGAATATGATTTTTAAAATGTATAATGAAGCTGTAGGATTTTTAGATGCTTCAGATTACCTTGCAGATAGAATATCTAAAAATGGTACAAATTTATTTACTTGTTCTTCAGCATATACTGTAAATCGCGTATTCGCATGCGAGCTGCTACTCAAAGCATTATGTAAAATCCACCATATAGAATTGGGAAAAACGCATAGGTTAGTAAAATTATTTTCATTGTTGCCTGCTGAAATAAAGGTAAAAATAAATGATGAGTATCAATCATTATATAAATCACAACTTAGGAGAAGAAATGAACTGGCACTAAGGGATTTAGACTCATGTATGGAGGATTATGACAATGCTTTTGTAAAGTGGAGATATTATTATGAAGAATCAAAAGAACAGTTATGCTTACCGTGGATTGATTTCGACATATTTGTTTTTATATTAAAAAGCATGGTTGAAAAGTGTTTGGATTGAGGAATTGAGTAAAGGAGAATTATGCTATGCTGGGATTATATACTGAATCCGATTATGAAAACTCAGTAATCGAGCTATTTAAAAATAATTTGGGTTACGAATATTTATATGGTCCAGATATTGAAAGAGACTTTTATAGCCCATTATATGAGGATGTTCTGATTGAATCTCTATATCGTTTGAATAGAGATTTGCCTGATGATGCAATTCAGGACGCATTATTTAAACTGAAAAATTATGAAAATGGCGAGCTTGTGCAGAAGAATGCCATATTTATGGACTATCTGCAAAATGGTATCCCAGTAAGATATTTTGTTGACGGTGAGGAGCGTTCCTCTATAGTTTATCTTGCTGACTATAAAAATCCCGACAACAACTCCTTTATCGTTGCTAATCAATGGACATTTATTGAAAATAGTAACAAACGCCCAGACGTAATTCTGTTTTTGAACGGATTACCAGTGGTTTTGGTTGAACTCAAGTCTCCTTCTCGCGAAGAAACAGATGCATCCGAAGCATATAGACAGCTTCGTAATTATATGCAGGAAATTCCGTCTATGTTTGTATATAACGCTATATGCGTGATGAGTGATCAACTGACATCTAAAGCCGGCACTATTACTTCTGGGGAAGACCGCTTTATGGAGTGGAAAACAAAAGACGGAAACTAT
>JAQYET010000115.1 GCA_028723525.1 Prevotellaceae bacterium
CATAGCAGGGGTAGAGGCGAGTCCCGTATCAAGAGCTTGCACACCGAGCTTTTGGAGTGTTTTGCAAACAACTTCTGCTATGTGCTTTCCTGAAAGTCTAGAGTCACGTCCAACTGATATTCGTAAATCACCCAAAGGAGCATGTAACTTATTCGATAGAAGGTATGCAAACCCGGTAATAATATTTTCGATTGCCTCATCTGTCAGGTTAACAGGTTCATCGGCTATGGTTGGCAGTGCAACTCCACGTATATCACTGCCGTTTTGAAGTGCTTTGTAGTTAATCTTTTTCATAATTGGCTCCTTTTTGAAAATATGGCTTATTATTTATTCATTCACAAGCTGGCTGTATTGCACGAGAGATTTAGATTGCATTTTTTTTGTTTCTTCCTCGACAAATGTGATGAAATCATCAAATGTATTTTCTGGACAAATTTTAACTCTTATTTTTGATGCATTCCAAATTGTTTCATAATCGGATTCTATTCTTTTGTACAGTAGGCTGTTATGATCAGAAACATCGATGGAGTAAAAATCCTTTGCAGTTATGCGCTCATTTTTCTCTACTGAATGCAGAAATGGGCTAGTAATGAATCTATCATCAACCTTATAAGTATCATTGAATATTGGCCTTATAGTGAATCTCACTTCTATTTCTATGTTATAATCCGTTTTTATTTCGCATAGTAGTTTATAAAGTGATTCGTAGTTCGCCTTGGTTCTCTCAACCTCGCCATCATAAACATAGGCAAAACTGTTGCTATAGATGCTAACTAATAAAACGCGAATCCTAAAATTGCTGTTCTTTCCATTTTTGGCGGCTCTTCTGATTGCATCCTTGAAGTTGTTTTTGGTGGTCATAATAAGCCGGTACCCGCTTATCCACAATTCGTGTTTTGCTCTTGGGATTATTGTTTCAAGCACTTCGTCTTTGTTAAAGCTGATATTATCAATACCAAATGTTGTTAAAGCAGAGATGTGTTCGTCATTTTTTGATTGAAAATATTTTAAAACCGAGTCCGTCCCGAGTGTGATTAAAGATGCTCCAAGTGAAGTGAAGATTGCCAACCACAATTCTTTCGACAATTGTTCGCTAGATTTCATCCATAATATAAGAAACACTATCGACAAAGTAAGGATGAGAAATAACATCGATAGTTCCCTATTAAGACCATACTGCCTGACTATCTGCAGAAAAGAAGTTTTTGCAGGCATTCTATGGAAATACACTGTATCTACAGGCTCTCCATTATCTCCAACAGGTCTGTCCCCCCTAATTCTATCCAGTTCGTAGAACTTTAATCTATTCAACAAATCGATGTGTATGTCGTTAGTCGACCAGGTTCTTGTATAGAAGTGCCTACCAGGGAATTTACAAAAAAGTTTGTTATAAAAGGCGGTAGTTATTCCTTGCCCTCTGTATGAGTTATCCACAATTATTGTGGTTATATATATGTTTGGAGTGATCATGCTTTCATCATCTCTGACTTTGATGCTGAAATTTTTCTTATAAGAAAGAAAGCCGCACAATTCCATATCTTTTAGAGATTTTTTGTATGCAATGATAATGTGCTGTTTCATAAGTTCTTCGACATAGCCAGATACATCACTATGATTCAGATCTACTTTAAATTGCGTTTGAGAAGTGGAATTTCTAGAAGATAAGGGTGGTACAAAATCTTTATCAGCATTTTGACACATCTTACTTATCTGAGAAATTAACTCCTGATCTTTTATATTATTTATAAACTTAAATTTATAATCACCCATGTCTGACCCCACAAAATATCAGAATTAATTACATAATCGCATTATATATAATTTTACTAGTGTTGCATAACTAAGTCAAACCTTTAGAAGAAAACGTTGTTAATTTTTCGGATATGTTAAAGTCTTTGAATTATCTCGTATGATTCTAAGATAATTGTGGCTATTTAAGAATCTGCCCGTCTATAGATATAGTCACTACTTGCCAAGGTATAAACTTTCCGCTTATCTGAAGTGCTTTTTTTGCAGCCATCTCGAGTCCTCCGCAGCATGGTACTTCCATTCGAACAATAGTGACCTCGCGGATATCGTTATTGGATATAATTTCTGTGAGTTTATCTGAGTAGTCGATATCGTCGAGTTTAGGACATCCAATGATAGTTGTTTTACCATGCATGAACTCATCGTGCATATTTGCATAGGCATATGCACTGCAATCTGCAGCAATAAGCAATTTTGCACCGTCAAAGAATGGCGCAGTTGTTGGAACGAGTTTAATTTGGCAAGGCCACTGAGCAAGGCGAGATACCAGTTTTTCTGCAGCATGATTGTCATGAATTAATTCATCCTCTTTAGCCTTAAGTTGCCTCATGCGTGAACCTGGGCAGCCACCTTGTATGTGACCCTTCAATCCACCATCTTCCTTCATCTTAGCCATCATGAGTTTTCTTCGCTCGTTCTCATCTTTAATCTGCATTATCTCCTCAGTAGACATCTTCATAGCTGTCATTTTATGCTGTTCCTGAGTTTTCTTTACAGCAGCATCATCATAGGCAGGAGCCTCTCTTTCTTCAAATGTAATCGCCCCTGTTGGACAAGCAGGCAGACAGTCACCAAGCCCATCGCAGTAATTTTCTCTAACGAGCTTTGCTTTACCATTTATAATGTCGATTGCTCCTTCGTGGCATGCAGTAGCACATATGCCACAGCCGTTGCATTTCTCTTCATCAATTTTAATAATCTTCCTTATCATGATTTTCTTGTATGATTAGCTCATAGGCTAATTCATACTCTCCTTTCCATTTTTACTGTTTGTGTCATAATACATTCAGATACTGTGGACTTTTTATGATTTC
>JAQYET010000116.1 GCA_028723525.1 Prevotellaceae bacterium
AAAGTGATATATGCACTGCCCATCAGGTACATATCGCCCTGGAGGAGGGCGTTTCGTCTGAAATGCTGACCATCTCAAGTGACGCTTACGGTAGCCGACCGATTTTTGATGAAGAAGGCAAGCTTATTCATATCTCTTACATGAATTCACAGGTCCTGTACGAGAATTTTATGTCTATGATTATCGAAGAAAAGATCCCGATGGAAGTCGCGCTTAAATTTGTCAGTAGCAATGTAGCGGCGCGTATGGGCCTAGAAACACAAAAAGGCCATCTAAAAGCTGGTTATGATGCAGATATTATAGTCATGAACCCAGATCTATCGATTAGGGATGTGCTTTGCAAAGGTAGGGAGATGATGCGCAATCAAGAGCTATGTTCAGGTTATTATAGGGGGCCTAGCGGCCCCCTTTGATTTTCTACGATTAGTTGATATTTGTCATATCACATTAAAAATTATTTTGTAGCAGATTTATAAACTCTTTTGCCTCAGCAGTTAGCACACTAGTATCTTTACATACCCATCCAATTTCAGAACTGATGTTACAATCCTCAAATGGCAAGAAATTCCAAGTGTAGCAGTCATGTTTTACTAATCCTGCTTGCTTTTGCATCCGAGAATTAATGACATATCCATTAGTCTTATTTAGGAGTTCGTAGGTTACAGCGCGGGAGTTTACAATTAGTCTATTCCTTTCGACTGGCAAACCAATTTTGGGATAAATATCTGCATAGGGACCACAATCAAGGCTTTCGTCCATAATTTGCGGATAATCTTGTAGCTGAGAAGCAATAACCCTGCCAGATTTTACACGATATAAAGGATTTTGCGGACCTACATCCACCCCTAGATATAATTCGCTTACGGGGTGGTAGAGTAAGTTCTCGGTTCTAAACCGTTCCAGTAATTGATCGCGGTAACAGCTCCAAATTCTAACAATGGCCAAATCTGCTTCTCCGCTTACTAAATCCTCGGCTACATTGCCACTGTATTCTTCTCTGATGGTGATATGCAGACCGTTAATTCTATGACGTTCTAAAAGCATAGCGATGATATCAGAGATATAATAAAAACCATTACTAATGATAGATAAAGACCGTCTGCTATTTATCGGTGAGCTACTTCGCATAGCATAGAGCTGACGTAATTGCTTTTCGATTGGAGTGATATATGCAATAAACAATTTTCCAAAAGGCGTTAGTGTCATGCCACGAGAGCTACGTCTAAATATTTTACGCCCAAATTCATTCTCAACGCTTTTTATTGCATTGGATAAAGATGATTGAGAAACAAACAGATTTCTTGCAGCCTGATTTACACTTCCTGCTTTTGCAACCTCGACCATGTAGCGTATTTGAGTGTTTGTCATAACTTATCATACCCCCTTAGACATAAATACATTATAAAGGATATAAACAAGAGCAAAAGATAAGATTAGGTGATCCGAATTATATATCTGCCCAATAGGTAAATTAGTATTAGCTTAACTCATAGCGCTGTGCTAGAGTTACAATAATTCCAAATTTTTTATAGAAACATTGTTCAAGTTGCAAGTGTGTCTACAAATTATTTGGTGATGAGGAGGGTAAATTATTTATTTATTCTCTTTGAATCAAAAAAGCAAATGATAAGGAGAGGTGAAACACATGAAGCGTATATGCAAAAATATTACAGCTGTTGCCATTCTAATCACATTACTGTTGGGTCTTTTGACAGGGTGTGGCGACACATCAACAAAGGATTCTAATCAAACAGCTACACCAAAGGAAGTTGAGCAATCTGACAAGGCAAAGAATGATGTTAAACCTGCGGATCAAGCAACTGGTAACAAAGATACTGTAACTGTTGCTCTGACAGATGAACCAGACTATTTATCTACATGTGATACTGATTCGCTTATGGGAGCACAAATGAACCTGCTTACTTACAATTGCTTAACACGCATTGACATGGAGACTCTACAGCCTGTTTTAGATCTTGCAAGTGAGTATTCTCAAGATAGTGACACTGAATGGACTTTTAAGTTAAAGCAGGGTGTGAAATTCCATAATGGGGAAGAGTTGAAAGCGGAGGATGTAAAGGCTTCCATTGCTTATGCACAAGGCTTTGACCGCACAGCAACGTACACCAGCTCAATTAGTGAAGTTGAAGTTATTGATGATTACACAGTTAAACTCATCACAACGAATCCAAATCCCAATTTGCTTTATGACTTAGCATATCACTTTAATGGTATTTTACCTGCCAGCTTGATTAAGGACAAAAATGATTTTAGTGCAAATCCAATCGGTACTGGTCCATACAAACTCGTGTCTTGGAACAAAGGCAATACACTTGAATTTGAGGCTAATGTAGACTATTTTGATCAAGACAGAATGCCAAAGATTAAGCACTTAGTATTTTCTATCATCCCCGAAGGCACTACCCGTACTATGGCTTTGGAGTCTGGTGATGTGGATATGGTTTATTCAGTATCATCCTCTGATATCGATCGCTTAAAAGGTGATGACGATATAACAGTTGAAAATATTGTTTCTGTAGAAAACTTTTTCCTTTTTCTTAATGCCGTCAATGGGGATTTCACGGATTCCAACCTTCGTCTAGCAGTTGCCTATGGCATCAACCGAGATGATATAATTGCAGGTGCTTTAAATGGTTACGGAACCCCGTCCTATTCTTGTGTATCCATGGGATACGCCGAATCAGTCGATACCAATGCATATTCCTATGATCCGGAAAAAGCAGCAGAATATTTGAAGATTTGGGGTGGAGATCCTTCCACGGTAAAACTTAGTATTATATGCTCCAATGATACTAAAACTTCGATTGCAACCATTATCCAAGCTGATCTAGCAAAATTAGGTATTGATGTTGAAATTCAGCCTACTGACTCGGCAACCTATCAAGCGGCAATGGCTACCGATACTTTAAGTGCAGCCATTGTATCTTGGTCTCCTGCAAATGCTGCAACTTATGTGACTAGATTCCATTCGGATAGGCATGGAAATACGCCAGCCTCTGTATCATCACCTGAAATGGATAGCTTGGTAGAGCAATTACGAGTGGAGATGGATGAGGCAAAGCGTGTTGAACTTATCCATAGTATCATTGCATTAGCTAATGGAGATTGTTGGTTCGTCCCTATCTACCAGGTTAACTATTTCCGTGCTCACAGTAAGGATCTACAAAATGTTGTTTGTAGTGCAACCGGATATGTTGATTTCTCGACAATGTATTGGGACTAAAGCATAAATTATTTTTACCAGGGCATCTAGATAAATTGCCTGGATGCTCTGGTAAATGTCCTTTAACCTGGGAGTATAGCTTATGACTGCTTACATTTTTAAAAGAATTTTGTATATGATTCCGGTACTGCTTGGTGTCACTATTCTAGTGTTTGGTATCATGCATCTTGCGCCAGGCAATGTAGCACAAATGCTATTGGGTGAAAATGCAACTGCAGATCAGATAGCTAATCTACAGCATGAAATGGGATTAGATCGTCCTATTACCATACAGTACCTTGATTATATGAAGAACCTTCTGCGCGGTAATCTCGGAACATCTTATACCACTGGTGAGCCTGTCAACACAAAAATATTTGACTGCTTTCCTTATACTGTGCGTTTGACTGTGGTGGCGGCAATCTTTTCAATAGTCTTAGCTTTACCTCTTGGTATTATTGCTGCCGTAAAGCAAAATAGCTGGATTGATAATTTAAGTATGATCATCTCACTTATTGGTGTTTCTATGCCTATTTTCTGGCTGGCGGTTATGCTTATTTTATTGTTTTCTTTAAAACTTGGCTGGTTTCCTGTATATGGCGCAAAACAGGCCAGTAGCATTATTCTTCCTGCAATTTCTCTTGGCTTAATGAATATGGCCTCTATTGCAAGAACCACGCGTTCTGCCATGGTTGAAACTATACGTCAGGATTATATTCGTACCGCATACGCCAAAGGTTTGCCTGAAAAGACCGTAATTATGAGACACGCCTTTAGAAATGGCATGTTGCCTACCATCACCGTTATAGGGTTAGAAATAGGTCAGATGTTAGGTGGATCGGTTTTAACCGAAACCGTATTTGCCTGGCCGGGAGTTGGTCGCCTTATGATCCAGGCGATCAACGGACGTGATACTCCTACTGTGATGGGTTGCATCATTTTAATGACCTTGTGTTTTTCTTTGGTTAACCTATTAGTTGATCTACTCTACGGTGTATTTGATCCAAGAGTTAGAACTATGTATCAATGAGGCTGTTTATGGGAGAAATCAATACTAAAAGTGAAATAGATTTGACGATGCCTAAGAAAAATAGTCAGTGGCGCGATGTTATGCGGCGGCTAATGAAAAATAAAGCAGCAGTTGCTGGTCTCATCTATTTAATTGTAATTATTCTTCTTGCCATATTTGCTGATGTACTATTTGATTATCAGAGTCAATGTATCGATCCCAATATACCAGAAAGACTTCAATGGCCTTCTTGGGAACATCCTTTTGGCACAGATGAGTATGGCAGAGATCTGCTTGTCAGAATCATATTTGGTAGCAGGGTATCCCTCTCTATAGGTTTTATCGCTGTTTTTTTTGGATTAATTATTGGCGGAATACTAGGGGCGATAGCTGGCTTTTTTGCGGATAGAATAGATAACATCATTATGAGAATATGCGATATATTCCTTGCTGTGCCCATGATGCTCATGGCTATTGTGATTGTTGCTGCTCTTGGCGCCAGTATGGTTAACTTGGTTATCGCTTTATCTATTTCCTCTGTTCCTATTTTTGCAAGAATAGTCCGCAGTGCTGTCCTTACAGTCAGAGACATGGAGTATGTTGAAGCGGCTCAGGCCATCGGTGCGAAAACACCCAGAATCATTTTCCGATACATTTTGCCAAATTGTATGGGCCCGATTGTCGTACAAACTACGCTACGGATTGCTGCAACAATTTCGAATACAGCAGCCTTGAGCTTTCTGGGACTTGGAGTCAAACCTCCAAGACCAGAATGGGGCGCCTTATTATCTGGCGGTAGAGATTTTATTCGAGATTCTAGCTATCTAGCGTGTATACCAGGAATTTGTATCATGCTCACCATTTTATCTCTGAATTTGTTGGGTGACGGATTAAGAGATGCGTTAGATCCTAGGTTAAAGTAGAGAGGGTTTTGTCTATGCTACCAAATAAGGATTGCCAAAATAATATTCTTGAGATAAATGACCTGAGTGTAGAATTTCGCTCTGATGATAGTACAGTATACGCTGTCAATCATTTAAACTTATCTATTGAGAAAGGAAAGACTTTAGGCTTAGTTGGCGAAACAGGCGCAGGCAAAACAACTACAGCTCTAGCTATCTTAAATCTTATTCAGAAACCACAGGGTGTCATTACGTCAGGCTCCATTAAGGTTAATAATGATTATGTCATCAAATATGCAGACTCTCATGCTAAAGAGTCGGGTACAGGAACAAATCCAGAGATCTTGGAACAAATGTCCAAGAAAGATCTACAAAAGATGCGAGGAAAAGTGGCATCTATGATTTTTCAAGATCCCATGACTTCTTTAAATCCTGTGCTTACTGTAGAAAGACAAATTGCTGAGGTCCTTGAGCATCATGATAATCTAAGGAATGATGAGGCTATCTCAAAGGCTAAGGAATTATTAGAGATGGTTGGCATTCTGGGTGAACGTGGTACGGAATATCCTCATCAATTTTCAGGTGGAATGAAACAGCGTGTAGTCATTGCCATGGCTCTGGCTTGTAATCCAGATCTCTTGATAGCAGATGAGCCTACTACTGCTCTAGATGTGACGATTCAGGCCCAAGTCTTAGATTTGATGAAAAACCTTAGAGATCAATATCATACATCGATGCTCATGATTACTCATGACTTGGGCGTTGTGGCTGACATATGCGACTATGTATCTATTATCTATGCAGGGCAAGTTATCGAGCACGGCTCACTAGAAGATATTTTTGACCATACACTCCATCCTTATACTATAGGCTTGTTTAAGTCATTGCCGAATATCAATGACAGAAAAGCCAGACTGACACCGATAAAAGGCCTCATGCCTGATCCCAGTAATCTTCCATCGGGATGCAGTTTTTATCCTAGATGTGAATATGCCACAGAAATTTGTCGTACTGTGAAGCCGATCGAGCAATATCGCAATAGTGAGCATTATGTGGCGTGTCATCTTTATGATGAACAAACTATCCAAAAAGGAAGTATGTGTTTTTATGAATAGACCAATCCTCAGTGTCGACCATCTCAAAAAGTATTTCCAGACATCCAAGGGCACGGTTCATGCCGTGGATGATGTCAGTTTCACTATTGATCGCAAAAGTACCTTGGGCGTTGTGGGAGAGTCGGGTTGCGGAAAGTCTACTCTAGGTAGGACTATCATCCATCTTCTAAAGCCGACTGATGGAGAAATCTTATTTGAGGGAAAGGATCTCAATAAACTAAGTAAAAAAGAGTTGTGGTTGCAGCGCAAGTCGATGCAAATGATCTTTCAGGATCCTTTCTCATCTCTTAACCCTAGAATGACGGTCAGCCAGATCATTGACGAGCCTCTCAGGTTGTATGGCATGTGTAGTGATAAAGTGAGTCGGCAGAAGCGCGTAGCCGAACTAATGGATTTAGTAGGTTTAGCCATGCGACTTTATAATACTTATCCTCATGAGCTTGATGGAGGCAGACGACAAAGAATTGGTATTGCTCGTGCTTTAGCATTAGAGCCTCAATTTATTGTATGCGATGAGCCCGTATCTGCGTTAGATGTTTCTATACAAGCGCAAGTCCTCAATCTTTTGCAAGATTTACAGACTGAACTCAATCTTACATACATGTTTATAACCCATGACCTTAGCGTGGTTTACCATATTTCGGATGAGATTATGGTGATGTACCTTGGGCAGGTCGTCGAGAAAGCTCCGGCTGACGTTTTGTTTGCTAATCCTATTCATCCTTATACGAAAGCTCTATTATCGGCTATACCGGTTCCTAACATTCATCATAAAAAACAAGTGATCCCTATGAAAGGAGAAATCACTTCTCCTATTAACCCGAAGCCTCAGTGTCGATTCTGCACTAGGTGTGGTTTTGCACAAGAGATTTGCCAAAAGAGCGCGCCAACGCTTGTGGAGGTAGATAAAGATCATTTTGTTTCCTGCTTTATTTATGGTAAGAAACATTAATATTTTCTAAAGATATCCGTTCTTAGGTACTAAAGGAGCATTATGACCACTGACATATTTTCAAAAAGGCAAATGCAAAATCGACATGACACATTTTCCGCTATGTATATGAACATAGCACACAATATCTTGGAATATTGTGGCATGCGTATTGGCGAAGGTATTTGTAGGGAAGCAGTCCGTCGGACTGGACATGATTTTGGAAAATATTTTAAAGCAATATTAGGTAAAGAAAATTTAAAGATAAATTTGAAAAACTTTTTTTACTGTGCTTTTTATTCCGATCACGATCCAAGATTCCATATTAAGCATATTGCTAATGAGGAAGAGAGGCAGATTATTGAAGTGTATACTTGTCCTCTTGCCACCTACTGGAATTCACACCAAATGAGTAAAGAGGGCAGTTTTTTCTGTGAGGAATTCCAATATGCGTGCATATTAGCTCTGACGGATGGTAAGGGTCAGCTTTGCCTAACAAATTCTCTCACATGTCCGCGTGATAATTACTGTAAATTTAGTTCATTCTTTAGAGAAACTAATCTTGACCGAGCGGAAGTGGACCAATCCTTTACTAATGACTCCAATCAGCTAGTTACAGATAGCAGAGATTTTGAAGTAGATTTTAAGCAATGTCTATCCGCTCTATCGATTGGCTTATATCACCACCTCCTGGAAGTGGCAATAGAAGTCAGTGGCCAGGAGGGAAAATATGCTGTGATTAAAGGGCTGGAAGAATGGGCTCATACTTGTGTATATCTTCTACAAGATAAAGCTACTAAATGTTTGGTTGATTTTGATATGAGCTTTATTCAGGACAACTTAGTCATCTCCACAAATAGTTCTGAGGATGACTTATGGGAATACTATGAATGTAATGAAAGCCGCGAGCTCATGCAGACAATAGCATTAGATTATATTATTAAACATACTAATTGAGAGGCTCATGAATATGTATTCGTATGCAGACCAGTGTATAATGGATCTTAGCGACAATTATACTTTGCTATATTCCTTCCTTGGAAGAAGCTTAATATCCCGTTTTGGCAAAGATGGAGAGCGTGCCTTACGTGAAGCAACACGGCGCTACGGTCGGGACAGGGGCGAAACACTTCGGAAAAAACATGAGGCACTTGGTGTGAAAGTCAATATGCAGAGTTTATTCACTATTTGTAGTGACCTACCGCCTGATCCTAGATTTCGCCGAGAACTTCAAGAACTCAATCCAGAGGAAAGAGTATCACATACGTTATTTTGCCCTATGTCAGACATTTGGCGTCAGTATGGAGAACGTTATATTGGGCGTATCTATTGTGAGGAATTTCACCCCGCTTGCTATTGTCATTATGCTTTTGATTATGCTCGCGCCAATCTTTCGATGACCTTAACGCAGGAGGAAGATGATTACTGTAACTTTAATGTGGTTCTTAGAGCTGAGAATCTACCGGACAGTCTAAAACCACGCTGCTTTGCTGAGTATGATCCAGGCTATTCTGCACCTAAGCTAAATTTACCGCCTGTTGATGGGAAAAAAGGCTTTGAGTGTATTTCAGTAAAAATCTATTACTATATCTTAGAAACATCTCTGGAGTATCTGGGCAACGAGGCTATTGCTTCCATTGCCGAAGGTTTGCAATTAGCGGCTAAGGATGCTAGTAAACGCGCTCAAAAGACAGCTAGTAACTATAAGCATCGTTTTGATCGAGACCTTATTTATGATACTTATCCGCTTACTATGGATCGTGATAAAACAACCTTATGGTCAGGCTACACTGCTCACCGGGCGGTCGAGCTATTCGAAGAAAACTTTGTAGCTACCATGGAAGAGGAGCTTCATAAAAATGAATAAAAGACCTGTCATAGGTATGGTAATTGGAGACAATCCAAAACTCTTAGAGCGTAGATTAATTATCAACACTGCTTATATTCGGGCCATTGAAGAATCTGGCGGTCTTGTTCTACTTATTCCAGTATCTCCTTACGTTCAAGACGCTGATCAATATGCCCAGGTTATAGATGGACTATTACTTCCAGGCGGTCCTGATGTTTCTCCTAAAAACTATAGGGAATCGCCACATCCTAGTGTGACATATACTTTTGAAATGCAGGATGCTTTAGAAATGCAACTCATCCATAGAATGATTGAGCAAGGGAAGCCCATACTGGGTATTTGCAGGGGACTCCAACTATTAAATGTTGCACTAGGTGGAAACCTATATCAGGATTTACCCAGCCAATATAACAATTCTATTTGCCATGCACAGGATTCTAGCATACGTGATCACTTGACCCATCTAGTTAGTTTTAAATGCGGATCAGCTATTAATACAATATTTGGCCAAGACGAACTTTACGTAAACAGCTATCACCATCAAGCAATCAAGGATTTAGCTCCTGGCTTAGTTGCTAGCGCTTATGCTCCTGATGATGTCATTGAAGCCATAGAAGATCCTACTCGTAAAATTTTAGCGGTCCAATGGCATCCTGAGGAGCTCATTAATGCTCATAAAATTTTCAGCCAACTCTTTGAGAATTTTATTAGGTCGATGACATAGTTCTCTATGGCTTGCAACGCATCTGAATATAAGAAATTCTGACAACCATTTCTTGAAATAGGAGTAATATGGATAGTATTGAATTAAAAATATGCAATATTATTGATAAGCATCGTCAAGAGCTTATTGATTTTGGCCGTGATATCTGGAATCATGCTGAACTAGGTTTCCAAGAGTATCGGACTGCTGGTAGGTTTGCGGATAAGATGAAGGGCTTAGGCCTAAAAACGCAAGAAAACCTCGCACTTACCGGCGTGAAAAGCTATCTCTCTAATATTCAAGGTGGGCCTAATATTTGTCTTATGGGAGAGTTAGACGGACTCCCCATACCTACCCATAAAAATGCGAATCCTGACACTGGAGCTGCTCATTGTTGTGGACATAATGCCCAACTTACAGGCGTTCTTGGTGCTGCTATTGCTCTCTCTGATCTAGAGGTTAGACCCTATCTTGATGGTAATGTAATTTTCTTTGCCGTACCCGCAGAAGAATATGTGGAAATAGAAAAACGCGGTGAAATGAAGGATCAAGGCCTTATTCGATATGGTTGCGGCAAAAGTGAATTGTTACGCTTAGGGGAAATGGATGATATTGATATAGTGGTTGGTCATCATGCTACAACCAAAAAGCAATATTTAGTAGCCAATAGAACTTGTAATGGCTTCATAACAAAAATTGTGCGATTTGAGGGCTTAGCGGCGCATGCTGCTGGAGAGCCGTCTCATGGTATTGATGCTATGAGTGCAGCAAATATTGCCATGCATGCTGTAGATGTCCAGCGAGAATCATTTCGTGATAGCGATACAGTTAGGGTGCACGGATTTATATCCAGAGGCGGTGAGGCAGCAAATATCATTGCCGACGATATTCGTCTTGAATATTCTATTCGTGGAAAAACTATTCCTTCTTATATAGATGCAGGCCTAAAAGTTGATCGTTCTATGAGAGCTGGCGCTGAGGCAGTGGGGTGTGGGCTTTCCATTACAACGCTTCCTGGCAATTTGCCCATTGTTCCTGTAAAAGATGCAAGTGTTGTGGCGGAAGCCTTAGCACTTGTTAGTGGTGACACACCTGTGACAATTTCTGGACCGGATGCACATTCCACTAGCTCCGGTGATTATGGTGATGTAAGTAGTATTATGCCTCTTCTTCAATTCAATACAGGTGGCTTCCGTGGAGCATTGCATACGCCAGATCTTCAAGAGGATGATCTTGATGATGCTTATGTAATTCCCGCTAAAGTTTTTGCTCTCATCGCTTATAAACTCTTAAAGAATGGTGGAGACAGAGCGCGTGCTATTATTGACAGCTTTGAAGCAATTTTGACTAAAGAAAAATATATAAAGCTGATGGAGTCTATGCTTACGACTGAAAATATCCCAATTAAACAGTTGCCATTACTTGATAGTTATCAATGATTTATGAAGGCTCGCTGGTTGTAAGAGTGGAATCCGTGAGTCTTCCTATCGCCTTATCCTATAAGATTTCGCATTCTGATTGCTAAACCAGATCTAGCTTGACCGACCTGCATATATATTAAAGACTAACCTTAGCTAGATTCCATGAAATCATGGATACTATTTTGATCTAGCGACACAAGGAGAGATATATGAAAAAACTAAGTGTACTCGTACTCGCTGCTCTAGTC
>JAQYET010000117.1 GCA_028723525.1 Prevotellaceae bacterium
GCGTAACCCTTTCTTAGGAAGACAAGCTTCAAGGAGGTGAACTACGACCTCTATCTATTACAAATATTATCCCATAAAGAGTGTGGGATAGAAAAGAAAATGTAGTTTTTTAACTACAACATTATTATACGAGGAGGTGAATAGATGGCAAGTGATGGAAAATTAATATTTGATACCAAGATTGATGACTCGGGATTTAAACAAGGTTTAAGTAAAATTAAAGGACTTTCAACAAGCGCTGGAAAAATTGCAGCGGGTGCTATTGCTGCTGTTGGGAGTTCTGTAATGGCACTTGGAACTGCGGCTGCTAAAGTTGGTTCAGATTTTGAAGCTGGAATGAGTCAAGTTGCAGCTACAATGGGAATGACACGTGAAGAAATAAACGGTGGTTCTGAAGAATTTAAAAAACTTGAAGCAGCTGCAAGACAGATGGGAGCAACTACTCAGTTTTCAGCAACAGAAGCTTCTGAAGCGCTAAATTATATTGCCCTTGCTGGTTATGATGCAGATGATGCTGTAAAACTTTTACCAAAAACTTTAAATTTAGCTGCTGCAGGTGGTCTTGAACTTGGATATGCAACTGATATTGTAACAGATGCGATGTCAGCTCTTGGATTATCAATTGAAGATGCAGATTCTTTTATAGACCAAATGGCTAAAACTTCTCAAAAATCTAATACTTCTGTTGGACAACTTGGAGAAGCAATTTTAACTGTTGGTGGTACTGCTAAAGATTTAGCAGGCGGAACGGTTGAGCTTAATACGGCTCTTGGAATACTCGCAAATAACGGTATTAAAGGTGCCGAAGGTGGTACAAAACTTAGAAACGTTATCATGAGTTTAACTGCTCCAACAGATAAAGCTGCTGCAGCGATGGAAAGTTTAGGTCTTACTGCTTTTGATGCCGAAGGAAACATGAGGCCTTTAAACGATGTTTTCCAAGATTTAAATCTTAAAATGAATGATATGACGACTCAACAGAAAAAAGAGTGGTTAAATACTGTATTTAACAAGCAAGATTTAGCAGCTGTTTCAGCTTTACTTGCAGCTAATGCAACAAATTTAGATGATGTCAGTTTAGCTTTAGAAGCTGCAGGAGGCCCAGGAGAAGAATTTAAAGGAACAATTGCAGGACTTGCAGAATCTTTTGATGAATTTGTTGATAAAGAAGATTTTGTAACAACTGCAACTGAAGCCTTTGGACTTACGGCAGAACAAGCAGGAATTCTTTACGACGGTTTAAAAAGTTCTCTTGAAGGAAGCGAATGGGATTCCTTAGCAAATGAAATAAGAAATTCTACTGGTGCTGCTGAAGAAATGTCTAAAGTTATGATTGATAACTTACAAGGCGATATTAAAATTTTAAGGTCTGCTCTTGAAGAACTTGCTATTTCATTTTACCAAACATTTCAAGGAAGTTTAAGAGATTCAGTTCAAAGTGCAACTGGTGTAATTGAAAATTTATCCCTTGCATTTAGAGGAATTGATACTCAATCACTTAAAGAAAATTTAGAAAATGCAGGACTTTCTGTTGATGAATTTGAAATTTCACTTGTAGATGCAAGTTTTGCTATAGAACAATTTAGTAGTAAAGCTGAATTTGTGGATTATGCAACTGAAAAATGGGGAATTTCAGTTGAGCAAGCGGGAGTTTTATTTGATGAATTAACAAATTCTATGAATAATTCTGCTGATAGTATGGAATTAGTGGGAAAAGCTATTGGTGGAATTTTAGCAGATTCACTTACAGAACTTGCAGGACAAGTTCCAAAATTTATAAATATCGGTGTAGATGTAATTCACAATTTAGTTGAAGGTCTTAGAGGGAATCTCCCGGAAATAACTGAGTCAGGTCTTGAAATAATTGAAGCTTTAATATCAGGAATTCTACAAGTAATTGTAGAAGTTGGTAGTTTAGGTATTGATATTATTGCAAATCTTTCTGAGGGAATAACTCAAAATTTACCAAGTCTTATGGAATCTGGTTCAGAAATGATTTTACAAATTTCTGAAGGAATATCAGATAATATACCAATGCTTACTGAAATTGCTGTTGAATTAATTATTGCACTTGCTGAAGGTTTAATTAAAGCAACTCCTAACTTATTAAAAGCAGCAGTAGAAATTGTAGTTGGAATAGTTAAAGGAATAACTGAAAATGCGCCAAAAATAGTTGAGGCTGTTCCTAAATTACTTGAAGAATTAATAAGTGGAATTATTCAAGCAGCTCCAAGTTTATTAAAGGCAGGAGCAGAAATAGTTGGAAATATTATTAAAGGGATTGTAACGGGAATTCCAAAATTACTATTAATTGGGCCTAAAATAATTCTTGGAATAGTCAAAGGAATTATTGAGGGTGTTGTTGGTTTAGTTGAGGCAGGAGCCAAAATTATCACAAGTTTACTTGATGGAATATCAGAAAACTTGCCAACACTTGGAGAAATTGGTTCATCAATAATTGAAATGATAACTACTGGAATTACAGGTGCAATTGGTGGAATATTTTCAATTGGTGGTTCCTTGATTGGAAAATTAGTTGAAGGAATAACTGGTGGAAAAGAACAAGCAAATGCAGCTGGAACAGACGTTGCAAATTCAACAGTTGAGGGATTTAATGCTGGAAGTGGCGGAGCAAATGAAGCCGGAACTTCAACTTCTAGTAAATATTCCGAAGGAATTTTATCCGGAAAAAGTTCTGCAAAAACTGCAGCAGAAGAAGTTGGAAAAGATGCTGCTATAAGTTTAGATAAAAAAGATGACGCTGGTAAAAGCGGAAAAGCTATGGGAGAAGCTTATTCCAAAGGTATTTCAGAAAATAAATCCAATGTTGAAAAAAGTTCCAAAACGTTATCAGATTCTGCAAAATCAGGGCTTGATAAAGGAAAAACTGATATAGGAAAAGCTGGAACCGATTCAGGAAAAGAATATGCCTCAAAAACTTCTGAGAAAAAATCAGATGCAGAAAAATCAGGAACTGAACTTGGAAAAGCAGCTGTAAAAGGAGCAACAGAATCCTCCAAAGAAATGTCGAAATCTGGAGAAACGGCAGGAAATGAATTTGTAAAAGGAATTAAGGCTAAAGCAGGAGATGCAACAAAAGTAGGCTCTGAAATTTCACAATCTTTATCTAAAGGAATAGATTCTGCGAAGTCATCTGTTACAAATTCTGTTAATAAATTAATTCAAGAGTCTTTAAATGCAATTAAAAATAAGCAAAATGAATTCCAAAATAAAGGTCAAGAATTAATAAAACAACTATCCCAAGGAATGGATAGAACAAAAACTCAGGTAGACCAATCAATAAGAAATATTTTAAATAGTGCACTAAACTCATCTAACCAATTTAGGTCACAATTTACAAATGTTGGTTCAAACATAGCAAGAGGAATTGCTTCTGGAATTAGAAATAGTTCAAGTCTTGTTTCTCAAGCTGCGGCGTCAGCTGTTAGAAATGCGGTTAGTGCTGCAAGAAAAGCTGGACAAATCCACTCTCCTTCACGACTTATGGCAAACCAAGTTGGTAAACCACTAACTGAAGGTATTGCAATGGGGATGACTGATGCAGAAAATGTGCTAATTGATGCACTAAGTCAAATCTCAGATACAATGTTAAAAAAAATGAAGGATTCTCAAAAGAATTTAACTTATGAGGAACAAAAAGAAATATCTGAAAGACTTAAAAAAGCTAAAGAGTTAAATATTTCAGAAATAGGTCTTGCTTATGAAGCATATAAACAAGTTCATTTTCAAAATATAAAAGATATTGAAGAACAAATAAAAACAGTTGAGGATGAAATAGCCAAATCTAAAAAAGATAAAAAATCAGAAGCAAGAATTAAAGAACTTGAAGAAGATAAAAAACTTCTTGAAGAAAAGAAAAAATTCTTAAAAGATTATTCAGATGATTTTTCCAAAACTTATGAAAATATTGTAAAAGAATACGAAAGTGCAATTGAAAAAATTAAAAATGATAGTGAAAGTTTAAAAAATAAATTACTTGCTTATGGCGATGTCATTGAAGTTGTTAGAGATGCAGAAGGAAATGTAATTAAAGATAATAACGGAAATGAAATGCTAAAACTATCAGATTTAAATGCACAAATTGCACAAGTCGCAACTTATGGAAATTTATTAGACGAACTTGAAAGAAGGGGTGCTGATGTTGATGTAATGAGTAAAATGCTTACAATGTCAGTTGATGATGCCGTGAAATATGGCCAGTTATTAATGCAACAATCAGATGCCGATTGGAATATTTACATGAATAACATGGAAAAGAAAAGAAAATTAGCTGAGGGTATTTCAACTAAATATTTTCAAAAACAACTTCAAAACGTTGATAAAGAATATAAAGAAAAACTTATTCAAAACTTGGGGAAAATTCCAGATGAAACTGGAAAAATTGGTAAAAATGCAGCTGAAGAAATGGCAAAAGGATTTAAAAATAATACCAACCCATTCTTACAAGCGGTAGACCAATTACTAAACCAAATGAAGCAAAGACTAAATTCTGAAATGCAAGTTGCAATTTCAAATGCGCAATCCAACTTAAATATGAATATTAGTAATATGCAAGCTCAAGCACAAGCAGCAGCCTCAAATTATAATATTACTGTTAATGGTGCTGATTATAATAATAGAAGTCAAGCTTTTGATTATGGTCGAGATATTTTTGAGCAGGTAGAAAGAGAAAGGAGACGCTATGGTAGGTGATAGTTTTGAATTTAGAGGAGTAAATTTTAGAGAAAAATTTGGAATAAGAATTAGAAAAATTGATTACTTATTGCCTCCTAAAAGAGCTCGAAAAAGATTAATTCCGGGTAGACACGGGATGTATGATTTTGGTTCAGAATGCTTTGATGAAAGAATAATAAGAATAGAGTGCGATTTATTAAAATCATTAACAAGGGCTGAGGTTAGAGAAATCTCGGCTCTTTTAAAAGATAAAGGAAAATTAATTCTTTGGGATGAACCAGATAAACATTATATGGGAGAAGTTTATACGCCTTCAGAAATTGAAGAGTTCCCAAAAGCAAAAATGAGAACTTTTACAATTGAGTTCATTTGTGAGCCTTTTGCTTATTCAGAAACTAAATATGAAACTTTAAAACTTGGAAGCAATGATATTAATTACAATGGGACTATTGAAGCACCTTGTATTATTAGGCTTACGAACAACTCAAACATAAATGTAAAAAATATAACTATAAAATTAACTTATAGGAGGAAATAAAAAATGTATGCTACAAATTATTTAGAAAAATCATTTTTAAATATTATGAAAAATATTACTTTTAACGCCCCAAAAGAAGTGTTTATTGGATTATACGTAACAAATCCAAATGAAGAAGGAGACGGAATTGAAATTAAGTATTCTGGTTATGAAAGACAAAAAATTGATTTTTCAAGTGCAGCTTTAAAAGATGGACAAATTCAAATTGTAAATCTTAACCAAATCAATTTTCCAAAATCTGACGCAGATGCTGGGACAGTTGGTTATGTTGGAATTTCAGATTCTAAACTCGGGGGAAATATGCTTGCTTATGGAAAACTCGTAGAAGATTTGGATATAAGGTCTGGAGAAGCACCTGTATTTATAAAAGGCGAAGTTATAATTTATTCTACTGGTCAACTATCTGAAACTTATAAAAAGAAGCTTTTGAATATATTTAAAGGTGAAACCATTCAAGGGGTAGAACCATGTCTCGCATTATTTAATGGTAATCCTGAAAAAGGAGGCTCTGAACTATTAGGAGATAATTATGAAAGAGTTTTTGTTGAATTTAACGCTCCGGAAGAAAGTTCATCTGGACAGTCTGTTGTGACAAATGCAAATGAAATTATTTTTAATAGACCAACTACCGATTGGGGAAATTGGAGTCACACTGTTTTGATGGATAATAAACAACTTGGAGAACCTATTTGGTCTTATGACAGAGGAATAATTAAAGAATTAAAAAGAGGCTACATGCCTAGAGCTGAAATAGGAGCTTTAAAATTCGCAATTAATTAATAAGAGGTGATTAAATGAATAATTTAAAACCTTATAACCTCAGTAAATTTAATATTTCTTCTGATGGTGATAGCAATTTAGATATTAAGATGAATTGCTATGAAAAATATAATACTATAGTTACATTTAGTAAAAATACAGAATTAAAAATGACTTGTGATGAAGCTTTAAACAATAAACCTAATTTATCTATGACAACACCAACTGGAATGAATTTAAAAGTAGGCGTTGATATGGAAGCTAAACTTTTATCCTATATAATAGTAGAATTTAATGGTTTAGAAGAAATTAATAATAAGGCCTATTTATCAAGTAATATTTCAATTACTCAAGATTTTGAAGAAAAAATAATTCCAAAAGTTTCACCGTCATTAAGTATAGAATTTAAAAATGATTTTGAAGAAGAAATTAATAATTTAATTAGTGTTGGAAAAAATATTTTAATTAAAGAATATCTCCAAAACGAAGAATTATTAACAAATTTTGCTGGTAATTTTATTGATAATAAAATTTTAAATATAAGTATAAATTTAAAACCGGGACAAACTCTAGTAATAGATTCAAATAATTTTACCGCTTTTATCGATGATATAAATGTATTAAATGAATATGATGGGAATTGGATTAATTTATCAAGAGCAATTGAAACTATTGAAATTTCAACTGTTGAAGGAAATGAATTATCAGGAGAAGTAATTTATAAGGAGTATTACTTATGATACTCGAAGTTTTTGATAGGGACTTAAAAAGAATTGCTTATTTAGAAAATGCTTTTGACGTTGTAGAAGATTTAAAAATAAATAGTATTAATTACTTAAATTTTTCAATTCCTTATGATGACATGAAAGTTCAATTTTTAAAACCGTTTTATTATGTAAAATGTGACTCTAGATTATATCGAATTTTACCAAGAACTATTGAAGAAGAGGAAGAAGAAATTTTAAGCGTTGAATGTGAACATGTTTTGGCAACACTTTTAAATGACGTTATTTTTGGTCATGTAATAATTGGAAATTTAGGAGTTTATACAAGAGAAGTTATTGAATATGTCCTAAATAGACAATCGATAAAAAATTGGAAGTTAGGAAAATGCGATTTTGAAAGACAATTTGAATATGCTTGGGAAAATGAAAACTTAGCTTCTGCATTATTCTCAATTCCAAAACCTTTGGCAGATGAATATATGTGGACTTTTGACACAGAAAAATATCCTTGGACAATAAACTTAGTAAAACTTGAAAAGAATATTGAACCAGAATTATATATCCAAAAAAGGAAAAATTTATTAAGGTTTGTTAGAAGTTCAGATTTAAAACAATTATTTACTAGAATTTATCCTCTTGGGTACGGTGAAGGAATTAATCAATTAACAATAAAGGATGTAAATAATAACATTCCATATTTACAAAGCCCAAAAAATATAACAGATAAATACGGAATAATTGAAACAATTTGGATTGATAGACGTTATGAAAACGCTGAAAGTTTAAAAGATGCAGCCCAAGTAATGCTAAATGAATTCCAAGAACCTTTAAAAGAATATGAGGTTGAATATCAACACATAGATAACAAAGACAAAATTGAACTTGGAAATTTGGTAAAAGTAATTACTGAAAATGAAAATTTTACAGATGTAATAGTTGGAATTAAATACAATTATGATGATATTAAAGAATCAACAATAACTATTGCAAATAAGGGAAGAACTGTTGCAAGTACAATTGCAGATTTAGCAGATAGACAAAGAATTGAGATGGCTTATTCTCAAGGAGCTACACAACTTTATGCACAATCCCTGCAAGTTAATGCAGATTCAAAACACGGAGCAGAACTTAATTTTTTTATTCCACAAGAAATGAGAATAATTAATAAAGTTATTGCAAAAATAAAACTTGAACCGTTTAGGGCTTATTCCAAAGCAACTGAAGGTGGAGGAGCTTATGTTACTTCTACTTCTGCCGGTGGGGGTAGTTATACTTCTACTTCATCAGGTGGTGGTGATTATGGTTCCACCTCATCTGGTGGAGGAGATTATGTGTCGACTTCATCTGGTGGAGGAGTTCACGAAACAACTCACGGTCCAGGTAATGTTGATCAAAGTATGGTTACCGTAAATGTTCAAGGTGGAGGTGGAGGTTACGTTCGTTTCATGCAAACTCATTATCACGAACATATGGTTAGTATTTCAAACCATTCTCATAATTTTAGAATTCCATCCCATTCTCACAGCTTTAGAGTATATAATCATTCGCATGGTATTGATATTAAAGAGCATAAACATTCAATTTCTTTACCCGACCATGAGCACACAATAGTTCCCGGGATTTACACTTTTGGATATCCAAGAAATTTTCAGATTAGAGTAAATGGAAAAAACAAAGGTTATTTTAATGAAACTAATTTAGATGTTGATTTAACTAATTATTTACTAGATAACAAAAAAAGAATATCAAGAGGAAGTTGGCAATCTATAGAAATTATTCCAAACGATTTGGCATATATCTCTATAGATTTAATTTTACAAGGATTTGTACAAAGTAGAGGTGATTATACAGTATGAAAGATATGTATAAAGGTAAAGTTAATAGTCCACAAACGCAACTTATAGAATCAATTGATTCTCATAGTACCGATATAAAAGTTTTAGATGCTTCTGTTTTTCCAGAAGGACCAAATTTAGCAGTTATTGGAACAGATGTACAAGCTGAAACAATTAAATATACAAGTATAAACGAGAATATTTTAGTTGGTTGTACTCGTGGATTTCAAGGAACGGCTAAACCTTGGGATAAAGATTCAATAATTTCAAGAAATTTTACTGAATATGATTTAGGCTCTATTCAAGATAATATTTTGGAATTAGATAAAAATAAAGTCGACAAAGTTGAAGGAAAAGATTTAAGTTCTAACGATTTTACAGACAAGAATAAAAAGAAATTAGATGGAATTGAAGAGGGAGCTAACAAAGTAACAAAAGTTTCAGACCTTGAAAATGATAAAAATTATAAGACTGAAGTTGAAGTTCAACAATTAATTAATGATGCAACTCATCTTAAAAAAGAAGTTGTTGAAAATTTACCTGAAACTGGTCAAGAGGATGTTATTTACTTAGTTAATGATAAATCTGAAGAAGGAAATGTTTATACTGAATATCTTTGGATTAATAATACTTGGGAAAAAATTGGGGACACAAAAATTGATTTATTCAATTATGCAGAAAAATCTGAAATCCCAAAGAATTTATCGGAATTACAAGAAGATGAAACTCATAAATTAGTTACTCAAGAAGAAAAAAATAAATTAATAAATAATTTTAGTGGCGAAGATATTAGTAATGCTAATATAATTTATAATGCTTATAATGGTGATATTATTGCGTCTAACATAAAAGCAACATTACAAGACGCATTAGATAATATTAACTATTATGTGGCTGATATTTATAATAATTTATATGATGAGTTAAGAAATGCCATGACAAGTGTTACTAAAAATTATCAAATAAAATCTGAAAAAGGCAAAGCGAATGGTTATGCTTCTTTAGGTGTAGACGGAAAAGTTCCAAGTGCACAACTACCAAAAATTGATGCTTTACCAGAAGGTGGAACAACCGGACAAGTTTTGAAGAAAACAAGTGATGGTGTAGCTTGGCAAAATGATAATAATACAACTTATTCAGTGGCAACAACAAGTTCAAATGGTCTTATGAGCTCCAGTGATAAAAATATTATTGATAATCTTGAAAAAAATTTTGCTCCACAAAAAGTAACATACGAGGATTTTAATAATATCACAACTGTAGGGTTTTATACCGCATATTCAAATATAAATAAGCCCCCTGTTGATTATGACTATTTTGGTTTGATAGTTACTAATTCTACAAACCTTCAAGGAGATTATGTCCAACAAATCGCCATACCTGAAAAAATTGATGAAACTAGTATTTGGATTCGAAAAAAACAAAGTAGTAGTTGGGGTAGTTGGCAAAACATAACTGCTGGAGGTGGTGTGGAAGAATTAAAATTACTATACGACACTAGTTTAAGTGGTAGTGCTAATTTTTACAAAACAGGTCGATTTGTTTTCGCAGATTTATCTGGTTATTTAGATGATATACCTAATTTTCCAACTGTACCAGAAAAATTTAGACCACAAACTACCGTTAATGGTTATTTTGAAGTTGGTATTGCAAAACTAGGTGGCATATCAATTAATTCCGGAGGGAAGTTTAGTTACTATAATAATGAAACAGAAGAACGAAATATATATTTTTCTACAACTATCGCATATTTATCAAAGATATAATCATAAGGAGTGATATAAATGGAAGTAAATTTAGATTTATTAATTAAGGCTTATTCGAGAATTGTTCACATAAGTCATTATCATGTTTTTATACTTGTCGTGATAATTGATATTTTTTCGGGATATATTAAAGCATTTTTTGCGAAAGATTTAGATTCAAAAGTTGGATTAAAAGGTATTTTAAAACACTTGTCTGTAATAGGGCTAGTGTTTTTAATTTGTCCTTATTTATGGATTTTGGGATATGGACAAATAGGAGTATTTTTAATTTATTCATTAGTAGTATCATACTTAATTTCAATTGTTGAAAATTATGATGTAATACGCCCTGGAACTTTACCAAAATCTATAATACAATTTTTAAGACGTACAAAAGAAACTTTAGATAGTACAGATATTATGGATTTACCTAGAGAAAGGAGAACAAAATGAAAATTTGGATTGACGCTGGTCATGGTGGAAAAGACCCCGGAGCAGTTGGTGGAGGTCTTAAAGAAAAGGATATTGCTCTTTCAGTAGCTTTAAAAGTTGGAAAAATTTTAAAAAATCGCGGATTAAATGTAGATTATACGAGAACAACAGATGTATTTTTACCAATTTCAAAACGAGAAGGAACTACAAGAATGGATAAAGCTAATAAAGCAAATGCAGATATTTTTGTTTCTATTCACTGTAATTCTGCCGCTAATACTTCAGCACAAGGGCTAGAAGTTTTTAGTTATCCAACTAGTAATAAAGGGACTAAACTTAGTGAAGCAATTTATAATAATGTGAAATCTAAAGGACTATACACAAAACTTCGCGGAACTAAAAAAGCTAACTTTGCTGTTCTTAGAGAAACTAGAGCGGTTGCAGCACTTATAGAGCTTGCTTTTATAAGTAATGCAGAAGATAGAAAACTTTTAATAAATAAACAAAATGAATTCGCAGAAGCAATAGCAAATGGAATTTGTGAATATTTAGGAGTGAAACAAATGGAAAATAAAAAAGATTATCAAGGCCATTGGGCTGAAGAAGCAATTGAAGAAGTAAAACAAGCTGGAATTATGATTGGATTTGAAGATGGGAATTTTAGGCCAAATGAACCGGTATCTCGTGCAGAGCTTGCAACAGTAATTTCAAAAATGTTAAAAAAAAACTAACTAGATACTATCAAAAAGGTAATTTTCATGTTATAGAAACAAATCCGGAAAATATTAAAATTGAATTCGTAGCTGGTCGCAAAATGAGTCAGCTACGAAGAAACTTTGCTATCAATGGTACGTTTTTTGATACTGGAAGACCAGAATTAAAAAAGAGTATTTGGCAAATGGCAATTCAAGATAATATTCCACTTGGAGAAAATTCTTTTACAAATGGTTATGATGGAACAAAAAAAGGTACAATGGTTTGTTTTGAAGATGGTCGCGTAATTATGAATAGATTTAATCATATTTCTGAAATTAATAAACTTGGTAAAATAAAATGGGCAATCGGAGGAAGTGCTTTATACCCAGATTATAATTTGAAAATTGAAAAAGTTTTTCCAGATATTTCAAGATTCGCACCTCATACAATTTTAGCATATACCAAAGAAAACAAAATTTTATTATTAATTACAAAAGAAAATCGTACTCTAACTAATGCAAGAAATGATTTACTTAAAACTTTTAATATAATTAGCGCAATAAATCTTGATGGGGGAGGTTCAACCTCTATGATTGCAAATGGAAAAGTTATTAAAGACCAAGGAAGAAAATTAAGTACAATAATTAGTGCATTATGAAACTAGAAATAAAATTCAAACCAACTTGTGAAGAAAGACCTTGGTTAATTAAAAGAGTTGGCGGAAAATATGAACAACATGCACATTTAAGAACAAAAAAAGATGCACTTAAAGTTAGAAATCTAATAGACTGTGGAAAATATCCCTACAATAAAAAATATAAAATAGCGATTCAAAGACTCCTTACAGAAGAAGAATTTAAATCGCTTGATAAAAAAGATAGATATTTCAATCGTAGAAAAATATAAATTTGTTGTCAGCTTGTTGTCGTGCATATAAATATGGTAAAATATATCAAGTTATAAAAAAATACCCAAACATTGAAATATCAATCATTAAGTTATAAAAAAATAAAAATAAATACCAATTTATCATTTTGAATAAATAAAGTAATCATTTCTGAAAGCTTGTAAACGTCTATAGTTGCAAGCTTCTTTTTTTATTTGTTGTCAATTTGTTGTCAAAAATGCTTTCGATTTTATTGATATTATCTTTAGATATTTTTTGATTTTGCCCTACATAAATATTTAGTGTTGTTTTGATTTGAGAGTGTCCCAAACGCCTTGAAACTTCTGCTATAGGTATTCCATTATTAATTAATTGTGTCGCGTTGTAGTGCCTAAATTGATGCATATGGCATGTTTGATATCGATAGAAATAGTAATGCACATTATCAGTTGTTAAGAACCCTCCATCTGGATTTCTAAATATAAAATCTAAATCAGGTTCATAAGACAATTCAATATTATTATTTTCATCTAAAGTATATGAGTGTTTTTTCTTGGTAAAAAATTTTAATTCTAAAAGTATATCTAATGTTTTTTTACCAAAATTTAAATCACGAATTGAAGCATAATTTTTTGGTGGAGTCAGTTTATTAAAAGGAGTTAAATTATTTCTAATATGAATTACTTGATTTTTTAAATCGATATTATCCCAAGTTAAAGCTAATAACTCTCCACGTCTTGCCCCAGTTATTATCGCAAGTTGTATTAAATAATAGTAAATTGTGCCATCTGCAACTTCTAACGCTTGTTGAATTTCATCTTCTGTTAAAATATCATTTCTTACTTTAACTTTATTTTTTGGTAATTTTACTTTTTTAAAATTTGGAGTCATATATATCAATTCAGCAATATCTTTAGTAAAATTATAAATTAATTTTAATTTAGCAATTATTTCTTTTATATATCCCGGCTTCAAGTTTTCCTTTTCTAATTCATTTACAAAATTTTGAATATCCAAAACAGTAATATCTTTTATTTTATAATCTCCAAAATAATTATTTATTTTATTAACCATAGAATTAACATTATAAAAAGTTGTGTTTCTAACAGTATTTTTATAATATTCTAAAAATTGTTCTACTACTTCTTTAAATAATAAATTTGTATCTTTAAATAATTTTCCAGTTACATTTAATTCATGCTCTTTTGCAGTAGCTTCTTTTTGTGCTTCTTTTTTAGTTTTAAATCCGCCTTTAGTAATTCTATTTCTTTTACCGCCTACATAAGGTCCTTCTATAACATAAGTCCAAGTTTTACCACGTTTATAAATATTCACATTACTAACCTCCCAACGTTATAAAAACTAACACAAAATGTAAAAAATAAATCCCGTTAGAGGGAAATTATTTTTAAAATATTATCAAGCTGATTAATTATCAGTTCTTTTTGTATTTCAGTTATTTCTTTATCTTTAAAATTTAATTTATCGTCAAATAAAATTTGTTGTTTTAAATCCTCAAAAATTCGTTCTAAATCATGAATAATATACCCATCTTTATTTTTTCTTTCAAAATCATAAATTGCTTCACGCTCATTTAAAAAGTCAGTTTCACCAAGTAAATATCCAACACTAACACTTAAAACATTAGCAATTTCAGGTAATTTAGAAGCGGTTGGCATAATGTATCCTTTTTCATAAGATGCAATTGTTGAGCGGTTTATATCTAAAATGTTGGCCAAATCAACTTGATTATATCCGAGTTCCATACGTCTTGTTTTAAATCTTTCTGCAAAAATTTTTATAATATCCATGGAATCCCTCCTCTTATTGTTAGTAATAATATCATATAAGTTATTATTTGTAAACATAAAAAAATAAAAAAAGATTAAAAAAGTTATAAAAAACTATGTACAAGGGATGAAATACACGTTATAATATATTTAACAAGTCAAACAAGTATGACTTGAATAAATCAAACAAAGGAGAAATAAAAAATGAAAAAATATTATTTAAAAAATTTAGAGAATTATAAGTTATTAGAAAAATATGGATTAAGTGAGGAAAAAATTATATTTTTTGATAAAAATATAAGTGAAGATGAAACTGGTTTATATACAACCGATGAAATGAGATATGTAAATTATTTTAGACTATCAGCAATTTTTAATAATATTGAAAAAAGAAAAAATAACATTTCAATAGATAAAATGCTTGAACTAAATAATAAAATTTATTCTATTAAAGAAGAATTAGGATTTTAACTAATAGAATAATACTAAGAAGAAATAAAAAACTCCTAGAACTCATTCTGGGAGCTCCTAGAAAAAGTTATAAAAAATGACAAAAAACTGTGTACAAGTTAGAAAAAATACGTTATAATATAATTAACAAATCAAACAAAGGAGAAATAAAAAAAATGA
>JAQYET010000118.1 GCA_028723525.1 Prevotellaceae bacterium
TGAGAGAGGAAAATCTTGAGAAACTAACTTCCGAAATCGAGCGTCGCCACATTCCGATGAAAGATATGTGGTGGTATCTCGACACGCGTAAATACGGTACGTGCCCACATGGAGGCTTTGGTCTGGGCTTCGAACGCCTGATTCTCTTCGTGACCGGCATGCAGAACATTCGGGATGTCATCCCGTTCCCGCGTACACCGAAGAATGCGGAATTCTAATGATGCCTGGCCATGCGCCATGGATGAAATTGAATCAGCCATGGCGTAGTGGTGCGTCATTCATGAATGAAATGAGTTGCTGACGGCAGCTTCATTTTCAAGAAAATATGAAAAACAACAAGACAATTCTGTGAAATTTATATATAATTAGTGAAGATGTAATAGCATTTGTGAAGATAATATAGTCATCTTTACCATGTACAAACATTCAGCTACATGGAAATGTAAATATAACTGAAGGATTCTGCTTCATAAAAAAGGCTTGAATAAAAATTTTGACTAAATTAAAAAAAAAGATGCATTTTATTTGTTTGTTCTAATATTTATCTATATATTTGCACCAAAATAATATTGCCTGAAATACGGTTACTATGTACATAAATGACGTTTATTGGTATGAAAAAATTATTTGTGTTGGTTTCTTGACCAGAATCTAATGCAATATTAGCAAGTATATATTTTAATTTTTATTGTTTTATTTAATTTTTATATCGTATGAGAAAGAAAATCTTAAGTACGCTGCTGATGGGAGCCTTAGTAACGGCTTCTATGAGTACGTTTACATCTTGTAAGGATTACGATGATGACATCAATAATTTGCAGACGCAGATTGATGCATTGACTCCGCTCAAGACTGTAAAGACAGAGTTGCAGACCGAGATTGCCAACTTGAAGAAGCAGTTGGAAGCCAAGGATGCACAACTGCAAGAGTCTATTACCAAGCTGCAAACAGCTGGTGAAGCTCAAGCAAAACAGATTACCGAAAAGGTTACCAAGCTTGCTGCTGATGTATCTGGCTTGGAGGCTCGTGTAAAGACTGCCGAAGAAGCTTTGTCAAAAGTTAACAAGGCTTTGGAAGGCAAGGCAAGTAAGGAAGAACTGAAAGAGCTGGCTGGAAAGGTAGCTGCAGTGGAAAGTAGTCTTGTTGAGCATTTGAAACAAATCAAGGATCTGAAGGCTGGTCTTGATGATGTTACAACAGCTCAAGAGGGTCTCAAAGCTGACATCGATGAGCAGAAGGCTGCTCTTGAAGGTTACAAGACTCGTTTAGAGGCTCTTGAGAAGCAAGGCTTGTCAGAAGCTGACATCAAGAAGATTTATGACAAGATTGAAGAGGCTAAGAAAGCTTTGGATAAGAAATTGTCTGAAGAAATCGCTCAGCTCAAGGCAGATGCAAAAGCATTGTCTGATCGCGTTGACGAGGTACAGAAGGAAGTAAACGTATTGAACGTATTGCTACCTACAGAGCTTCGCAGCATCGTATTCGCTCCAGATTCATATTACTGGGGTATCGAGGCTACCAAGATTCAAACCTTGAAGTTTGATGCATACACATTGTCTCCTGTTGCTTGGAACGTGAAAGAAACCAAGGGTTATGACAAAGCTGAGCGTTATGAAGCAAAGGCTGGTTCGAGAGTGCTTGCTTTTGTAGCAAACTACCACATGAACCCTTCAACAGCTGTTATAGATCCTGCTACTGCTAAGGTTAATGTCCTCTCTGGAGACAAGGAGTACACACGTGCTGCTGCTGAAGCTGGCTTGTCTGTTGCAAGCTGGAATGTTGAAGGCGGCATGTTAAAGGTTAACTTGGACGTAACAAATCCTGAAAAGATTAAGTCTGTGAAAGAAAACGAAATGGTTACTGTTTTCGCTACACAGGTAACACTTCCTGGCATGACCTTGAACAAGGATCAAAACTTGGCTGAAAGAACCATTACTTCTGATTATGCTACTTTGTATGCAGAGTCTATTAAGAACTTGAAGTTGGCTCACCGTGCTGGTGACGACGTTCCATTCTTGGGCGTTGAAAGTCCTAACAAGTCTGTATTGGGCGGACCTGACGAAAATCACAAGCATCACCAACTGTTGATGCAGCACGCTTTTGAAGCAGGTGTAAGTGGTAAGTTCGGTCCTCAGGATTCTGTTAACTACAATGAAACTTTGGATCTCCGCAAGCTTGTAGAAGTACATTATAAGAATGCAAAGGGTGTCAACAGATTGATGACCGCTGAGGAGTTGGAAGCTAATGGAATGAAGTATAAGTTCGAGATTACAGCACTTTATTTAGGATCTAACGAGACTTCTGAGTCTGCCCATGCTGCAATCAATCCTGAAGATGGTTACACATTCCGTCCACAGATGCCAGAGTATGACGAAAAGCATATAGGTAAGCAACAAGCATACGGTGCTTTACAGGCTCGTCCTACTATTGGTCGTACACCTTTAGTTCGTGTATCTTTGCTTGACAAGGATGGTAAAGTGCTCGACTATGGTTACATCCGTATTAAGATTACAGAGAAGAAGGATCCTGCTACCATCATTCCTGACAAGCATGTAGATTACCAAGGTCCTGACTACAACTACTCTTACAATGGAGAGTGCAATGACCCAGCTACAGAATGGAAGTATGAAACAAAGTGGATCCAGACAGAGTACGATTTATACCACATGTTAGGTATCACTCGTGAAGAATTCGAGGCTAACTATGGTACTTCTCCTGTAAAGGATTTAACGAATGGTAATTTGCAGCAGTATAAGATGAGTGCAAATGGCAAGACATTTGAGAAGATGGCTAAGCCTATCGGACAAGCTTATACGAGAAACGAGACTTCTCCTGAGGACGGAACTCTGACCAGTATCTTAGGCTGGAAGTTGAACGCTGATGAGGCTAAACAATTGTTTGTTACTGAGAACCAGGCTAATGTAGTAATTGCCGTGAAGTACGAGTCTAAGGACAAGTCTAAGTATCCTGACGTATTCGTTACCTTCAAGACAGGCAAGCGCACAGGTACTGACTCTACTCCTGCCGGTGAAGTGAAGTTGGCTGACAACATCATCTCTAACTACTGGTATTCAGCTAATACTTCTAATCCTGGAACTGCTGAGATTCACAGCAATACTTTGACTCCTGAGGATAATCCTAATGGAACAGCCGATAAGATGGAGACCACATTTGGCGACGTATTCAAGGGCAACAAGATTGGTGCAAGTTTGATAAACGTTGTTAAAGACCTTACTGAAGGTAATGAGTATGCAGCTGCTAAACTGAAGCTCAGTCTCGTATTTGATGCAGCAAACACAGGCAAGGAATACAGGGGTATCGACGGCAAGACTTATGTAATGTCAGTGTCTGACGATGGTAAGACCTTGAATGCCCAGATTAAGGGTAATCAGGCTAAGAATCCTGTTGCAACTCTTACCAGTCCGGAAGACCCAAGTGAGACCATGATTGCTTACCAGCACAATGACTATGCTCATGCGTTGCTGAACTACAAGGATCACAACTCATTGGCTGACGACGTAGTGAAAGCTATCATCGGTATCAAGGCTCAGAATGAGTGCGCTAAGGAGTTGACGCTGACGAAGAATACGTTCGACGTTCGCTTCCTCCGTCCAATCAATGCAGAGAATGCCAACAAGGTAATTGTTGATGCAAGCTACGTAGAAATGCAGAAGATCAAAGCTACAGACCTCTTGAAGTTCACAGACTGGCGTGATGCTTGGAACAAAAAACAAGCTGCTGGTATCGGTGGTGAATATGAGAAGTACTATGGTGTAACGGGTGTTTCTATTGAAGGCATTGAAGACGGACAGTCTATCAGCCTCAATCCTAATGTGTTGACCAACTTGGGTCAGAGCGATCCTAAGACGTTCGTTCCATTAGGTGATGTTACTAAGAACATTGACTTCGTTTACACCGAAGCTGATGGTGGTACACTGACCTACAAGAACTTGAGTGCTACTGTTCAGGAGTTCCAGATTAAGATTCCTGTAACTGTGAAGTACCTCTGGGGTTATATCACTGAGAATGTAACTATTACAGTGAAGAAGACTGCCAATAACGCTAAAAAGTTCTAATTAAAGATTAGATCATCATACTTGAAGGGGAGGGGTAATTTACTCCTTCCCTTTTTTTCTTAATTTGACTTTATGAGAATCAAAATATTAACAATATGCATGCTTTGCATGGCATTAACACTTGTAGGATGTAAGTCTGGTAAAAAGAAAGACCCATTGCGTTCGGAGTATCTACGACCAGCCTCGATGGACTATTCTGGCAAAGACTCATCTGAGATTAAGAGCCTCGTAGACAACTATGTGGAAAATTTCAAGAACAAGAACTTCCGAGTTACAGCCAGCATGCTGTATACTTTACGAAATGATAGTATCTTTCCATTGTCTGAAGAGACGAAACAAAAATATATCGATGCCTATTCGCACATGCCTATTTACGATTGTGCTGTGAAGGGTATGATTTTGCGCAGTGACAAGAACAACGAGGTGCAAGTTGCCGTACAAATTATTCCAGATGGAAATATCGATGATGAAAAAGGCATTACTACATTTTGTTTGAACCCAGTTTTGAAGGATGGCAAATGGTATCTTACATTACTTGACGAATATGCTGAGGGTGTAGAAAGCGTTTATGATAAATATAAAGAAAACCAGTAGCCTGTTTGTGTGGGTGTTGCTCATGGTTAGCTGCGCCACCCTTTCGTGTGCGAAAGAAGCACCAAAGCTGAAACTGGCTACACTGCAATATGATTTGGGCGATCTGGGCCCTAAACATCGCGTACAGACCATCTTTGCTGATTTTACCAATCAAGGTGGAGGTGAGTTGGTTATTACCGATGTAAAGACCGATTGCGACTGCACTACGGTGCAATATCCCAAAGGTGCGTATAAACGTCACTTGGGTGACAAAATAAAAATTAGAGTAGATTTAACTCCCTTCTTTCCAGGGCCTATTTTAAAAAAGGTGGCCGTCTATGTTAATGACCAGCCTAAACCGGTTGTCATTACCATCAAGGGGAATGTAGTAGGAACGGAGAATTGATAAACGAAATATTGATGAGACAATCAAGAATTATAGTCATGTTATCACTGTTGCTGTGTATGTTTTATACAACTTCCATGGCAAGCAACGAAGGTGATGTACTGATGGTTCAGATGAAGTCGGGCGATTTGTATAAGTTTCATCTGACGGAACGTCCAGTCGTAACTTTCTATCCAGATGGAATAAAGATTGTTTCGTCTGACTTTAGTGCTGAGTATAAGGATGTACAAGAAATATATTTTGAGGAATACACAACCGACGTTTCCTTACCAATCGATAATCAAGCAAAAACAGTATCTTTTACCTATCTTGACGGGCAGACGGTACAAATAGACGGACTCAAAGGCCATGCGAGCATTCGCGTGTATGCTTTGGACGGCAAGAGTATGCCACTTCACGTGGATCAGCAATCCAATAGTGTTAAACTGAGCTTGGCAGCTTATCCCAAAGGCATCTATATTATCCGTTGTAACAAACATTCATTCAAAGTAACCAAACGATGAAACATAGAATACTTACTATATTATTGCTTTTTGCTGCTGTCTTTCAGGTTCAGGCGCAGCAGAAAGTTTATGTACACACGATAGACAAGACCTTTGAATGGTTTACCTGGGAGGTGGACAGCATCACGTTCAAGGAGGCTGACCCACTTGTTCTTCCCGCAACTGCGCAACCTGTTGACTTAGGCCTTTCCGTGCAATGGGCCGACTTCAATCTGGGTGCTACCACCGACACCGAATCCGGTCTTTTAGTAGGATGGGGTGACGTGACAGGTACCAACAGGTCGGTCAATCTGAAATACTTCCCCGTTGAGCATCCGCTGGGCAATATCATTATGAGTAAGTATGACATTGCCAAGCAGAAGTGGGGCGATCTATGGCGATTGCCATCAACAGACGAAATACAAGAGTTGATAGACCATTGTACCTGGACGTGGACCACAAAGAATGGCGTATCTGGCTATCAAGTTGCCAGTCAGAAGCCAGGAAATACCAATTCCATTTTCATTCCTGTCACGGGTTCACGTACCGGAGCCATTATGGCCGAGGAAGGCGTTGCTGGTTACTATTGGTCGGGTATCTTGGACACCGATAAGACCAGCGCTGTTGCCTTGAAATTTACAGATGCTGACAAGCTGCAAACTGCCTTGAAACGTTTCATTGGCTGTAGCATCCGACCCGTCTATGGCAAATATGTACAAGCTGTATATGCTATAACCGCACCAGCTACAGAGGTAACCTATCAAACTGCTAATGTTAACGTTTCTCTTTCAGGAGGTATTGACCAGGTAAAAGAGTATGGTGTTTGCTATGCTAAGAATCCTGTTGATTTAGATCCTATTAAAGGGCCTAAAGTCTCAGATACAACCTTACCTCAAGGAAATACCAAAACGTTCGTCCTCACAGATTTATCTCAGCGTACCACCTATTATTATCAAGCTTATGCTTTAGTTGGGAGTGATTACGTATATGGAGAAAAGTTACAATTTACTACACAGCCCAAATTCCCGGAGCCCGAGATTGTAGACTTGGGGTTGTCTGTGAAATGGGCAAAGTGGAACATGGGCGCTAAGACCGAGGCTGATTATGGAGGTTACTTTGGCTGGGGCGATCCAACGGGCGAGTTATTCTCGAATGATGTCACCGAATACGCCAAGGGATTGACCACTAAAGACATTGGTGGAACCAAGTATGACATTGCACGTGCGCAGTGGGGTGGTAAGTGGCGACTGCCTACAACCAAGGAGTTAAAGGAATTAGAGAAATGCACTTGGGCGTATACGCCAAATTACAATGATAAGGGCATCGAGGGGTGGATTGTTTCCAACAATGGCAAACAAATATTCTTCCCACGTGCAGGCTGGAGACGGTCAGATAATTCATCGCACGGTATTGGTGACGACGCCTATTATTGGTCGTCAGAGTTAGCCGACGACAGTCCAAACTCAGCCAAGTATGCTCAGCTCTTAGGAAAGAATTATGTAGAAATAGAGTTGAGTATGAAGAGTATCTTGATTCCTGTCCGTGCCGTCTATGACGAACCGGGTGAAAACTACACACCCGATCCGACACCTAATCCAGGAACTGATCCTACGCCAAATCCAAATCCCGATCCAGGCCCTACCCCCGAGCCACCATCTCCTACAGCTGGAAAAGCAGTTGATTTGGGTGTGTCTGTCATGTGGTCTGACCGCAACGTAGGTGCTGTTAAGGCTTCAGATGCTGGTAAATATTTCGCTTGGGCTGAAATCAGTGACAAGACCGAGTACACCAGGCAAAGTTACACTGCCGGATATGATACTATGACCGGAGCGTTCACCGACTCGGTTTCCGTGAGTCACATTGCTGGGAGCAAGTTTGATGCAGCCCGTGTATTGTGGGGCGGAACATGGCGAATGCCAACCGATGACGAGGTGGGTGAGCTGAAGAGCAATTGCACCCTGGAATGGACGTTCCAAGATGGTGTCCCTGGTTATCTGATTACGAACAAGAAAAATGTCAAGAATCATATCTTCCTGCCTGCTGCAGGTTATAACAATGGCACTTCAGTTGCTGGCGACGGATCGTTTGGAAAGTATTGGACAGACCGAATTTATACTTATAAGGACACGAGCAAGAGCACTGCCTATGCCCTGTCTTTAGCCAGTAGCGGTTTCTATGCAAGCAGTATGCCCAGGGAATACGGAGCCTTGATTAGGCCTGTGATGAATTATTAATTTTATCTAAATACAGTAATTATGAAGAAGTTTAAGAAAACTTTCATGGCTGTTGCTCTGTTGTCTATGAGCGTAGCCACCGCATTTGCGCAAGCAACTTACACAGATGCAGAAAACAACGAGTATCAGTTTAAGAAACATGCATTCCTGAACCTTCAGGGTGGTGCACAGTACACACTTGGCGAAGCTAAGTTTGACAAATTGTTGTCTCCAAATGTACAGTTGGGTCTTGGTTATCAGTTCTCACCTGTCTTTGCATTGCGTTTGCAAGCCAATGGCTGGCAGAGCAAGGGAGGCTGGAACGGTTATGAGTTGGCTCGTACTGGTAATCCATACACTGCTGACTATAAATTTAACTATGTGGCTCCAGGATTGGATTTCATGTTCAATCTGTCCAATTTGTTCTGTGGCTGGAATCCTAAGCGTGTCTTCAATGTAACAGCCTTCTTAGGAGGAGGTGCTAATGTTGCTTGGAAAAACGATGAGGTGAATGCCATCGCAGCTACCTTGAAAAAACTGGATGACTATCAGTTGCAAAACCTGTGGGATGGAACAAAAATTCAGCCCTTTGGACGTGGTGGTGTTGAGTTGGCTTTCCGTTTGGGTGATGCCGTTAGCTTCTTGATTGAAGGTAATGCCAATATCCTCAGCGATAAGTACAATTCTAAGAAAGCCGACAACCCTGACTGGTACTTCAATGCATTGGCCGGATTCCGCATCAACTTGGGCAAGACTTATAAGAAGACAGAGCCCACACCAGACCCCGCTCCTGTTGTTGAAGAGCATGTTGCTCCGGCACCTGCCCCAGCACCAGCTCCTGAAGTAAAAGAAGAGGTTGTTGAAACGAAGGTAGAGCCTTTCCGTCGTGACGTGTTCTTCTTGATCAATTCTGCCAAGATTCGTGCTACAGAAGCTAACAAAATCAAGGAAATGGTTGACTATCTCAATGCCAACCCCAACGCAAAGGTATCTGTTACGGGTTATGCTGATGCCGGTACTGGCAACAATCGCATCAACGATCGTTTAGGTCGTCTTCGTGCTCAGATTGTCGTAAAGACCTTGAAAGAGAAATATAACATTGCAGCCGACCGAATCATCTCTGATTCGAAGGGTGCTCGTGTACAGCCATTCGCAGAGAACAACAAGAATCGTGTGACTATCTGTATTGCCGAGTAAAGCAGTCATATTAG
>JAQYET010000119.1 GCA_028723525.1 Prevotellaceae bacterium
GTAAAGTTACTAAAAATCAACGAGTTACACAACTTTTTAGAAAGATATTTTTCGATATAAAGTGTTAAATATCAGCAACTTAATAAGCTGAATTCTTGCATTTTTTGCATCAGATGTATATACAGATTTTGAACACCCTAGGTTGCAGGGCTATTGTGGTCATGCGGTAACGCCAACAACAGTCGCAGTGACAGACCAGTAGATAGTGCTTTTGTAAGCAGTGATGAAACACCAGATGTAGTTCAAAATGCAGTTGAAGACACTCAAGAAGATCAAGTTGAAGAGACTACTCCAGATGAGCGCTACGATCAAAGTGAGCATGAAGATGCAACAGCGTCTCAATCTGAAGGATTCCTATTCCGTAATATCCAAGATGTAATGATTTACACCATGGGGCATGAGTTCACGGATGGCGAAATCACGATTCGGTTTCGAGAGAATGGAATCTTTGCCAATGGCCAGTGTATGACTTTTGCTCCAACAGTGAGTGATTTTGATGGGTATCAAGCTATCGTCACAGCCATGGATCCTCAACATAATAGGTATACTTTCATCGTTGATTCTTCGGATGGAACGGTGACTGACCGAAGAGATGGAACCGTGTATCGTTGCCGATAGCCATTCTCTAAGTTACCATCTCATGGAATCAGTTGAGACTGTACCATAAGCTCAAACCGGTTTATGTTTCTATAGCTTTATTGCAAATTTCATTTTGTTTTTAATTATGCATTCAGAAAATTGTTTATTATCTTTGCATTACTAACCAATTACAAAGAGCAATGGATTTCAAAGACGCAATTTTTCAGCTGTCTGAAAAGATAGTCAAGCAAAAGGAGATGGTGGCTACGGAAGAAGCGACCAAGACTGCATTTATACTACCTATGATTAACGCACTTGGATATGATGTATTCGACCCAACCGAGGTTGTTCCAGAAATGGACTGCGACCTCATAAAGGTGAAAGGGGAAAAGATTGACTACGCTATAATAAAAGACGGAGATCCGATCATGTTAATAGAATGCAAGGATTCAAAACAGGTTTTGGATCTACACTCTACACAACTCCAAAAATACTTCGTTGCAAGTAAGTCACGTTTTGGCGTGCTGACAAATGGTATTGAGTGGCGTTTCTACACGGATATAGACAAGCAAAACATCATGGATACAAAACCTTTCCTTGTCGTGAGTATGTTGGACTTATCAAATGAGGATATAGAGCAGCTTAAAAAGTTCCATAAGGCATATTATAACGAACAGGAGATTATTAGTACAGCCAATGAACTGAAATACATGACAGAGATAAAAGCGATAGTTCAAAATGAAATTACAAATCCTTCACCTTCTTTCGTTAAATATTTTGCGAAACAAGTATGTTCAGGGTGCGTTTGGCAATCTGTGATAGATCAATTTACTCCGTTTGTCAAGCAAGCCTTTTCGAGCGTGATAAATGACATTATACAAGATAGACTGAACTCGGCTATCAAGAATGAAGAACAGAATACAGAAACGCTTGCCATCAACAAACCAGAACTGGAGAATAGCGAAATAGTAACTACACAAGAAGAGCTTGATGCTTTTGAAATCGTAAAAGCAATTCTTTCAGAAAAATACGACATCTCGGATATTTACTACAAAGACTTTAAAACGTACTTTTTGGTATACTATGCCAAAGAGCCATATTGGTGGATATGTAGGCTTTCATTGAAACGATACTCTAAATTTATAATTTTTCCAGACAAAGGGCATAGCGGTAACTACGAGAAAGTGGAGCTTTCAAGTATAAATGAACTCTACAATCTAAAGGATAAATTATGGGAGGCTATGAGGTTACAGGTAGAAAGGAAAATTGAGTGGTACAATACACACAAATAAATATCAAAACAATAAATATATGAAAAAGTATATTTTCCTTATGCTATTATCACTTACAATATTTGCATGTGGTGGAAGAATTAAGCCATCTCAAGCGGCTATAAATTATGCAGAAAGCATTTCTGGTACTGACGTATTAAAGGCGGAGATAGCAGATACCGGGACACTTATTATCGCTATTGATGCTGTTCTTGGCATGGATTATGACAAGCTTGCAGAATTTTATTTAGGGTCTGTTAATTAACTTTAACTATCTGATAATTAACTATTTATATTGTATAAAATTTGGTCAATTCGCCCAAAATGACTACCTTTGGATGTTAAAACATTCAAGAATCGAGATGAAATACTACTCACAATATCGCAGTCACGACCTGTTTGAACTTCAGGAGTCACTTTCTGGATTGAGCAAATCCAACCGTTGGGTCAAGCTGGCCGACCACCTTCCCTGGGACAGGATAGAGAAGGAATACAACAAACGTCTGAGGAACAGTCATAATGGTGCCGGCAACAAGCCCGCCCGCATGGTGGTGGGAGCGCTAATCGTGAAGCATGTGGAAAAACTGAGCGATGAGAAAACCATCCAAGCCATTCAGGAGAACCCCTACATGCAGTACCTGCTTGGGCTCGAGAAGTTTACGGAAAAGCCGGTATTCGTTCCAGAGTTGTTCGTCCTTGTCCGCAAGCGACTCGACCATGACTTCTTCAACATGCTGACCCTGATGCTGGCGGAAACAGACGGGAGCAAGCCGAAGAAGGAACACACCGACGAGGACGGCAACGATCACGGCGGTACGATGAAGATTGACGCCACATGCTGCGACGCCGAGGTACGCTATCCAACCGATTCCAACCTGTTGGAGGACGGCAGCAGGCTGATAGACCGCCTGCTTGACAAGTTCTGCGCACGTCACAAGGTGAAGAAGCCGCAGACCCGCCGCACGGAAGCCCGCCAGGCCTTCATCGGACTGATTAAGAAGAAACGCAAGGGAAAGAAACTCATTGACAAGACAAAACTGATCCAGATACGATGCCTGCAGGCAGACTTTCAGCTGTTTCTTGATTTCCTGGGCAAACAGTCAAGCACACTTCTTGCTTGCTTCAGCCGCCATGACTACAAATGTCTTCAGGCTGCGTTCAAGATGTATGAACAGCAAAAAATGATGCTCGAGCAGAACGTCCGCATGTGTGCCGACCGCATCATCAGCATCTACCAGCCGCATCTCCGTCCCATTGTCAGGGGCAAGGCGAAGGCCAAGGTCGAGTTTGGCGCGAAAATCGGTGCCAGCATCGTGAGCGGTTACACCTACGTGGACCATGTCAGCTGGGATGCCTATAACGAATCATCCGACCTGGGCATGCAGCTGGAACTCTACAAAAAGCGCTTCGGCATGCTGCCCAAGGAGATTCAGGCCGACAAGCTCTATCTGGGGAAAGAGAACAGGAAGCACATCAAGTCCTGCCATGTCAATTGCTACAACCGTCCACTGGGCAGACCTCCCAAGGAAGAGAA
>JAQYET010000120.1 GCA_028723525.1 Prevotellaceae bacterium
CAAACTAAAAGCGCCTAACTGGCCCGGTAACACCGCCGATTTTCCATTCCAATTCCGGCGATTTAACCGGGAAATTTCGCCGATTTTACTTTTCACGATATACCAAAGCGCGCAGCGATATACCGTTGACGCACTGCCGAGAGCATATCTTTTAACGCCGGGAAGAAAATGTTTTATGCAAACGTTTGCATTATATAAACTAATGAAATGCAAAGGCTTAGGTGCAATTTCTCTGTCTTTTCGCTTATCTTTGTGTCCGAAAGTATGATAATGAAAACTGCACCTTTATGAAACATATTGCTAAAACTTTTGTTGCCATTGTGCTGGCTGTGTTCTGTTCGCAGAATGTCGCAGCTCAAGGATGGCCCGAAAACTACGGCGGCGTGATGCTGCAAGGATTTTACTGGGACTCGTTCTCACAGTCCAAATGGACAAAACTCGAAAGTCAGGCAGACGACCTTGCCGCCACGTTCAGCCTGATATGGATTCCGCAGAGCGGCAAATGCTTGGAACAACACAACGTGATGGGCTACACACCATACTATTATTTCAATCAGAACAGCAGTTTCGGAACAGAACAGGAACTGCGTTCGATGATACAGACGTTCAAGTCTAAGGGGCTCGGAACGGTGGCAGACGTCGTTGTAAACCACCATAACACAACAGGGTGGTGGACTTTCCCGGCAGAGGAATATCGCGGAACAACCTACCAATTCCAAACCACCGACATCGTGAACAACGACGATTACGACAGCAATACCAAACAATATAAAACCCGCGAACAGGCAGAGAAAGACGGTGTGACGCTGAGCAGCAACGCCGATGAGGGCGAAGACTGGGACGGTATGCGCGATCTCGACCATAAAAGCGCAAACGTGCAGAAGATAGTCATGGCATACGTGAAGTTCCTCAAGGACGACCTCGGCTATTCAGGCTTCAGATACGACATGGTGAAAGGCTTCGGCGGAGAGCACGTTGCCGACTATAACGACGCTGCGGGGATAGAATTTTCGGTGGGCGAGTGCTGGGACGGCAACTCCGTTATCAAGAACTGGATTGATGCAACGGGAAAAAAGAGCGCGGCGTTCGACTTCCAATTCCGTTATAATGTCCGCGACGCAATCAACGCCAACGACTGGCGACGACTCAACTCCACCAACAACCTCATGCACGACCCTGCCTACAACCGCTACGCCGTGACATTCGTGGAGAACCACGACACCGAGAAGCGCGCCGGCGCAGAGCAAGACCCGATAAGGCGCGACACGCTGGCAGCAAACGCATACCTCATCGCCATGCCCGGAACGCCATGCGTGTTCTACACCCACTGGCTTGCATACAAGAGCGAGATAAAGGCGATGGTGGATGCCAGACGAGCAGCGGGAGTGACCAACACGAGTTCGTTCCTCAACCTGAAGAGCGAAGCCGGCTGCCATGCCAATGCCATTAAGGTGGGAGGAGTGAGCAGGATGGTTGTGGCTGTGGGCAATAACGCGGCGTCATTCACCCCCTCCGGCGCATACACTCTCGCTCTCTCGGGCTATCATTACCGCTACTTCCTTGCCAAAAGCCTTGAAACGGCATGGGCAGACAGGAGCTCCGGCGTTTATGACGACGCTTTCAAGGTGCGCCTCACGGCTGTGAGCCAGAGCGACGGAGCACAAATAGTGTTCACAACCGACGGCAGCACACCCACGGCAGGCAGCAGAAAGGTGGCAAGCGGCACCGAAATTGACATCGAAGAGAGCTGTACGCTGAAGGTGGGAATGTTAATCTCCGGAAGCGTCAGCGGAGTGATAGAGCGCAGTTACACGATAAATAAACACACATTCGAGCCAAAGACCGTGACAGTCTATTGCCGCGTGGATGAAGGAGTGCCCGGTTGGACATCGATGAACTACTGGACATGGAGCGATTTCGGGCATGCCCCGGCAAACACTTCTTGGCCCGGCGACCGCATCACGGCGACAAAACAGGCAGACGGAAAGACGTGGTACTACAAGGATTTCACGCTCACGAGCGAAGACGACTACGTAAACTTCGTGTTCAGCAACGGCAGCGGTTTGCCGCAGTCGGTGAATGTGGAGAACGTGAAAACCACCAAATTCTTCGTGATACGCAACGAGAAAGACACGCAGGGGCACTATCTCGTGGATGATGTCTCGGCAACATCGGCTGTGGAGGGCGTCATCGACAATGCCGACAACCGCCCGCTGCCTCTCACAATCTACACCATCGACGGGCGACTCATCCGCCGCTTGCCGGCAGGAACACCCGAAGGCGACGCCCTAAACGGACTGCCGCGGGGAATGTATGTGGTGAACGGAAAGAAAATGGCACGCTGAGCGATGCCCCGAAAATATGATTTCACACCCAAATAACAACCATAATGGATATAAATCTGCAATTTAACATTGATTATCAGACAAGTTACGGCGACGACCTTATCTTGAACATCATAGACAATGAGTCGCGAGACGTTGTGGCAAAATACAGAATGAACACCGCCGACGGCATCCGCTGGACCTGCGACCTGCGCCGGGAGGCGAAGCCCGAAGCGGCAATCTGCTACTATTACAGCGTGGAGCGCAACGGCTCGGAGACACAGCACGAATGGCTCGTGGAGCCGCACATGCTCGACATTTCGGCAGCGAAGGGAGTGAGATATGTTGTTTACGACCATTGGATAGCAATGCCCGAAGACAGTTATCTCTACAGTTCTGCGTTCACGGAGTGCATCTCGCGCCGCCGGCATCGCGACCTGCCGCCGACCGACAACTCCGTTACGGTGACACTGAAGGTGCGCGCTCCGCAGCTGCGTTCTAACCACAGGCTTGCCGTGGTGGGTGCACAGCATGTGCTGGGAACGTGGCAACTCGACAAGGCAAAGCCGATGGTGGAGCATCAGCCTAATGAATGGACAATCGACATCAATGCCGCAGGAATGGCAGGAGACACGCTGGAGTTCAAGTTTGTGGCAACAGACGAGAACCAAGACCTCATGCCCTTGTGGGAAACTCAGGACAACCGCGAGATAACATTGCCGCCTATGAAGACGGGCGATGTGGTGGTGTATGAACTCAATCAGGCGTTTTTCCCTATCTACAACATGAAGAGTGCCGGAACGCTGGTGCCGGTGTTCTCGCTCAGAACAGACGGAAGTTTCGGCGTAGGCGACTTCGGAGACCTGTGCCGAATGATTGACTGGGTGAATGTCACCGGGCAACGTGTGCTGCAGATACTGCCCATCAACGACACCACAACCACCAAGACATGGACCGACTCCTACCCATATTCGTGCATAAGCATCTTCGCACTGCATCCGCAATATGCCGACCTGAGACAGTTGCCGCCGCTCGACAATGAGAGCGACAGCAAGCGTTTCGAGACACTACGGCGCGAACTCAATGCCCTGACACAGATAGACTACGAGCGGGTGAACCGCGCCAAAGAGGAGTATCTGCATCTCTTGTATGAGCAGGAGGGCAAGGCGGTGCTCGCTTCGCAGGAGTTCAAGGACTTCTTCGATGACTCCGAACACTGGCTTGTGCCCTATGCACAGTACTGTATGCTGCGCGACAAGAACGGCACTGCCGACTTCACGCTGTGGGAAAACAACACGACGTGGAACGAAGCCGACCGCAAGAACCTCACCAATCAGCGCAGCAAGGCATACCGCGAGGTGGCTTATTTCTACTATGTGCAGTTTGTTCTCGACCGCCAAATGCGCCGGGCTCACGACTATGCACGCGAGAAGGGCGTGGTGCTCAAGGGCGACATACCTATCGGAGTGAACCGACACGGCTGCGATGTGTGGCAAGAGCCGCGCTACTTCAACCTCAACGGACAGGCAGGAGCACCGCCGGACGACTTCTCTGTGAACGGTCAGAACTGGGGATTTCCCACCTATAACTGGGACGAAATGCTCACCGACGGCTGCCGTTGGTGGGTGTGCCGCTTCCGCAACATGGCAAAATATTTCGACGCTTACCGCATAGACCACGTGCTAGGGTTCTTCCGCATCTGGGAAATACCGGCTGATGCGGTGCACGGACTGCTCGGACATTTCGCTCCTTCGCTTGGAATGACGCGCGAGGAGATTGAGGCATACGGACTGGCATGGCAGGAACAGCTGTTCACCGAACCGTTCATCACCGACTGGGTGCTCGACCGTGTGTTCCACGAAGACGCCGAAGCGGTGCGCCGCGAGTTTGTGGAGCAGGCGGGTTACGAACGCTATCGCATGAAGGAACAATATGCCACGCAGCGCAAGGTGGAGCAATGGTATCTCGCGGAGAAGGCAAAGGGAGAGCCCGGTCGCTTCTCCATGCCGATAGAATCGGTGCGCGACGGACTCTATGCCATAATCAGCAACGTGCTTTTCGTGCGCGACCATAAAGACCACGGCAGGTTCCACCCGCGCATTTCGGTGCAGTTCGACTTCATATATGAGTCGCTCTACGACAGCGATAAATACTTTTTCAACAGGCTTTACAACGACTACTACTATCGCCGCAACAACCAATTCTGGTATCAGGAAGCAATGAAGAAACTGCCGTTGCTGGTGCAAGCCACCCGCATGTTGGTGTGTGCTGAAGACCTCGGAATGGTGCCCGACTGTGTGCCTTGGGTGATGAATGAACTGCGAATACTGTCGCTCGAACTTCAGTCGATGCCGAAAGACACCCACGTGCGCTTCGGAAGGTTAGACGATAACCCATATCGCTCGGTATGCACCATATCGAGCCACGACATGCCAACGCTCAGACAATGGTGGGATGATGACGAGAGCAGGGCGCAAGACTACTTCAACTCTGTGCTGCGCCGCGACGGAGCAGCACCTCACCCGATGCCGGGCTGGTTGGCATACGACATCATCGCGCGCCACCTTGCATCGCCCTCGATGCTCTGCATACTCTCGATACAGGACTGGCTCGCAATCTACGAGAACCTGCGCCTTGCCGACCGGAACGCCGAGCGCATAAACATCCCTGCCAACCCCAAGCACTACTGGCGTTACCGAATGCACCTCAACATAGAGGATATGCTCGGAAACGGCGACCTGACAGCCTCGATGACCGAGATGATAAGGAATGGCGGAAGGAAATGATAACATGACACTGAAGGACAATCAAATGATGAAGAGAACATATTTCTTAATGATATGTGCACTGCTTTCCATGACAGCGACGGCGCAGGAGATGCTTTCGCCCGACGGAAACATAAGGCTGAAGTTCGGGCTTGACGGCACACGACCGACATACGAACTTGCATATAAGGGCAAGGAGGTGATAAGACCGAGTCACCTCGGACTGGAACTCGCCAAGGACAAGCATGCTTCGAAAGGCTTTGAGGAGACCGACCTCATGGACGGTTTCAGCATAATCCACACCGAGACATCGGCTTTCGACGAGACATGGAAACCGGTGTGGGGCGAGACGGCAACGATACGCAACCATTATAACGAACTTGCGGTGACGCTGAACCAGCAATCCACAGGGCGAAACATCATCATCCGCTTCAGGGTCTATGACGACGGAATGGGCTTCCGTTACGAATTTCCGCAGCAGGACGCGCTCAACTACTTCCTCATAAAGGAAGAGAGGAGCGAGTTTGCCATGACCGGAGACCACACTGCATGGTGGCTTCCGGGCGACTACGACACTCAGGAGCAGGAGACTCAGCAGAGCCGGCTCTCGGAAATACGCGGACGCTTCGACAAAGCGGTGAACTGGGGCAATTCATCTGTGGCTGTGTTCTCACCCACCGGTGTGCAAACCTCGTTGCAGATGAAGAGCGACGACGGCTTATATATCAACCTTCACGAGGCGGCATGCGCCGATTATGCCACCATGCACCTCGAACTTGTGGATGCAAAAACAACCCGGCTGACAACGGGACTCACGGGAAACAGCAACGCCTACACGCCAAATCCCGCGCCGTCGGCATATCCGCTGCCGGCTCCGATGACGTTTGTGAGTCATCTGACGCCCGACGCCACCGGGCTGAAAGGGTGCATGCAGACGCCGTGCAGCACACCGTGGCGAACGGTGATAGTGAGCGACGACGCCCGCGATATGCTCTCTTCGAACCTCATTCTCAACCTTAACGAACCGTGCGCCATTGACGACACCTCGTGGATTCACTCCACAAAGTACTGCGGAGTGTGGTGGGAGATGATAGTGGGGAAGAGCAGCTGGCACTACACCGACGATTATCCTTCGGTGAAACTCGACCGGATAGACTACACCAAGACCACCCCCAACGGGCGGCATGCTGCCAATACGGAGAAGGTGAAGCGGTATATCGACTTCGCATCAGCCAACGGGCTCGACCAAGTGCTTGTGGAAGGCTGGAACATAGGGTGGGAAGACTGGGCCAACATGTGGAAACGCGACGTCTTCGACTTCGTCACTCCGTACCCCGATTTCGACATAGAAGCTCTCAATCAATATGCTCACTCGAAGGGAGTGAAACTGATGATGCACCACGAAACGTCTTCCTCGACGCAGAACTACGAGCGACACATCGGCGATGCCTATGCTCTGATGAACCGTTATGGCTACGATGCGGTGAAGACAGGTTATGTGGGAGACATCATTCCGCGCGGAGACCACCACTATTCGCAGTCGATGAACAACCATTACATGTTCGTCGTGAAGGAGGCTGCAAAGCATCGCATCATGGTTAATGCGCATGAGGCGTCGCGACCGACCGGACTTTGCCGCACCTATCCTAACCTCGTGGGCAACGAGAGTGCGCGAGGCACGGAGTATGAAGCATTCGGAGGGTCGCGCCCCGACCACACTTGCATACTGCCGTTCACGCGCTTGCAGGGCGGACCAATGGACTATACGCCGGGCATTCTGGAAACTCGGTTGAGCAGTTGGAGCGACAATCCAAACATCGTACACAGCACAATAGCCGGGCAGCTGGCATTATATGTGACAATGTACAGTCCGCTGCAGATGGCTGCCGACCTGCCGGAGAACTACGAGAAATACATGGATGCGTTCCGCTTCATCCGCGACGTGGCATGCGATTGGGACGACTCAAAATATCTTGAGGCAGAACCGGCAGACTATATCACCGTGGCGCGCAAGGCGAAAGGAACCGACAACTGGTTTATCGGAGGCAAATGCGACGAGAACGGGCATAAGAGCGTGGTGCGACTTGACTTCCTCGACGAGGGAAGGAGATATGAATGCACTATCTACGCCGATGCAAAGGATGCCCACTATGAGCATAACCCCAAGGCATACGTGATAACGAAGAAGACGGTGAAAAAAGGTGATACGCTGAAACTTACCGAGGCTCCGGGAGGAGGTTTCGCCGTGAGTCTGATTGCAGAACAAAACAGATAACCGATAAAATCCTTATGAAAAAAATCATACTGGCAGGCATACTGCACATGCTTATATTAACTATGGCAGCAGCGCAGGACTTCGACTTCAACGAGGTGGCATACACTCCGGAGCAGACAACGTTCCGGCTCTTCGCTCCTAAGGATGCGAAGGAGGTGGCTGTGGAATATAGAATGCCGACGGAAAACGGTGCCGGGAAGCCGTGGGAATTAGTGAGAATGATGCTTGACAGAAGCGGGATATGGACGACAACGGTGAAGCACGACCTCGCAGGTCGGCGTTATCGGTTTGTCGTTGACGGTCGTCGCTCGCCGGGAGTGTTCGCCAAGGCGGTGGGCGTGAACGGTAAGGAGGGTGCGATTATCGACCTGAGCAAGACCAATCCTGCGGGGTGGGGGAGTGACAGACGGCCCGAAATAAAGTCGCCAACCGACCTCGTAATCTACGAGATGCACCACCGCGACTTCTCTATATCGCCCTCGTCGGGCATTATCAACAAGGGAAAGTTCCTCGCACTGACCGAACCGAGAGCCATAACCCACCTGAAGATGCTGGGGATTAACGCCGTGCATATACTGCCGTCTTACGACTACGGGTCGGTTGATGAGACGCAACTCGACCGCCGGAAGTATAATTGGGGCTACGACCCGGTGAACTATAACGTGCCCGACGGTTCTTACAGCACCGACCCTTATGACCCCGAAGTGCGCATAAGGGAGTTCAAGCAGATGGTTCAGACGTTGCACAGAGCCGGCATCCGGGTAATCCTCGACGTGGTATATAACCACACCTACGACATAGAAAACAGCAATTTTCAGAACACTTACCCCGATTATTACTACCGTAAGAACCCAGACTGGACATATAGCAACGGCTCGGGATGCGGCAACGAGACCGCTTCAGACATGCCGATGATGAGGCGGTTCATGATAGAATCGGTGAAACACTGGATTAACGAATACCATATCGACGGCTTCCGCTTCGACCTTATGGGCGTTCATGACATTGAGACGATGAACGAAATACGCAAGGCTGTGGATGCGATTGACCCTACCATATTTATATATGGTGAGGGCTGGAGTGCCGGGGCATGCGCTTTCCCTGCCGAAAAACTTGCCATGAAGGCCAACATGTCGCAACTTCCGCGCATCGCTGCGTTCTCCGATGAGATGCGCGACGGACTGCGCGGACCGTTCTCCGACGACTCAAAAGGGGCTTTCCTCGCAGGAGTGGCAGGCGAGGAGGAGAGCATCAAGTTCGGCATTGCGGGCTGCATAGCTCATCCGCAGGTGGATATGTCGCTCGTGAACTACTCAAAGCAGGCATGGGCGGCAGAGCCTACGCAGATGATTTCATACGTGAGTTGCCATGACGACATGTGCCTCACCGACCGTTTGAAGACCTCAATGGAGGCTCTTGATACGGCGCGCGACGGCAGCGCGGCGTCAACGGCAGGGCGTAACAATCCTCTGGCTGCCCTGTCATGTCTCGCACAGACTGCCGTACTGACCTCGCAGGGCGTGCCCTTCATCTTCTGTGGCGAGGAGATGCTGCGCGACAAGAAAGGTGTTCACAACTCATTCGAGTCGCCCGACAGCGTCAATGCCGTTGACTGGAGCAACCTGAAACGCTATCCGGAGGTGTTCGCTTACTACAAGAACATGATACAACTGCGCAAAAATCACCCCGCCTTCCGCCTCGGCAGTGCCGAACTTGTGCGCCGACACCTGCAATTCCTGCCTACACAACCCTGCCTTGTGGCATACCGGCTGGTGGATAATGCCGGCGGCGACGCTTGGAAAAACATCTATGTGGTGCTCAACGGCAATGCCGGCGAGTGTGAGGTTGAAGTGCCGGAAGGCAATTACACCGTGGTTTGTGCAGAGGGTGTGGTGAACGAGAAAGGAATAAGAAACCTGTCGGGAGGCATCGTCAGCGTGGCTCCCCGGTCGGCATTGATATTCCATGACTGATAAAATATAATCTATTGAAATATAAAGACATGTATCGCATATTGTTATCTGTGTTGTTCTTTGCTGCCATATCGATGACGAAGGCAGCACCGGTGAAGGTGAACAGGATTGACCCCACCGACTGGTATGTAGGCATGAAGGATGCCTCTCTACAGTTAATGGTTTACGGGGAGAACATTCGCGAGACCGATGTGACCACCGACTACGCCGGAGTAAGGATAGACAGCGTGGCTCGTCTCGACAGTCCGAACTACCTCTTCGTTTATCTTAACCTGAAAGATGCGCAGCCCGGAACGATGAAACTGAAGTTCACGGCCCGCAAGGGGAGCAGGGCAAAGGGCTCGTTCACGGCTTCCTACAGGCTGAAGGCTCGCGAGAAAGCGGGCGAGGAGCGTGTGGGCTTCTCTAATGCGGATGTGCTCTACATGCTTATGCCCGACCGTTTCGCGTCGAGCGGGAAATATACCACGCCGCAGGCTGCGGCAAAACTGCGTGCCCGACTTAATGAATATGTTGTCGATCGCACTGCCCCTTCGCTGCGTCACGGCGGCGACCTTGAGGGCATACGCAGCCACCTCGACTATTTCAACGAACTCGGTGTCACCGCTCTTTGGCTCACACCGGTGCTCGAAAACAACTCTCCCGACAACTCGCTTGGCTACAGCACATATCACGGTTATGCCACGACAGACTACTATCGGGTTGACCCACGCTTCGGAACTAACGAGGAATACCGTGCCCTTACCGACGAGGCGCACCGCAAGGGACTGAAGGTTGTCATGGATATGATTTTCAATCATTGCGGCTTTGAACATCCGTGGGTTGCCGACATGCCGAGCAACGACTGGTTTAACCTGCACGAGTGGCTGAAAGAGTCGGGCGGCACGTCGAACCCCGAGGGCACAAGTTTCAGGCAGACGAGTTATAAACTGACGCCCGTGATTGACCCTTACGCCTCGGAGATAGACAAGAGCGAGACCACGCAAGGCTGGTTTGTGCCCACAATGCCCGACCTTAACCAGCGCAATCCTCACGTGATGAAGTATCTGATACAGAACAGTATCTGGTGGATTGAGACTGTAGGCATCGACGGAATACGCATGGACACCTATCCGTATGCTTACGCCGAGGGCATGGCGCAGTGGATGATGACCATCAATGAAGAATATCCCAACTTCAATGTCGTGGGCGAGACGTGGGTCACAGAGCCTGCATACACCGCGGCATGGCAGAAAGACAGTCGCCTGATGGCTCCGACGGAAGACGCTTCCGAGCCGAAGCAGAGAAAGAACTCTTATCTGAAATCTGTCATGGACTTCTCTTTCTTCGACCGCCTTTCAAAGGCGAAGCACGAGGAAACTGACGCTTGGTGGGAGGGACTGAACCGAATATACAATTCGTTCCTGTATGATTATCTGTATGAGAACCCCGATAATGTGATGGCTTTCATCGATAATCACGACACCGACCGCTTCCTTGGCAACGGCTGCGACACCCTCGTCTTGAAGCAGGCTCTCGCCCTCCTGCTCACCGTGAGGAGAACTCCGCAACTCTATTATGGCACGGAAATCCTGATGAACGGCACGAAAGAAATCACCGACGGTGATGTGAGATGCGACTTCCCCGGCGGCTTTCCGGGCGACACTCGCAATGCCTTCACCGCCGAAGGACGCTCGCCGGAGGAAAACGCCATGTTCGACTGGCTCTCCCGACTGCTGCATTGGCGTCGCGGAAACGACATCGTGACACGCGGAAGCATGAAGCACTTCATACCTTATGACGGCATCTATGTCGTTTCGCGTGAGTATAACGGTCGCGGGGTGATTGTGGTTCTCAACGGCACCGACCGCCGGCAGCAGCTCGACGCCTCACGTTACAGAGAACTGTTTGCCGGCATCCCTGCCTCTGCCACCGCCGTTTCAGTGCAGACAAGAGACGTAATAACCGGCAAACAGGTGACATTCGACAACGCCCTTTCGCTCTCTCCGAGAGAAACAATGATACTGGAGTACTGACCGGCATAAAGCAGTATCCGGCTGAAGCGGCACAACGCCTTTTACTGTCATACCGTATATGGCAGTCCGTTTTTTGTGCTTTCAGAGCATGTCCTGCCAACTATAGCAATGCAAAATCGCCGAAATTGATGACCAAAATCGGCGGAATTGCATTGCAAAATCGGCGATTTTACCCGGCAATCTCGCCGATTTTACTTTGCGATATATCGTCAATGATTGAGTGAAGCATAATAAAACGCGTTGCATTTTAGTATAAACCACCGCCCTGCCACAAGGTTTTTGTTCTGCAAAACACCCGATTTGCCCGACTGTTCCGACCAACCTGATTACTCCGATTGCCCACATCAGGTTGGCATTTTTTATATGTTAATTATTTTGCGTTGTGCCCTTTTTAGCGTATCTTTGCAGTCACTATGTATATTGAAATTCTGAAGAATGATGAGGCTGCAACGCTGAAAAGCCTGATAGAGCAGTCTGAAAAAATAGTTCTATGCTGTCATCAGAACCCCGACGGAGACGCTCTCGGCTCATGTCTCGGACTTGCCGAATACTTGAAACGGCTGGGAAAAGAACCTTTGATTGCCATTCCCGATGCGTTCCCCGACTTCCTGCAGTGGATGCCCGACGCACAGACGATAGTGAGATTTGACAAGCACCGCGAGACGGTGGAGGAGGCAATGGCAGGCGCGGAACTCGTGTTCTGTCTCGACTTCAACCGGCCCGAGCGGCTGGGCGACGAGATGTGTGCCGTGCTGAAGGCGTCGCCGGCAAAGAAGGTGCTGATAGACCATCACCTCGACCCGTGTCTTGAGGCTGTGCTGAGCATATCGTGCCCCGAGATGAGCAGCACCAGCGAAATGGTGTTCCGCGCGATATGGCAGCTCGGGGGCTTTGAGGGCATGACCAAGAAAGGGGCTGTGCCTATCTACTGCGGCATGATGACAGACACCGGAGGGTTTACTTTCAACTCGTCGCGACCGGAGATTTTCTTCATCATAAGCCAACTCCTGACAAAGGGTTTCGACAAGGATAAGGTTTATCGCAACGTGTTCCATAACTACAGCGACTGGCGGATGAGACTCATGGGGTATGTGCTGTATCAGAAGATGCGCGTGTTCCACGACTGCCATGCCGCCTACTTCACCATCTCGCGGCAAGACATGAAACGCTTCCGCTTCATAAAGGGCGACGCCGAAGGACTGGTGAACCTGCCATTGCAGATAAAGGGCGTGAGGCTGTCTATATCGCTGCGCGAAGACAGGGAGCAGGATAATCTCGTGTGGGTGAGCCTGCGCTCGGTTGACGAGGTGACATGCAACGACATCGCCGAGCGTTTCTTCAACGGCGGGGGGCATCGCAACGCATCGGGTGGCAGACTGAACTGCACGCTCGAAGAGGCTGAACAGATAGCTGTGCAGGCGATAAAGTGGAACGCTGAGCGACTGCAGGAGAACAAGAAATAGATGACAAACGGCGCAGGGTATGATTGACAGACCTACGGTGGATAGGATAATGGAGACGGCAGACATCGTGGAAGTGGTGTCCGAGTTTGTGTCGTTGAGGAAGTCGGGAGCCAACTACAAAGGGTTGTGCCCGTTCCACAACGAGCGCACACCGTCGTTCTATGTCTCGCCCTCGCGCGGAATATGCAAATGCTTCTCGTGCGGAAAGGGCGGCAACCCCGTGGGCTTCATCATGGAGCACGAGCAGATGACCTACCCTGAAGCACTGCGCTGGCTCGCCAAGAAATACGGCATTGAGATAAAGGAACGCGAACTCTCTGACGAGGAGAAGAGGCAGGAGAGCGACCGCGAGTCGATGTTCATCGTGAACGAATGGGCTGCCGACTACTTCGAGGGGTTGCTGCACGGCAGTGCCGACGGTGCCGCAATAGGGCTGCAATACTTCCGCAGCCGCGGCTTCCGCGACGATACGATACGCAAGTTTCGCCTCGGTTTCTCGCTGTCTGACCGCGAGGCTCTCCCCCGCGAGGCTCTCCGGAAGGGCTACAAGGAGGAATTTCTGCTGAAGACAGGCATCTGCTACAAGCGCGAGAACGACGGGAAACTCATCGACCGATTTGCCGGAAGGGTGATATTTCCGTGGATTGGAATAAGCGGGAAGACCGTGGCGTTCGGAGGGAGGAAACTCGACCAAGCCACAAAGGGGGTGCAGCAGAAGTATGTCAACTCGCCCGACAGCGAGGTGTATCACAAGGACCGGCAGCTTTACGGCATCTTCCAAGCCAAGAAGTCGATAGCGAAGGAGAACTGCGTGTATATGGTGGAGGGCTACACAGACGTGATTTCGATGCACCAAAGCGGCATAGAGAACGTGGTGGCAAACTCCGGCACGGCTCTGTCGGTTCATCAGATACGCATCCTGAGACGCTTCACGCCAAACGTGGTTCTACTCTACGACGGCGACGAGGCGGGCATTCACGCGGCAATGAGGGGCACCGACATGATGCTCGCCGAGGGCATGAACATCAAGGTCTTGATGCTGCCGGAGGGGGAAGACCCCGACAGTTTCGCACGCAAGCACACCGCAAAGGACTTCCGCGAGTATGTGGAAAAGCACCGGAAGGACTTCATCGACTTCAAGATTGACCTGATGCTGCGCGGCGTGAGCGACCCGATAAAGCGTGCCGAGGCAGTGAACTCTATAATACAGAGCATCAGTCTGATAAAAGACCAGATAGTGAGGGCAACGTATATCAACCTCTGCGTTAACCGGCTGGGGATTAACGAGCCTACCATAATATCCACGCTGAACAGGTTTATACGCAGCAACATGGAGAACGAGGGCAAGGTGGCGCAACCCGTTACGGCTGACACACCGGCACGACCGCCGGCAGAACCGCTCTCGCCGGCAACGCCACAGGAGCAGGGAAGCGTGGTGGAGAGGATGATTGCGAGGCTGATAGTGAAGCACGGAGGGGAGATTATCTACCGAGATGTGGAGACGGAAGAGGGGGAACTGATTAACCTCACGCTCGCACAATTTGTGAGTTACAACCTCGGTGAGGACAATCTGCGGCTGGAAAACCCCGCATACGCCCGCATACTCGAGGAGGTAACGGAGCACAGCAACGACCCGGGCTTCAGCTCCGAACTGTATTTCACACGCCACGCCGACGTGGAACTGAGCAACATCGCAACGCAGATGGTGATGGATGTGCCGCTGGCGAAGAGTCTGCGGATAAAGAATGGCGGCGACGCTCTGCGCAACGAGACCGAACATCTGCTGCTCGACTTCCGGAAAGACTTCATCGAGGGGAGGCTGCGGCAGCTGAAAGCGGAAATATCAAAGGCTGCCGGTGACTACGACACCATGCGCCGGCTGATGGCAGAATATGCCGACGCGCAGGAGAAACGCAACGACCTCGCCCGGCTGCTGGGCAACGACATTGTGACGTGAACCGGACTTATAAGTATTTAAACATAAAACATTTGATATAGATGTACTACATAAAGAAAACATTGGAGATTTCGGCGGCACACCGACTTACGCTCGACTACGAAAGCAAATGCACCGCAATGCACGGGCATAACTGGATAATCACGGTCTATTGCCGCGCAGAGGAACTCGACCGTAACGGCATGGTGACTGATTTCTCGGTTATAAAGACAAAGGTGAAGAGCGTTCTCGACCATAAGGTAATCAACGATGTGCTGCCGTGTAACCCCACTGCGGAGAACATTGCGCGGTGGATATGCGGGCAGGTGCCCAACTGTTACCGCGTGGAAGTGCAGGAGAGCAGGGGCAACGTGGCAGCATACGAGATAGGGTAGGATTTGTGATGAGGAACCGGAGGGATGTATAGGGTAAACGATATTTTTTCTTCGCTGCAGGGAGAGGGGCACAACACGGGGTGCGCTGCGGTGTTCGTGAGGTTTGCGGGATGCAATCTCAGGTGCTCGTTCTGCGACACCGAGTTCGACGGCTACCGCGAGATGACGGCAGAAGAGATTGTGGAGAGCATCGCCGGCGGCACCACGCGGTTTGTGGTTCTCACCGGTGGCGAACCCTCGCTACAGGTTGACGACGCTCTCGTTGACGCCCTGCACGATGCCGGATTTTGGATTGCTATGGAGACCAACGGCACCCACCTGCCGCCCCGCGGCATCGACTGGCTCACGGTGTCGCCCAAAATCCCTTTCGCCAACCTGCGCAACGCCGCTGCCCGTGCCACTTTCACAGAGGTCATGGAGCGTGCCGACGAAATAAAAATTGTCTTCGATGGTGTGCAAGACCCAAATGCTTTCCTGCCGCCATCGTTGCTTGAGAGCAGGGGCAAGAAGGGAAATCAGGCTAATCGGACTAATCAGGCTAATCAGTCTGATCGGGCTAATCAGACTGCTCAAGCGGGTTGGTCGGATTTGTCCGATTGCTCCGATTCGCCCGATTTCCTCCCCCCTCATCACTCCCTCCTCTACCTCCAGCCCTGCGACACCTTCTCCCTCACCCGCAACGAGGAGACCTTGCGGGAATGTATCCGCTACATCACCGAACACCCACGGTGGCGACTGTCACTGCAAACGCATAAACTCGCCAACTTCAAATGAGCAACCTGAGCATCATATTCCTGCTGTGCCACATCGCCCTTGTTATCCCGGCGATATTCACTGTGCTGCTCGACAACCGCCAGCCGGCAAAGGCTGTGTCATGGATTTTGGTGCTCGTGTTCTTCCCTTTCGTCGGCATAATGCTCTACTTCTTCTTCGGACAGAACATCAGGAAGGAGCGACTGATCAATCAGAAAAGCCTCGACCTGCTGACGAGGCGCACCATGACAGAGTTTGTTGCGCAGCGCGACCTTTACATTCCGGAGCGTCATGAGCCGCTGATAAACCAATTCATTGAAAGCAACTGGTCGTTGCCGTTCAAAGACAACGAGGTGGAGATATTCACACAAGGCAGCGACTTCTTTCTCTCCTTATTACGAAATATAGCGCAGGCGCGCCACCACGTGCACATAGAAACCTATATAATAGACGACGACGAGATAGGGAACCTTGTCGCCGACGCACTGGCAGACTGTGCAGAACGCGGCGTGGAGGTGCGCCTGATATATGACCATGTGGGCAGCTGGAGAACTCCGCGCAGGTTCTTCCGCCGAATGGCAGATGCCGGAGTGAAGGTGTTCCCGTTTCTCCCGGTGCATTTCCCGCTGCTGACAAGCCGGGTGAACTACCGCAATCACCGCAAGATAACAGTCATCGACGGCGAAACGGCGTTCATCGGAGGCGTGAACATCGCCGTGAGGTATGTCAAACAGTGGCGCGACACTCACATGCTTGTGCGCGGAGGGATAGTGAGTGTGATGCAGCGGGCGTTCCTCATCGACTGGTATTTCGTTTCGCAGACGCTCATAACAGGGCGGCGATATTATACGGAACCTAAGGTGAAGGTGAGCAACAACTGCATAGCGCAGTTGGTGACAGGCAACCCCGTAGCCCCCGACCACGACATCATGCAGGGCTACGTGCGCATAATAATCGAGGCACGCCGCTACGTTTACATGGAGACTCCATACTTCATGCCGACCGAGGAGGTGATGTTCGCACTGCGCACGGCAGTGAACGCCGGGGTTGATGTGCGCCTGATGGTGCCGCTGAAGAGCGATGCAAAGGTGGTGGAGTGGGCAAGCAGGTCATACGTGCTGCAGGCAATAGACGCAGGAGTGAAGGTTTATGCTTACAAAAAAGAGTTCAACCACAGCAAAATTCTCGTTGCCGACGATGCTCTGTGCACATGCGGCTCAACCAACATCGACTTCCGCTCGTTCGAGAACAACTTCGAGTCGAACATTTTCTTCTACGATGCAGAGGTGGCTAAGAGAATGAAGCAGGTGTTCCTCGACGACCTTCAGCACTGCATCTCCACATCCGAACTCAAATACACCCACCGCCCCTCCTACATACAACGGCTGTGGGAGTCGGTGGTAAGACTGCTTTCGCCACTGCTTTAACCCACAATCGGTTCATTAAGTGTTCTAATGACCGGTTGGGGTTAAATCAATCACAATGGCATAAAACAAAATTAGGTCGGCATGAGTGCCGACCTAATTTCTTTATGTAAGATTATCTTTAATCATTAGAGTCCTCAAAGAACCAGTTGCCCTTTGCATCCGGATCTGAATTATCATTCTCGTCAATAGGAATAGTGGGACCATCATCACCAATAGTTTGTGTACTCGGTTCCATGAGGTAGTACTCCAACCTGACAACCTGTTCCACACTTTCCGGCTTAATATACATCTTTTTCATATCTTCTGTTTTTATTTCTTTTAAATACTACTATCGGATTGCTATCAATACACAACCACTTTCTTTCCGTCAACAATATAGATACCCATCGGCAGATTACTTGTGTCGCTGTCTGTCATTCTCTTGCCGTCGATGGTATATATTCCCTTGCGTGAAGTCTCGCGGGCTGCCCCCTCAACAGTATCTATGCCTGTGGTTGTGTCGTCAAAGTCTTCGTCGAAAGACATTCTCTCAATGCCCTTGCCCGATGCACTCACATCTACGTATTCCAGATACCAGCGCAGTCCCTTCAGTGGGAACGATCTCTTATAGTGTACCAGCTTGTTTCCAGATATTGCATATACGTACCTTGTCTTTGAGTCATCTGCCTCTATATTGCCGGGACCATTTTCATATTCGCCCTTCCAATAGACTATAGGATAAGCAGTAAACGTGGTATTAGGATCGAGTGTATTGTAATCCTTGATATGATCATCTTCTCTCACAGCTTCGGTTGCATTCAAAGAAATCATCGGGATGATATACAGCGGACTCCGCGTTTTATAATTCCAATTACCTTCACCGGGTACTACTCCACCCAATGGGTCTTTACACCCTACTATGTACCAATCCATCAGTTCATCGTTACCTTCCTGTGTGGGGTAGATGACATAGATTTCGTTCTTCTCAAGTACCACCTCATTTCTACCAAACTTATTCAAATCCACCGTTACGAAATTGATATTCTTGTCGTTGTTAGTCAGTCCGTCGAGCTTTGCCAACTTCGCATCAGCACCGAAGGCGGTTTCAATTTGTGATTTAGTAAGGTCAACCGGGAGTGTGATGGCGTTCCACTGGTTGAGTTTAAAGTTGCGTTCCAAAACCATAGTCTGGAATGTTTCGTTTCTCGGATAGAAGTAAGCGTTCTTTGCATGTTCAGAAACAAGGAAGTCGTTTCCCATGTATTTCAACTGGAAGTTATCCACTGCTGTCCATTCGCTGGGGTTTCCGTTGGAGTTTTCCACTACTATTCCAACCTCCAAGTCGGTCTCTCCGTCGAGCCATACCATTGCGGTTGTATAGTAGTTGTCGCGGTCTTCTTTGAACTTTATGCCTGCCTGTGTCAGGTTCTCGGGTGTAAATCCTTCCTGTTCGGCAGTGATGAGCGGCAACTTAACTTTCTTGAACGTCGAAGTGTTTTTGCTCGTATCCGTCTGCTTGACATTCCTCACATAGAGGTAAGCATTCTGTGCGTTAGAATCGTCTCCCGGGCGATAGAAGCCTTGACATGTCACCATATACCAACCTTTCCTTGACGGTTTTGTCAATGTTTGAATCAAGCTTCCGTTACCACCCTTTATCTCTGCACAGTTGAACTCTCCGTATATCAGGTCGTAGAATGTGACATCTTTGTTTTTAAGTTCTACGGTATATTGTTCGTCAAAGGTCGGTATTGTGCCAACAGTATGATCCTTGTTAGTTGTTCCGGCACCATACTTTTTGTTTCCTATGTTTATCGTTGCAGGTCCTGTTTTTGTCCAAGCATTCTCATCCAAGTTGTTACGTGCGAACTGTTGGTCTTTGATAAAGAACGTGGCATCTGCAACGTCATCATATGAAGCAGCCGTAGCACCGAGTCTCTCAATAAGGTCTGCCTTTGACACGAACTTCCAACGCGCGTACTTGTCTTTTTCATTAGGTTTCGTAGTAGTCATGGAAATCACATTGGCACGAGGTCCTGTAGCGTTCTTATCCTTAACCATGTAACGATTCGTATTTTCATTATTAGTATTGGTTACTGAAAATATCAAATACTCATTGTTATTGTAATCTAAATTATCTTTATCGTTATCTGTACAGCGATAAAATCCCCATTTGATATATGCTTCTGTGAGCTTAGTATCCGCATCTTTACGGTCAACAATGATACCGTTCTCATCTTTTCCCAGTCCACGCACGATATTTATTATTCTGTTCTGTACGGAGGCATTATCATTGGCACTCATCAGCATTTGATTGAACATGGCACCTCCATTCTTATTCGTGTAAGTTATATACTTAAGATAAATCGGCAGACCCACTTCAGCGAGCACAGCCTCCACTCCCCAGTGTCCTCCTTGGTTGAAGAAGCAATAAGGGTTTCCGTCTTCATACGCGCCAACATTCACGAGATAGAGCGTGTTCTTGTTTGTAACAGTCTGCACTTTATTATAATGATAGTACACGCCGTCGTTGTTATTCCATATATCATGCCCTTTGAACTTGTAAAAGTCGTTGGCATCACGGTTCCCCGTCTGTGCCAACATTACACTTGGCAACACTGCAAGCAGCATTGCAATTAAGAGAAAGTTTTTTTTCATATCATTTTGTTTAATTAAAAATTAAATTACCAAATACTTGATTTGTCATTCTTGTACCCTATTGTTCTAAATCCTTGTCTGTTTATTTTGGCAAACTAATTTTTTATGAACGGGTAAACATGTAATGTTGTGCAATTTCCTGATTTATATCAGTCTAATAGTGGGGACAAAGGTAAGGCAAAAAAATAAACATGTTCTCCTTTTGAGAGAACATATAATATAAATTAACCACTCGTGTGGGGGGGGGGTAACATTTATTAACAAAAATAATTAGAAAGGATAGCCAACGGCGAAGTTAATCGACTGCATGTCTCCGAATTTTCGCATGTTGAAATAGCCCCTGTTCCCTGTGTTGTAAGGAGCGTGCAGGGCGAAGCCCCAATCCACTCTAAGGACGAGGAATTCAAGGTCGTAGCGCAATCCTAAGCCCGTTCCCACGGCAATGTCGCGCGGGAACTTGGCTATCTTGAAGCGTTCGTCGTCGTCGTTATATCCGTTTATGTTCCACACGTTGCCTGCATCGAGGAACACAGCCCCGTTGAGGTTTCCGAAGAGGTTGAAGCGATATTCCAGATTGGCGAGCAGTTTCAGGTCGCCTGTCTGCAAGAGATAGGCAAGGTCGCCTTTGTCAGGCTGCATGCGTCCCGGTCCGATGCTTCTAACGGTGAATGCCCTTATGGAGTTAGCCCCTCCCACGAAGAACTGTTCGCTGAACGGCGGATACTCGTTGTTACCGAAACTCCATATCACTCCGGCATTGAGATGCGCCACGAGCGATGACTTCTCGCCCACTCTCCAGCGTTTGACGAAGTCGGTGTTGATTTTGACGAACTGCGCATAAGGATTGTTGAACATCTCTTTCCCCGTGGTGCTCCACTTCTTTCCCGTAGCCATAAATCCCAATGAGACGAGGTTTCCTGCCTCCGATATGGTTGTCTCCCATGCTATCGGGTTCCGTGTCCCGCGCGCGCCGGCATAACTATAGGTGTAGGAAATCTTCATTATGAAGCGGTCGTCGAGAGCCTGCATGAGGTATGGGCTTGCGCTTACTATGGAGTCGAAGAGGTGGGTCATGCTGTTCTTGAACTGATAGACCACCGTTAGTGGCGAGAAGCTGTGGGATGACGTCGGCGAAGACTGCCAACGGTAAGTCAGTTCGCCCGAAGCGGTGTGCATGCGGAAGTAGTCGGAGCGGCTCTCTATGTCAAATCCCATTTTCACCACGGTGGAAGGCACGGCATAATACTGCCTCCGCCTGCGTTGCTGTTCCCTGCGCCTGCGGTTCAATGCCCTGCGCTGGCTGTTGAAAAGGTTGAACGGCGTAACTAATCGCGGGAAGGTGAGCGAGGCATCCAGCCCCACCTTGTATGTCGCCATGTCGGAATAGTCAACGAGTCGCTTCTTGGTGCTCCACTCATAGAGTCCGTGCATGTTCACGTCGAACGTCTCTCCCCCTCGGAAAGCGTTGCGTTTCTTCAGTCCGAGCACCAGTTCGGGTCCCATTCTGCCTGTTGTTCTGCCCTTGATTCCGGTCTCTGCGTAGAAGTCATATTTCTTGTCGAAGAGGCACGCGATGTCTAAGTCGAGCGTGTCGCAGGCGGGCGAGCTGTCGCGCGGGGTGAAAGTGAAGTTCACCATACTGAAAAGTCCGGAGGCAGTGATGGCGTTCTCTGCCTCGGCGAGGTCGTCGTAGCTGAAGAGTTGCCCCTGCCTCATCTTCATTCCTTTTGTAATCGCGGATGCTCTCACCGGTGTCCGTCTTCCGCTGAAGCGCAGTGTGAAGCGTCGTCGCTCCACGGAGTCGGTCGGTACGTCTGTGATGCGGCGTCTGAAAGTCAGTTTGATGCGTCCCAGATACCACTTATGCCGCGCCCTTTCGGGGATGTTGTCGGCAAGCCTGAAGCGCAGTTGCACCTTTCCCGGCACCATGAGCGTGTCGGCAAGATAAGAGGCGTAAGAGGGTTGGTAGAAGTAGTAGCCGTTGTTTCGGAACAGTTGCGAGATGCGCGTGCGCTCGGCGTCGAGAGCCGCGACGCTGAATGGCGACCCCCTGCGCACCAACGCCTCGCCTGCCGTGAGCCTTATGAGGCTGTCGCCCACCTCGGGGAAGCCCACATAGGCAACGGAGTCGATGGTGAAAAGGCGGTTCGGTTCCACGTCATACCTCACCTTGCCCTTCTTCGGATTGTCCTGTGTAATCTCCTTGTATTCCACTTTTCCGTGGAAATATCCCCTGTTGCGCAGCACGCTCTGTGCCACCGTTGCCCTCAACGGCGCGTTTACGTCGCTCATCAGCACCGGGTGTTTCCCGAAAGTGCGCCCTATCCACTTCCCGATTTTCCCTTCTGCGCCGGCGAAAGCGTTCCACACCCACAGCCCCACGGGGAACGGCGAGCGCACCGACGAACTTCCGAACAACGCCCCGTTAGGTTGGCACGCCAGCGCAGCCTCCACCTCCTCCTGCGTCTCGGTGAAGTGGGTGCCACGCTCGTAGTTGTTGTAGGCTATTTTGTCAATTCCCACATACAGTTGTTCGCCTTCGGGCAGCGCGCTCGTTGTGGAGCACGACGCCAATACCGCGATGCAGCACATCATCACGGCAGCCACTGTTGCAACGGGGTTATTGTTTCTGATTGTCTTCATATACCTTATTATTAAGAGAGTCTCGCGAGGCATTGTCCGGAGTGCCCGTTTTGCGCAGCCTGCTCAGGTCGAGCTGGTCTGTGGCAGTCTCCCTGCGGAATAGTTCGGAGAAGTGATTCACCTTTCGCCGCCATATAAATCCTACCCCATACTCGCTGTTCTCCCCCTCGAGCCAGTCGTATGCCCCATGCCTGTAGAACATCTTGAGATATTTGTTTGAGGTCTGGCTCATGCGATATTCCAGCGTAACGTTGTCGAAGAACGCTTGGTCACGGTCTGTCATGTCGGAGCTTGTGGAAATCTTTCCGCCCACCACCACTCGCAGGCGGTTGTTCCAGAAGCGTTTTGCGAAGCGGAAACTATAGTCGGTGTGCATCGCTCCGGAGGCGTCGAAGGCATTGTCGAAGCCAATGCTGAAGTCGAGAGTGCGCAGTGCGTTGCCCGCAATGTTGTTTATTCCGCTCTGTAGGAACGAGCTGAGAGCGTTGTTCATGTTGAGTGCCGATGTGTTTCCGTCGGCGATATACATTCCCGTGGTGAGCATTGCCACTGCCAGTTTTCCCTGTTCCTCCTCGCTCATCATGTTGAGGTCGTTCTGCACAGCCATGTCCTCCGGTGCCGAAATGACGAACTGCAGCCCCATGTCCCTTAGCGTCTTGCTTATCACCACGCCGCACTCGAAATCCACACTGCGGCTCTCGCCGTTGATGCTGACGCTCGATTTTGTGCGCTCCGTGGCAGTGATGTTGAGCCTCGGGTTCATCGGGTCGCCTGTGAACTCGATGTAGCTGCCGTCTGTTATGGTGAATGTCTTCAGCGGAATCACGGGCATTGAATATTTCATCTCGCCGTTGTTGAGCGTATATCTCCCGCGTATCCTGAAGTCTTCGGAGGGCGAATAGCGCAGTCGGAGCGAGCCGTCGCCCATGAGGTCAACGAAGTTAGAGTGGTCGGTGTTGAGATAGCACACCACTCTTGCCGCCCTGTCCACGTTGATCGTGAAGTCCATATTGAAGCCCATTGCCGGCGTATGATTTACGGCAGTCTGCGTGGTGTCGGCGAAGTCGGTGAAGCGCACGAGTTCGTCCATGCGATAGTCGGAACTAAGGGGCGAGTCGCGCAGCACATACGAGAGGTCTGTTGTTCCCAGCACATCCATTCTTCCGCGCATTGTGAGGTCGTTGAGCGAGCCCTGTAGCGATGCTATCAGGTCAACGTAAGCCTTTCCGAATGCCTCGCTGCGGCGCGTCTCCTTGGCGTTGACGAGCTGGAAGTTCTGCGCTGCCATGCGTATGTTCATCGTAATGTCGTCGAGATTTGAGAAATCCACTTCGCCGTTCACCACCAGCGGCGTGTTGTTGGCAGCCCGGAGATTGAAGTCATGGAAGCCCACCTTGCTTCCGACGACGTTGAGCGGCGTGCTGTCAAACTGCATTCGCATGCCGTAGGGTTCGCTCACGAGCCACGCATTGTTCAGCGTGAGCGAGCCGTCAACCTGCGGTCGGGTGAGTGTTCCGCGCAGCGACAGGTTGCCGTCTGCCTCCCCCTCGAAGGCAATCAGCCTGTCGGGTATCATTCCGTTGAGCACACTCATGGGCATTTTCTCCATTGTCATCGTGGCGTCGAGATACCCGTTGCCTTCCGAGCGATAAGTTCCGATGACCGTAGCCACCTGTTTTTCATCGCTGTAAACGATTCCATCGACATAGTGCGAGCCGTCGTCTTTGGGCATATAGACGAACTCCGTTCCGAGATTTCCTATGCTGCTGCCCTCGTAGGTCATGCCGGTGACACTCATGATGGAGCCGACCGAGATGTCGGAGGGGGTCTGTATGAAGTGATAATCGCCGTTTACGGTTCCCGACATGCGCGGCATATAGGGCACCACGGCAACGATGTCTTCAATCTTTAGGCGGCTGATGGACAGCGTAAGGTCCTGAAGAGCGTCGGTGTTGTCGTCATCGGAGTACAGTTGCACGTCAACGCCGTCGTCGGAGCTCATGCGCAGGCGTGCCGAGAGCCGCCTGTCGTTGCCCATGAAGATGTAGTTGTCTTGGTTTATGCTGAAATGTTTGTAGCCTATGACGGGGTTGTCGGTAAACATCCGCATGCGTATTCCGCCCTGTTCCATCTCTGCCACCGCTCCGAGGCTTACTCCGAGGGAGTCGCGTTGGTCGAAGTATCGCAGGTTGATAGCCAGTCCTCGCTCCACCAGTCTGCCGTCGAAGAGGGCGTTGAAGACGTACTGCGGATTTCGCCTGTTGTTGCGCACCTGCCCGTTGAAGAAGAAGCCGCCGGTGTCGGAGTGCAGTTTCAGTCGCACGGTGTCGAGTAGCATGCTGTCGGCGAGCAGCCGTTGTATCTCCATATCGCCGTTCAGTCCCGACTGTGGAGATGAGACGAGGTTCATCTTGGCAGAGCCGAAAGAATAGCCGAACCTCCGGAGCATGTGGCTCAGGAAGTTGTCGCTGCCCGAGTTCAGGTTCAGGCTCGCCGTGGGCAGTTTCTCCCGCAGCGCGTTTCGGTTGATAATCTTCGCGTCGAAGTCGGCTTTTGCCTGTGCCATGAGAGCGTCTAAGCGTTTGATGAGCACCTTATGCCCCCCTGCGGCGTCGAAGTTGATGTTGAAGTCGCCGTTGGTTGCGCTGAAGTGGGTCGTGTCGGGGCGCATGATGAGGTCGAGGCTGATGTCGTCGGGGAAAAATCCGCTTTCGCCTTCACGCAGCATGAGGTCTGCCACTGTTCCGCGTAGCGTGTGCGACTGGTCGAGGTCTGACGTCACGTCGAGGTGTGTGCAGAATGAGGCGGTAAGCGGCGAGGAGGCAAGTTTCAGCCGGTGGAAGTCGATGTGTGCGATGTCTGCCCCTATCGTTGCCGAGATTTGCTTGCCTGCGAGCAGTGCATCAAGCCGGATGTTGCCCTTTATCAGCGGGTTGTTGCTGTTGATGTCGGCAATGGCATGCCCGTTGCCAAGGGTCACTTTCGCGCCCATTCCGCTGAGGTCGTAGCCTGCGTAGGCAAATTTTGTCACCGCAACGTCGGCGTCTATACCGGTTCGTGGCGAGCGTATGTCGGTTCCGGCACCTTTCACGTCAACCTTTCCGCTGAACGCTCCCGGTCCTTGGCGTGGCATGAAGTGCCCGATGTTGAGGTTTGAGGCAGTGAGATTGGCTGTGTATGTGAGGTTTCCGGCGGTGTTGACGTCGGCAGTTCCGGCGAGCGTTCCTCCGGCTTCGGTGGCACGGAAGGAGGCTCTGTAGCGTTGTCCGTCGATGTTGAACCTGCCCGTAATGCCTATTCCGCGCGGAATGGTGATGCCGTCGAGCGTGCCGGGGGGCAGGGCTGCGGTGGCAAAGGATAGGTCGTGGGTCTGCGCCGTGGCAGTGAGGGCAGCGCGGAGGCGGGCAGGGTCGGCGAGGTTGTCAATCGTTCCGCGGGCGTTGAGGTGGAAAGCCGTGGGGAGGTCTGCCACGAGTCCGGCAACCACCACCCGCCTCATATTGCCCGACAGCACGGTGTTTATCTTCAACGGGCGTGCGGGCCACTTGCGGCGCAGCGGTTCGGGGAGGTCGGCAAGGAACAGCATGAGGTCTTGCTTGCCGAGGAAGCCGTTGGCAGTCAGGTGCATCTTGCCCGGCGCGGTGTAGCTGAAGGTATTTCTGTCCATTACGAAGTGCACATCCATTTCCGACTCCGAGGTAACGAGGTTTGTGCCTGTGAGATATATTTTCCCGGCGTCGAGACCTAAGCGGGAGGTGAGCGAGCGCACGTCGAGACCGCTCTTTTCGCGGAACGACGAGCGGCTTATCCTGACGTCGATTTTCGGGTCGCAGAAGTCGAAAGAGTCGGCATCGAGAACGAGTTCGGAGAGTTGCAGGTGTGAGAAATCAAGCCCCGGAGAGCGCGGTTCGAAGTTGTTGTCGAAGGCGATGCCTCCCCCCCGCCAGCGCAGATGGTCGATGTGGTAGCGAGACCGGTGGAAATCCATGCTCGTGCCTGCCGCCGATGCGTTGTCGAAAGCCAGCCGCACAGACAATGTGTCGCCGGGCATGTGGAGGGCGAGTCGGGTTTTGCTGAGGTGCAGGCGGTCTATGTTCACCTTCCACAGGTTGTCGGCGGCGGTGGTGTCTTCGGGCACTGTGTCGGCAAGTTGGATGTCGATGTCGGCACCGGAAATGAGTGCGCTGTCCACCCTGACGGTCTTTCCGGTGAGGTCTATGCCGTGGCTTTCGAGGTTAAGGCTTTCGAGAGAGCCCACTATGCGTGCCGACTTTATGAGTCCGTCGGTGTTCACTTTCACCTCCGAGAAGTGCAGTGCGTCTATCTCCACCCTGCTTTCGAGCAGCGGCAGCAGTCTTACATCTACCGTGAGGTGGCGGGCGTCGGCGATGGTGTCATTCAGGTTGGGTATGGAGTCGTTGGGTTTCTCGACGTGCAGCCCGGTTATGCTCAGGTCGAGAGGGAAGGCTATGCCCACCCGCTCTATCCTTATGTCCATGCCGGTTTGCCGTGAGGCGTAGGCAGCAACCCTCCTCACCGCCCAGTTTTGGAACGGAGGGAGATAGACAAGAACGACAAATGCGACAACCGTCATCAGTATTGCGAGGAGCAGGATGGCGGTTCGCTTCAGGAACTTCTTCATACCTCTACTGTCACTAACACTCTTGCCGCCAACCGTAACGGCAACCCTGCGTGTGTGAAACAGACTGCAAATTAACAAAAAACATTTCAGATAAACGAATAAAAGGGCATAAAAAACGATGCGAGAGATGAGTTATCGCAAATAGCTTGGTGCCTGATGCCCGACCAATTTCGGCGGAATTGCAAAGTAAAATCGCCGATTTTGATAACCAATTTCGCCGATTTTACTCTGCAATTCCGCCGATTTTGTTTTCCATAACATTCCATCCTATCCCATAATATATAATGAAGCATGAGAAAAAAGCATGAAATACGATTATCTGCTTGGGGACACCAATGCTTGCTGATATAAACGTAAATTGCTGTAAATTATGTGCCGGTTCGGTTAAAAAAACATAATGGTATGCAACATTATTTGCTTTTGTTCGTCATATTAACGACTTTTGTCGCTTGAATGCCGCTGTTTAGTGCGGAATAGTATTAACCATAAAATGAAGTAAGTGATGAAAAAAAGTATCTTAGCGATGACTCTCTTTGCAGGCGTGCTTGTAATGAGCGGATGTGCCAGCAAGAAAGATTTGGAGAATTGCAGACTTGAGAACAAAGACCTGACAAGCAACTTGCAGACCACCAAGGAACAACTGGCAGCGTCGAATGCGCGTGCAACTTCGCTCGAAGAACAGTTGCGTCAGTCACAGAATGCTTACCAACTGTTGCAGCAGTCGCTCGACAAGAGCCTTTCGAACGCAAGCCAGAACAATGTCAGCATAGAAAAACTGGTTGACCAAATCAACGAGTCGAACCAGTATATACGCCATTTGGTGGAAGTGAAGTCTAAGAGCGACTCTCTCAACATGGTGCTCACGAACAATCTCACGCGCTCGCTCACCAAGGACGAGTTGAGAGAGGTTGACGTGCAAGTGCTCAAAGGGGTGGTTTATATCTCGCTTGCCGACAACATGCTCTATAAGAGCGGTTCTTACGAAATCAACGACCGCGCTGCCGAAACGCTGTCGAAAATCGCAAAGATTATCACAGACTATAAGGACTACGACGTGCTCGTGGAGGGTAACACCGACAATGTGCCCATCTCTCGCGAGAACATACGCAACAACTGGGACCTCTCCTGTCTGCGCGCATCAAGCGTGGTGCAGTATCTGCAGACCCGATACGGCGTTGACCCCAAGCGTCTCACTGCCGGCGGACGCGGCGAATATAATCCTATCGCTACCAACAACAACGAGGTGGGCAAGCAGCGCAACCGTCGCACGCAAATCATAATCACGCCGAAGCTCGACCAGTTCATGGATCTTATAGACAAGGCTCCGGAAGCTGAAGAGTAACGCCATAGAGCGGAACCGAAATAAAACAAAGATAAACCCCAATCGGTCGTTAGAACACTTAATGACCTATATTTTGTTAATTGTATCGTTCCACGACTGCTTTCGTCCGCTTGCCTGCATCTTATCAGCCATATTATCTTGACGTAGCCCGCTACGCCTTCGATAATATGCCGGATAATCTTCTCGACAATCGAACATAATCAGTATGCGGTCTAATGACCGATTAGGGATAAAGGCGATGACCTGCGCCACATATTTGACTATCAAATGAGTGGGCACAGGTCATCGCCTTTGCTGTTATTCTCTATGAACAGCCGCTTTTCTGTGTGTGTCTCCGAACCTTTTTATCGCCTTCCACCTTTCTTCGCAGACCTCTTATCCCGGCTATTCGTTTTTTTCTTCTGTTATAGTTGCTACGCTGTCCGAGTCTTGGTTGTTCAACTCGTTAATCCTATCATTCATTTCACTCTCTGTCATGTTTGGACCGCCGTACATCGTTTTGCATCTGCTCCCCATTCCACTGCTACAGGCATTGAAGCCGAACGGGGAGATTGCGAAGGTGCATATCAAACCGATGATTGAATAGAATTTCCTTTTCATAAGCAAATGATTTTGTGTTTATTAAGCAGATGCAAATATAATGTTTTTCCTTTTAATGGCAATGGACAAACTGTTTTTTTTACTTTTTTAAACCCTCTTAAAGTTCTTAAAATGTGTCATTTTGCAACACTGTTCACCCTAATAGCCGTTTGATGTGGCAAACCATTACCTGTTTGTTGTTATCGCGCAGGTGCATGCTGTTGCCATGACAATAGCGGAAAAACTTGCAGGTGGCACATTCCCCGGTGCGTTTCCATTGGTCGGTGCGGTGAGGATGATAACGGTTCTCCCACACATCCATGAAGTCATCATCATAGATGTTCCCCTGATTATAGTCTGCCCTTATGCTTGCACATGCCGCTATTGCACCGTCTGCCATTACCGACCCCACCGTTATGCCTGCCTGACACGAGAAGGGGTGGTCGCGGACCTCGCCTTCGTAGTTGCCGATGAATCCCGAACAGCCGTATGAGGTGTTTATCTGCCCCTCGCTTCGAGTGTGTTTTATGAAGTTGAGCATGCCGCGGTATTCTTCGTTTTTGAGCAGCATGAGCGGGTCGTTGGCAGCCCTTCCTGACGGGAAAATACTGAACAGCCGCCAGTCTTTTACTCCTTTGGCTATCAGGAAATCGCGTATCTCTGACAGATGCGGATAGTTGCGCCTGTTGACACATGTCACTACATCGAACTTTATCAGCGGGTCGGCAACGAGAATGTCTAATGCCCGGTTCACGTGGGCAAATCCCTCGCGGTGTCCTCGCATCCAGTTATGGTCTTCTTCGAGTCCGTCGAGGCTGATTGCAACGGTGTATAGATAGGCTTTGCGCAGGCTTTGAAAGCGTTCGGGGGTGAGCAGATAGCCGTTTGTTACCATTCCCCAAGTAAATCCACGCTCATGAATACCGCGCCCACACTCCTCAAGGTCGTCGCGCATGAGCGGTTCGCCGCCGGTGATTTCCACGAACACCTCCTTCGGGTCGGTGCGTCTCGCCACGCTGTCGAGCACTCTGAAGAAGTCTTCTCGTGGCATTTCGTGCTGCTCCATCATTTTCTTGCAGTCGCTGCCACAGTGCCGGCAGTGCATGTTGCACCGCAGTGTGCACTCCCAGAACAGTTGTCGCAGTGGGTGATGAATGATGTTGCTTTTGCGTATCGCTCGCGCCAGTTCAAGTGCGATGCGCTTTTTCGTACTCAGCTTGTAGTCGTTGATTGTTGTCATGGCAGTTTTGTTGTTGACCGTAAAGACACGAGATGTGCTCGTGAGACACTCTCTGTTGCTATCTGATGGTTCTCCTCTTCAAGTATTCCTCCCACTCGTCGCGGTAGCCGTTGAAGACGTTTATGTCAACGTCGCCGCGTATTCCGGAGAGTCGCCCGTCGTAACCGAGTTGCCAGAACGAGAGGTGCATATCGGGTTTGAACTCGTTGTAGCGCGCAATCCACACCTCGTAGCCGGCGGCAACATCGGGTGAGAGAGGCATGTATCGGTTGACGAACATCTGATTGATGTATAATATCGGGCGTGTTCCGGTGGCATTCTCCACGATGTTCATCCATGTCCTTATGTGTGAGAACATCACTTCCGCACCGCCCATTGCCTTTATCTGAGCATCGCTCGGCTCCACGTCGAGCACCGGAGGCAGGTCGCCCGGCTTGAATTTGCTGTTTCGCAGGAAATGCCTTGCCTGTTCCTGTGGTCTGCTCTTTGTGGAAAAGAAGTGGTAGGTGCCCACGCGGATGCCGTGTTTGCGTGCTGCAGAATAGTCGGCAGCATAGTATTTGTTGATTATCCCGGTGCCCTCGGTGGATTTTATGAATACGAACGACACGGGATATTTCACCTCTCCGGTTATCGTCTTCGGCGTTTTCGTGCCGAGATTTGTTATGTGCAGACCGTTCCAGATTATCGGATAGACGTGGTTTTTAATCTCGTGCTGATAGCGCGCTATGTCTATGCCGTAGATGCGTTCTGCCGTGTAGTTGAGCCGCTCGCCCCGGAAGCGGTCTGCCTTCCACAGTCCCACGCGCACGTTCCCAACCGAGTCAACCGAGCACCCGAAGCCGTCGCGCATGCCGTTGGTCCAGAAACCGTCGTAGTAGTTGCCGGCGCGGTCGGTGTAGATGCCGTGACCGTTGCGCTTTCCGCCAGACGTCTCGCCGTAGTAAGCGAATTTCGGTTTTGTCGCAGCGGTGTATTTGCCCGGTTCGCCGGTGTAGTCGGCGAAGGCATGTGTCGGTTTCAGTCGGTTGTCTGTCTGTATTATGCACTGCAGTTCGTTGGCGTCGCTTTTCAGCAGGCGGCACTTTCGGCGGCGAGTTTTCCCCATGCTGTCCTTATATACGGCAGTAAACCGCTGCACGATGCACATCTGTAAAGGTCTGTCGCCAACGCTCTTGAGTATCTTCAAGGCAGAGTCGATGCGCTCCTTTTCGGCTGCCACTTCCACATAATGCGATGCCACGAGATGATACCCGTTGTCGGCAACGTTGTGAACGCGCATGTAATAGAGCAGTTCGCCCAGTGTGCGCTGCAGCGTTCGGCTCTTTCCGGCGAGCATAACCTCCTGTTGCCTGACCAGTTTCGGCAGGGTGTCGTTGACGATGCGCAGCAAACTGTCTGCCCGGTAGTCGGGGTTATAGGTCTTTATGCGACCGTGGCAAGACGGCAGGAAGCGATATTTGTTGTTCCACGACCCGCTGAACGTCTCTCTCCTTGCCGTGAAATTCTCGTTGTTCACGGAGATGTTGGCGCGGGACCAGTCGTTAGACAAGTCCTCTATATATAATAAGGTGTCTTTTCCAGATGTCAAGGCATAGCATGATTGGTATTCTATGCCAACCCTGTTGCGCTCTTTTTGGCTCTCGCTCATAGGCACAACAAACAAAAGCAGCCATGCCACGACCACTGTAGGAAGCGTCAGACACTCCCATTTCAACATTCGTAGCAAGGCTGCTTTTTTCTTGTCGGACATCGTTATCAGTCGATTTCCTCGTCGGCTTCGTAACCTCCCATTTCGCGTATTGCGTTCTTCAGCATGGTGTATTGCTGATAGAGGTTGTTCACGGCTTCCTCATCGCGGGTGTAGTCGTGCATCGGCGACTTCATGAAGAAACTCATGAAACGCTGTGTGCCATATCTTCCGGCGCGAGAAGCGAGGTCGCTGAGCAAGCACAGGTCGAGCAACAGCGGGGCTGCAAGTATTGAGTCGCGGCAAAGGAAGTTGATTTTTATCTGCATGGGGTAGCCCATCCAGCCGAAGATGTCGATGTTGTCCCAACCCTCCTTGTTGTCGTTGCGCGGCGGATAGTAGTTGATGCGCACCTTGTGGTAGTAGTCCTTGTATAGGTCGGGCTGTGTGTCAGCCTTCAATATTGTCTCAAGGGTGGAGAGTTTCGACACCTCCTTGGTGCGGAAGTTTGCCGGTTCGTCGAGCACGAGACCATCGCGGTTGCCGAGTATGTTGGTGGAGAACCAGCCGTTGAGTCCGAGACAGCGTGTGCCGATGATTGGTGCGAAGCCGCTCTTTACGAGCGTCTGACCGGTCTTGAAGTCTTTTCCGGTGATTGGAGCCTTGGTTTTTTCTGCCAGTTCCCACATTGCCGGGATGTCAACGGTGGTGTTAGGGGCCCCCATGATGAAAGGGATACCCTCTGAAAGTGCTGCGTAGGCATAGCACATTGAAGGCGCGATGCGCTCGCGGTCGTCGTTGTCCATAGCCTTTTCGAAGTCAGCCAACTTGTAGTGTACGTTCTCATCTACCGGTACATAGATTTCTGTTGATGCCGCCCATATCACCACGATGCGCGAGCAATTTTTCTCTTTCTTAAATCTGCGTATGTCTTCGCGCACTGCCTCTGCCATTTCGCGACGTGTCTTACAGTCCTTAACGTTGTCTCCGTCGATGCGCTTTGCGTAGTTCTTGTCGAAAGCTGCCTTCAATGGAACAATCTTCTCCAATTCGTCGCGCACCGGATTGATGTCTTTCTCCTTGAGCACTTCGGCATACATCGCAGCCTGATATGCGTTCTGCGGATAAACATCCCATACGGCAAATTCTATGTCTTCGAGTTTAGCCAAAGGCACTATCTCACTGTAACTCAAGTATTTTTTGTTTTCGCCCTTACCAACTCTAATCTTGTCATACTGTGTCATCGAGCCAATAGGTTTTGCTAATCCCCTACGTGCCATGAGAACCCCGGTGATGAAAGTGGTGGACACAGCACCGCAACCCACGACCATAATTCCCAACTTGCCATCAGCTGGCATAACGTTTTGTTGTTTCATTTCTATGATAAAAATTTGTTTGTTATGTTTTTAAATAAAAATATCAGACAGGTTTAAATCGTGACAAAGTTAATAAAAACTCTTTATACAAATATCGTTTTATACTTTTTTAGCACTGATTTGCGCTGTTTTTCTATGTTTAAATGCAATTTCGCACCGAAAAAGTATTACATAAGGGTATCCGTGTGCATAATTGCGCGTTGTCGGTGAGTGTCTGTAAGAGAAGAGTGACAGGGTAGGGGGAAGGTGAAAAAGAGAGAAAGTTATATCAGATAAATTTTGAACACCTACTTATTTGTTGTAACTTTGCAGGCGAATAATATATAATGTAAATGGAAGTAATAAAAAACAAACAGTTCGGGGGAGAAAGACCTCTCTTCGATATTCATGACATACGACTTGAGAACGTTACTATAACAGAAGGAGAATCGGGAATAAAGTGCTGTAGCAACATAGAGGCAGACAACTGCCGTTTTATCGGAAAATATCCTTGGTGGCACGTTGACGGGGCAAAGATTACCAACTGCTACTTCGAGGTTGGCTCGCGCTCGGGGATTTGGTATTCAAATGATATGGTGGTGAAAGACACCGTGATGGATGCTCCGAAATTGTTCCGCGAGATGAACAATGTGACTGTGGAGAACGTGACTTTCAACGATGCAGACGAGACGTTCTGGAAAATTAAGAACCTGAAGATAAAGAACGTTACGCTGCACGACGGCACCTATCCTTTCATGTTCTGCGAGAATGTGTTTGTTGACGGGTTGGTGAGCGACTCGAAGTATGTGTTCCAATACTGCAAGAATGTGGAAGTGCATAACGCTAAGATTACAACGAAAGACTCGTTCTGGGAAGTGGAGAACGTGACGATATATGACAGTGAACTCAACGGGGAATACCTCGCATGGCACTCCAAGAACGTGCGTCTCGTGAGATGCCATATCACGGGAGAACAACCGCTGTGTTATGCCGAGGGACTGGTGATGGAAGAGTGTACGTTTGGCGAGGACTGCGACCGCGTGTTCGAGGATTCTGACGTGCAGGCTGACATCATCGGCAGCATAACGGAGGTGAAAAACCCGAGAACGGGTAGGATTGTGGCAGACAGTATCGGGAAGATAACGATAGACAAGAGTATCAGGATGCCTGCCGACTGTGAGATAATACAAATAAAAAACGCGGAATAAACTCTGCCGCGATGATGTCGTGGCATATAAAAAATAAATCTTAAACCTAAATTCTATGACTTACAATTTTGATGAAATCATCAATCGACGCGGTTCTAACTGCGTGAAATGGGACGAGGCAGAAGTAGACGTTATGCCGCTGTGGATTGCTGACATGGACTTTAAAGTGTACCCCGGAATAACCGAGGCAATGCGCAAACGACTCGACCATGAGGTGTTCGGATATACGCTCGTGCCGCAGAGTTATTACGACTCGGTGATAAATTGGTTCACCAGTCGCCACGGAGCAAAGGGTTGGAAACGTGAACATGTGATAATCACCATCGGCGTGGTGCCGGCAATATCTGCTATCGTTCATGCTCTGACCCTGCCGGGAGATAAGGTGTTGATGACCACTCCTATATACAACTGCTTCTATTCAAGCATTCGTAATCAAGGTGCACTCGTGGAAGAACTGCCGCTACTGCTCGACGAAACAAAGAACGGTAAAGACGAACATGCCTTCACGATAGACTGGGAAGGGATGGAGAAGGCTTGCGCCGACCCGAGAGTGAGAATATTCCTGCTATGTAATCCTCATAATCCGTCAGGAAGGGTGTGGACAAGAGAGGAACTGATGCGTATCGGAGAGATTTGTTTCAAGAATAATGTGCTGGTGGTTTCTGATGAAATTCATTGTGAGTTCGTTTCAGAAGGATATGAATATATTCCCTTCTCGTCGCTCGGAGAGGAGTTCTTGCAGAATAGCGTGACATGTGTGGCTGCATCTAAGGCCTTCAATGTTGCCGGACTGCAGACGGCAAACATCATCGTTGCCGACCCCGACAAGCGTTACCGCATAGACAGGGCTGTGAATATCTTTGAGACTTGTGACGTCAATCCGTTCGGAATAGTGGCTGCAGAGGCAGCATACACCGACGGCGGTGCAGAGTGGTTGAAGCAGTTCAACGATTATGTGCAGGGCAATTACGACTATCTCGTGTCGCTCTTCGCAAAGGAATTGCCGCAGCTGTGGGTGACACCGCACGAATCTACATACCTCGCTTGGGTGGATTGTTCTAAGTTGGGCAAAACTTCAACCGAGATAATCGACCACCTTTATAAGAATAATAGGGTGTGGTTGTGCGATGGTCTGTGCTATGGCGAGCAGCAACGCGCTTTCGTCCGCATCAACCTTGCCTGTCCCCGTTCCATTCTTGCAGAAGGTCTGAAGCGTATGGTGGCAGGTTTGAAATCCCTGTAACGTTAAACCCAAATCGGTCATTAGGATTTCTTGGCGCACCCGACAAACCCTGTGGAGTAGGCCGTGCAGATGCTAACCCAAAACTGTTGCTAAACGATAATGTCTATGACTCCTTTTACCTGTGCACGAAAGCATTTGATCTTTGAGTTCAACGATTCAGCTGAAGCGTTAGTCTTACGTCCGTCAAAGTAGTTCAGGATTTCATCCTCATAGAATCTGATGGTATCGCGTACGGACTT
>JAQYET010000121.1 GCA_028723525.1 Prevotellaceae bacterium
AAAAAATATTGCAAATTCTGCAAGACCCATACCAACCACAAAGAAACAAAATAAAGGAGGGAATAGATGGCAAGCCCAAGTAAACCCGCGAAAACAAACAACCTAGCCAAGGCCGAACAAGACCAAAAAAGCCTAGGAAAATACTTCCGCGGAGTTCGTTCAGAATTCAAAAAAGTAATCTGGCCGACCAAAAAGCAAATCCTAACCTATTCACTCGTCGTCATTGTCGTTAGTATCCTTGTAGCATTAGTAATCTACGGACTCGACTACGTCATCCGTGGCATCTTAAGCCTTTTCATCAAAGCATAAGGTGATCCAATTGACAGACCAACAAATCGAGTCCCAAGAACAAGAAGCCAAGTGGTACGTCATTCATACCTACTCAGGACATGAAAACAAAGTAAAGGCCAACATGGAATCCCTAGTAAAAAATAGGAACATGGACAACCTCATCTTTGACATCCAAGTCCCCATGGAAGAATACATCTCCATGCGTAATGGAAAAGAAGTCGTCAAAGAACGAAAAGTCTTTCCATCCTACGTCTTGGTCAAGATGATTATGAATGACGAATCCTGGTATTTAGTACGCAATACGCGAGGAGTAACAGGTTTCGTAGGGCCGGGATCCAAACCCGTCCCCCTGACCGACGAAGAAGTCCTCTCCTTAGGAGTCGCCGACAAAAAAGACTATTCAGGCCTATATGAAGTCGGAGACATCGTCGAAGTTATCGATGGGCCCTTTAAAGACTTTATGGCCACCATCAACCAAGTCGACGAAGACAGAGGAAAACTTACCGTCGTCATCTCCATGTTCGGTCGAGACACCAACATGGAACTTGACTTTAGACAAGTCAAGAAAAACTAATCGTACGCATATCACAAACTAGTGGGAGGGAAACCCCGCTATACCACATTTGAGGAGGTGCACTATGGCAAAGAAAGTCATAGCAATCGTAAAATTACAAATTCCAGCAGGAAAGGCAACCCCTGCACCACCAGTAGGGACCGCACTAGGACCCCACGGTGTGAACATTATGCAATTTACAAAAGAGTTCAACGCCAAGACCCAAGACCAAGCAGGCCTAGTCATCCCCGTTGTACTCACCGTCTACCAAGACCGTTCCTTTACATTTATTACAAAAACCCCACCAGCTGCCGTTTTAATTAAAAAAGCCTTAAAGCTGGACAAGGCATCTGGAGAACCCAATAAAAACAAAGTAGGGAAACTCACCAAGGCCCAAGTAAAGGAAATCGCAGAAATTAAAATGCCCGATTTAAATGCAGCCAACCTGGAATCCGCCATGTCTATGGTGGCAGGAACTGCACGCAGTATGGGTATTGAAGTCGAATAAGTGGGAGACCCAGGTCGTTTGAACCACAAGGAGGTAAAGTAAATGGCAAAAAGAGGAAAAAAATACCAAGAGAGCCTAAAACTTGTTGACCGTTCTAAATTCTATGAAGTCGATGAAGCCCTAGAATTAATCGGAAAAACATCCAAGGCCAACTTTGATGAAACAGTAGAACTTGCAGTCCGTTTAGGCGTCGACCCCCGTCACGCAGACCAACAAGTCCGGGGAACCGTCGTCCTACCAAACGGAACAGGAAAAACCAACCGTGTCCTAGTCCTAGCCAAAGGCGACAAAATTAAAGAAGCCGAAGCAGCCGGGGCAGACTATGTCGGTGGCGAAGAATACGTAGAAAAAATTCAAAAAGAAAACTGGTTTGAATTTGACACCGTCGTAGCCACTCCAGACATGATGGGCGTTGTTGGAAAAATCGGTCGGATCCTAGGACCCAAAGGCTTAATGCCAAACCCCAAATCCGGAACCGTTACCTTTGAATTAGAAAAAGCCATCAATGATATTAAAGCAGGGAAAGTAGAATACCGTGTTGATAAAGCAGCCATTATCAATGTACCCATTGGAAAAGTATCCTTTGGACCAGAAAAATTGAGCGAAAACTTCAAAGTTTTAATTCAAGCTATTATCAAGGCCCGTCCAGCCGCCGCCAAAGGAAAATATTTAAAATCCGTCACCCTATCCACAACCATGGGGCCAGGAATTAAATTAAATGGACAAAAATTAGCAGAACTATAAGAAAGAGCCGAAAGGCTCTTTTTTATATTGTAGGGGCTGCCTTGTGTAACCCGTTCACCTAAGACAACCTATCCAATATTTAGGAAAAGTGTAGGTTCTGGAATATATTGAAAATGAAGGAAATAAGTCGAGGCCCGTGAAGAAAATTTCGCTGTTTGAGCGAAGCGAGTTCGAAATTTTTAGGGCCTTGGCTTATTTCATACACCCAGAGAGTCTGGGGTGGAGGGGG
>JAQYET010000122.1 GCA_028723525.1 Prevotellaceae bacterium
GAAATTAACAAGCTTTGTATATTCAGCTGTATTTAATTTTTGATTATTCATTACATGCCTTCTTTCTTTTCCATTGCAATAATATCCTTAAAATCCACATCTAAATTTTTGCAAATTCTGTAAAGGACCTGCATGCTAACAAATTCACCTTTGGTCATTTTTGCTACTGTTGCAGGCGATAAACCTACTTTTTTCATTAAGTCTTTTTTATTCATATTTTGATCTATCAAGACTTTCCACAAACCGTTATAATTAATTTTCATCATTACCATCCTTAACCAAATTTACTTTTATTACGCAAAGTAAACTTATGCGTTTATGAATTTTTTATTTATTATATTATACCATATATTCATTATTCATTTCAAAACTCGCTTCATAAAGCTACTTTTAAACAAATAAATAAAGGCAGTCCGAAGACTGCCGATACTTCTCTCTGTGCCCTTAATACACTCATTCTTATTTACCTTAGATTTATCATTTGTTTTAAAGCTTATTATTTTACCTTCACGACCGTATGAAACAAAGTTAAATTATCCGATTTTTTAAATCATTCCAAAATACTCTAAAGCATTTTCTATTGCTTTCTCTTTCTCTTCTGGGCAATTTGGCACTCTTTGATTTTCATTCTTGCTAATATTGTAGTTTTCTCTTTCTATTAGACCATATTTCCTTTTTACTTGTGCAATATATAGGCTTGAAACTTTTAGTCCATATTTATCTAACACATACTTTTTTAATTTCTCCATAAGTTGCCTCTTTTGAAAAGTCAATTTCTGATAATTCGTCTTCCCCGATTTCTATATCTAAATGATGTTCTGTGTTTAGTTTGGACAATAGAGCTACCGTCTCTATATGGCTTGAGTGGTCAGTATGGATAAAATTTGAGATTTCTTAAAAGCCTCGTATGTGGGAATATGTCCATTCATTACTTTATTATAAACCACTCTAAATATCTTTGTCGTTTCCATGCTTACAAATTTTATTTCTACAGAACCTTAAATGAATAGATCGTTCTATTGTAACATATGAAGAAGAAATTGGAATACGATCAACTAGAGGTTTAGACATCAATCATCCAGAAGATGTGAAGATTATTTTATCACAAGTTAATTATTTAACCTCACCCAATGGCTATAAAACTCTCTTTTTAGATAATACATCTTCTAATGAGGAAAAAGATGTATATAAAGCTGGGTGTCGTTTTGAAGAAATTTATGCCTTTATGAAATGAATCGTGCATTAAAAGAAGTTGTTTTCTTGTCCACTCTCTTTTGAGAAACTTCTAAAAACATCCTATGCTTTTCATTTTAAGGAAAATTCAAATGAGTCTTAAGAAAAGATGGCTTAGCAAAGCAAACTGACTTTAGAATTGTGCGTGAAGAAGATATTATTGAACAATAAAACATCCTTGGAAGAGTTTATAAGTTTAGCCTATTCTGCCTATATTGATTTAACAATTGAATATATGTAAAAAGCTATAATTCCTATCGCCATTGGAATGATAACTCTCTACCAGATAGGAATTATAGCTATAAAAAATAATTATTGGTTTATTCAAAATCAACTTCTATTTTTCATTCAAACTAATTTCATTCTTCTTAATTCTAAGGCTTAAATCCTTAATATTTTTTTCTATTTTAGATATAATTTCCCTAAAAAACTCATCATCTTGACCTGTTGGATCTTCTAAATTCCAGTCCTCTGTATATTGATTTTCTACAATCGGACAGACTACATCACATCCCATAGTGATGGATATATCAATATCTGGCAAGTCAGAAATCAGCTTTGAATATTGAGTTTTCTCCATATCAATATTATATATATCTTTCATTAATCTGACAGCATCTTGATTTATTTTTTTTATTTGTGTTCCAGCTGAATAGGAATCAAACACATCTGAAGCATATTTTTTCCCTAAGGCTTCTGCAATTTGGCTCCTACAGCTATTATGGACACATATAAATGCAACTTTTGGCTTTCTCATTTTAATTTACACCATTTTTTTCTAATAATTCTTTTACTTCATCCTTGTTTAAAACTTTGCCATAGGATACAACTTTGCCGTTTATAACTAAGGCTGGAGTAGACATAACTCCATAACTTGCGATTTGAGAAAAGTCTGTAATATGGTCTATATCTTCTTCAACATTAAGTTCAGCCAGTGCTTCCCTGGCTGATTTTTCTAAAGCAATACATTTCGCACAACCAGAACCTAATATCTTTATCCCCTTTTCTTTTTTCTTTTCTTCTGCTTTTTCTATATTATCTGACGAGTAATCTACATCACAACAAGTTGATTTTTTAACTTCTTCATTATTAACAGGCTCACAATTGCCTCCACAAGTACAATCTTTCT
>JAQYET010000123.1 GCA_028723525.1 Prevotellaceae bacterium
TATTTCTATTTTTTTTGTTTCCATCTTTTTACATTTTAAGAATTAAAATTTAAATACAGGACGTATAAAACAGCCTCCCAGTGCAGTACGGTGCCATTGTAAGTATTGCTTACCCTTAATATCATATAACCACAAAAATGATGAGTTTGAATTCTCGGAAACATTAATCCAATAACGGGATGGTTGCCAATCGTAATACGGTGGTAGGTATCCTATAAAACAATCATGATAAACCTCGTCTTCACCATACCGTTCTGTTGATTCCATAAAATCATTAAGTCTTCCATAGTCCCACGGTTGGGTTGTATAATGTGGTTTATTACTATATTTAGTACCGCCAAAAGCATCAAATATTAAATCAAAGTCTTTGAATCTTGGCACATACCATTGGGTCCAAGATGGCGCTACTTTCTGATATTCAGAAAGGTATGTGTCTACTTTTTCCAATTCCTCTATTAAAAACAAGTTGGTTCTGTCCGGGCTTTTTAGATTCCGCAAAGATATGGCAAGCCCATGTTTGCTATAAGGTGCAGGTCCGTTACCATTATCACTTATATATGCAATCATGGCAACAGGTTTCTCACCTGCATTGTCTGCTTCTTCACAAGTGGAGAAAATATTGCCAGCATCGGATATTACCCAACCAAGTTTAGGCTCTTGGAGTGTTGTATTTTGGTCAGGGTAGCCAATGAAGTCATCCATAATAGTAATCTTGTATTTGTATCTTTTTCCTGCTTTCAAATCAGCTTTGAAAGGAAAATAAGTAACGCCATAACTATTGTAGTCGCCAACAACATATTGACCTGTGCTGTGGTTATAAATTTTACATTTAACCCATACATAGGAATAAACGTTTTGTGCGTCATTCTCACCAATAGCCTTATTAATGTCTGCAATTCTAACGCCTGACTTGGGATTCCACGGTTGATGATTCAACGGAACTAAAAAAATGTCTTTGCTGGCATTAAGATATGATTTATCTGTTTTTTCAAAGTTTTCTATTTCAAATGAATATTCACCAAGCCCTAAATAATCCCTTGCCATGCGTGTTTGAACCGCCCCATTTCCCAGCATTGTAAACTCTGCTTCATGATACACCCCCTTTAAGCCGATTTGCTTGATGTCCATGATTTCAAGATTGTTTGACATATTGGAAATTCCAAACTTGATTTGTGAAAGGAGGTGATGGAACTGTAATTTTACGGTACCATGATTAGCTTGTTTATATTCATCAGATTCGAAAGCTGCCATATAATCCTCGTTTCCTCCCGAATATACACCAAGGCTTACCTCGTGGTTGCTCCATACATCTATTTCCGGTCTGCTTCCAAAATTATTGGGAGAGTTGACCGCAACAAAATGCAGGGATTCATCTTCCAGCCATCTCTTTCTTTTATTTTCGTCTTTGTATGAGAATATGCCATTACCTTGATTGACTATTTCTACATTATCCATATATGGTTCTTCTTCTCCTGGGTCGTCAAGGAACGCATACACATAAAAGTTTTTCAACTTCTTGACATAGTTTTGTGAGTCAAACGCTGTTCGTGTATGAGTTTGATTGTTCTCTGCAACAGAAAAGTTGATAAAGTCAGAAGGAGATGCTACATTGGATAGAACCTGTTCTTCATCAGAACAAGATACCATCCCCAACAGGATAAAGACTAATAACACCACAGCTGGTGAATTTGATAATTTTCGTAATTTCATAAGTTTCTTTTTATTGTTATTGAATTGTCATAACGATTAAAGTTTGATTGAGTGAAAAGGTGAGATAGTTCTTCCTCACTCCTCCCGTTTTCGTACCATTTCATCTATCTCCTTACGTAAAAACAACAAACGTCCATTGGCCTTGAGATAAGGAATTTTCCCTGCCCACACCCAGTTGTAGATGGTCTTTTGTTCCACTTTGAGTATCTTGGACACATCTATGATATCCAAATATTCGGGTTTCAAAGGTGGATGGACAGTCGTATCGACGGATTGTTCTTGCAGGACAAGCAGACGGTCGAGTTTGTCCTCGACATTCATGAGCTTATCGAACAGGCGTTTTTGCCAAGTGTCTTCTGCATTATAGTTTATGTACGGCATAATTCTCCTTTTTGATAGTTGCCATTGATATCCTGTGCCAAGATATGCTGTTCTTTCATGTAGGCGATGTACTTCTTTGCGGTTCTATCC
>JAQYET010000124.1 GCA_028723525.1 Prevotellaceae bacterium
TATTTTAAATAGTTCTTCTTGATTACTGCTCTTTTGAAGCTCATCTATATCAATATCTTGAAAATCAACCTTTGCAATAAGACTGCTGTCTATTTCTTCGTTTTGCCATTTAATAAAAGCATCATAATTTATAAATTGATATCCCGTATCTGTTTCTACCGCATATATTTTTAGTATATTTGAATCCCACCACATTATAAGATCTTTATCAATATTTGTTGCATCTTCAAGCTTTATTCTGTCAACTCTGCCACTTTCTATATCTTTTTGTAAGCCTTGTGTAGGTAATGTAAAACCATCTACAAATGCAAACAATATCAAAGAACCCTCTTTTTCTAATGTTTTCAAAATCTTTATCTTATATATATTTAGAAAAAAGCTTCTTTGTTCAAGAGTTTCTAAAAGCTCTTTATCAAGCTTTTCATTAGCATTTATTGCAATACCTTTTTCATAGCTCTTCCAATGCTTTATCCCTTCATATACCAACTGATATAGCTCAATATCGCTTGCTTTTTCTGCTTTTGTAGAATTTTCAGCCACAGCAGAAAAGAGCAATAAGACAATTATCAAACACGCTATTATCTTCTTCATAGAATGCTCCTATAATTTTATTTTTTCACATTCTATCACAATCTTTTCTTTAAAAAAAGACTATACTCAAAACTCGCCCGCGCCACGTTTGACGCAGGCAAGCCATATTTAGTTCTTACCGATCAATTCTTGATATTGCTCTTTGAATTTGTTTATATGCTCCTTTGCATATTGCATACCTTTAATTCTACTATAACTCATAATCCCTCCAATAAAAAAAGCAAGCCTTTGCTTGCTTCGTTTTTATATTTTTTATTTTATCTTTTAATGCGATATTCTTTTTTAATATCATCATACTCTGGATACATGACATTCTGTACGATAATAGCTTTTAATCCATCCTTAATATTTTCTCCCATCGCTTCATACTTTATTATATCTACATTGCTCGTATCATACTCAAATCCGTTCGCATTGTAATATATAAAATATCCCTCAATGGTCTCAATATTGTGATATAGTCTATCTTTTATAGCAGAAACATTCCAATATTTGAGCCTTTCCTCTGTATATCCATCGTTCGTGATTTTTTTAAGAACCTTGATATTATAATCATTACATCCGCCATGTCTTTCGTTTTGCAAATAATCAAAACGAGTAATGTAATAATCCTCGTACGCTCGCGATTTTCCATGTGCTAGTTCTTTATAGTCCTTAAATTTCTTTTCGTTTTTAAGTTCGAATTCATATCCATCATATACATAAAGCTTATAAAATGTATATTTGTTGCCTTCTTTTTCTAGCTCAAGTATACCATTTATATCACCATTGCAATATGCTCTTACAATATTCCCATCTTGCTCTAGCTTTATTATATCTAGCATCGCAAAGTAATAGTCATCCATTACTCTATCCCACATTATTGGATCTTCTGATTCTTCGCTTCTTGATATCAATGCGAACCTGTAAACTGCTTCAACTTCACTGTCAAAAATACCATATAATCTGCCATTTTCATACTCGTACATTTTTTCATAAGCTCTGGCATTAAAAGGTATAAGTGTCGCTATAATCATTAGACAAACTATAATTTTTCTCATAGAATGCTCCTATAATTCTATTTTTTCACATTCTATCACAATCTTTTCTTTAAAAAAAGCTAATTGCCTTTTCTTGTCGCTCTCAAAATTCCACGCAAAATTTTCAAAAATAATATTAAAAATTTTTCTACATATTGTGGTAGTAAATCTTGCCCTACACAACATGATGTCCTTTTGCTTTTTTTGCCAAAATATTCCTAATATCCACAGTTTACAAAGCTTTTGTTTTGCTATATATTAAGTACGAGGTAAAACAAAAATATTTTTTAAAATGCAATAAAATTGTTTTCCGATTCGTTATATATGTGAATAAAGATTTTTATGTTTAGATATTAAATATCGTAAACAAATCTTTACAATTATGTAATAATATGTTATATTGGA
>JAQYET010000125.1 GCA_028723525.1 Prevotellaceae bacterium
CTTCCTCTGGCAAAATAGCCGGAAGAAAAACCTAATGTCTGGAAAACCCTTATTTATAAGCTTTTTTCAGCCTTTCTATTTATCCACCCTTGACATCAATACCGCACATTCCACATGGGTGGTCCAGGGGAACATGTCCAAGGGCTGGATGTTTTGCAGGCTATAGGCGTGTTTGAGGGTCTTGAGGTCGCGGGCCAGGGTGGCCGGGTCGCAAGAGACGTAAATAATATGGGGGATGTTAGAGGCTAGGATGTCCTGGCATAGCTGGGGATCGAGGCCCTGGCGAGGAGGATCAACGACTAGGAGGTCATAAGGCGGTTGGACCGAGGCCGGCCCCGTCTCCTGGCTCTCGCCAGAAAGTTGCGCGGATACCGGTTGCTGAGGCTGGCGGAGGGCCTGGCCGGCATCGCCCACCTCAAAGCGGAGGCGGTCGGAGGCAAATCCATTGAGCTCTGCGTTGTGCTTGGCATCTGCGATCGCTTCTGGAACGATTTCCACCCCGGTGATTTGGGCCTCCGGGAAGGCCTGGGCCAGATGCAGACTGATGGTGCCAGACCCGCAATAGAGTTCCAGGATTTTGAAGGGGTACTGCTGAAGCCTAGCGGCAGATATGATCGCGGAGGCATCACCGGCCTTTGAGTCCGCCACCATCTGGGCAGCCTTGACCACCTCTTGGTAGAGGATCTGGTTGAGCTGGAGGTTGGTTTGCTGAAAGGCACGGGGAGAAAAATCAAAGTCCAGGCCATTTTCTGTCATGCGGAGTTGTTCAGGCCCAGCAATGTGGACATAGTCCTCCCCCACAGCCAGCCAGAGGCTAAGACTGGCACAAGCTGAAGCTTCGCCTCTCCCTAGTGCCTCGCCGGCCTGGTCGCGGACCTGGGTAAAAAAGTCCTGCCAGTCAGGCGCCAGGGGCTGGGCATGGAAATTGAAGGTCAGCATAAAGGCATCATTCTCAGCATTTTGCCGAATTTCCAAGCTGCTTAACTTAGCAACTTCCGAAGAGGGTTGATCCGTTAAAAGGGCCTGGACCAGCTGGCGGAGACCATTGACCTGATCACTTTGGATGGGGCAGGTATTTATGGGTATCAACTCTTGGGGCTTTCGTCCATAGAAGCAGAGTTGGCCCAACGGATTGACATGGAGCCGGACAATCGACCGAAAAGCCAGGGGTTGGGTAAGGCTGAGGCAGGGTTTGACCGCATCTACTGAGATTGGGAGTTTCGCCATTCTCTGCAGGAGGTCAGCCACATGCTTCCTCTTCCAGGCCAGGGTCGCCTGGTAGGTCAAATCTTGCAACTGGCAACCTCCACAAGAGGCAAAATGAGGGCAAAAAGCATCTTGGCGGTCCGGAGAAGGCTGGACTAGCTTGTAGTCGGTAACCGCCAGGCGTTTCCCAGATGATTGATAGGCCAGGACTTCTATTTCATCGCCAGGGACTGTATCCGGAAGGGAAAGCACCCGGCCCTGCCAGGCAGGATCGGGTGAATTCAGGGCGACAATCCCGTTCCCTTCCTGGCTAAGATCGCGGACCTTGCCGCCGGTATGGGGAGGAAAAAAAAGCTGAGGCATGGTCACTACTATAGTTTAACCTTGCGGGAAATCCAGATCAGGATACAAGAACCCACGAGGGCTACCCAAATAGACCGGAGGTTGATCCCTGTAACCCCAGTTTTACCAAATAAGCTATAAACAAAACCCCCGACAAAAGATCCAATAATGCCTATGACGATATTGGTCAGCATACCGTAAGAGCTTTTCATAAATTTTTTGGCTAACCAGCCCGCTAAACCACCTACAATAATCCAAGAAAGAAGTCCCATACGCGTTCCTTTCAGTCTGTATACGCAGTAAACTGCCTCCGTATACGGGCAAGTGCTTGCTTCCGCTGTGAAACAAACACTAAACACTTTTATTTTAACATCCTAGGCAGATGTGGATCGTGACATTTGCGCTTGTCTATGAAGGTAAAAGCTGGCCGGCCTGGCGGAAAAAGCTTAGAATAAATAAAACACTTTCATTTGGAGGATATTATGTCAGAGCTCAAGCAAGAACACCTCGTGATTATCGGATCAGGCATCGCCGGCGTCGCCGCCGCTGAGGCCGCCCGCAAAGAAAATCCAGATCTTAAAATCAGTATTCTGTCTAGTGAACATGATTTACCCTATTACCGCTTACGTCTGGCTGAGATCCTCGCCAAACCTGAACAGGCGGACAAGCTCTACCTCCACGATAGCAACTGGTACGCCGAACGCTGTATCAACATGATCTTGGATAGTAGCGTGGCTCACCTGGATCCCCAAAGCAAAAAACTGACCCT
>JAQYET010000126.1 GCA_028723525.1 Prevotellaceae bacterium
GAAACTGGGCAGTGGGCGCACGATGGTTGACACCCTTTCTAAGCTTATCGGCGTATTTGAAAACGATGCACTCGATTTCTCCCATAACCGTGCTGCCGACGATGACCTTCTGGGCGATGCCTACGAATACTTGATGAAGAACTTTGCAGCCGAGAGCGGTAAGAGCAAGGGACAGTTCTATACTCCTGCCGAGGTAAGCCGCGTGATGGCAAAGTTGCTTCGCATCGACGAACTTGACCGTGCCGAGCATACCATCTATGACCCTACCTGTGGCTCTGGTTCACTGTTGCTTCGTGCCTTGGCAGAAGCCAGCAATCCACGTGTGTCTATCTTCGGACAGGAGAAGGATAGCAGCACGGCGGCATTGGCTAAACTCAATATGCTGCTTCACGGTATCAGCAGTGCCGACATCAAGGTGGGCGACACATTAGCCGACCCACAATTCAAGCAATATGGCATGGTCAGCACTTTTGATGTTTGTGTAGCCAATCCACCTTTCTCCATGAAGAACTGGCTGGCGTCGGGCATGGAGAACGACCAGTATAACCGTTGGACTGCCAATCTGTTGCCTCCTGCCAAGTGCGGCGACTATGCTTTCCTGCTCCACCTCATTGCCTCGATGAAGACTGATGAAGGACGTGGTGCTTGCATCCTGCCTCATGGTGTTCTTTTCCGTGGCAATGCTGAGTACGACATCCGCAAACATATCGTCAAGAAGCACTATATCAAAGGAATCATCGGACTGCCGCCCAACATCTTCTTTGGCACAGGCATTCCGGCTTCCATCATCATCATCGACAAGAAGAACAAGGACAGCCGCAAGGGTATCTTCTTCATAGACGCAAAGGATGGCTTCAAGAAGGACGGAGCGAAGAACCGTCTGCGCGAGCAGGACATCAAGCGCATCGTGGATGCGTGGGATGCCCAGCAGTCCATCGACCACTATTGCCGACTGGTGGGATGGGACGAAATTGAGAGCAACGACTACAATCTGAACATTCCCCGATACATACAGCCAAAAGACACTGAGATTCAGCATGACATCGAGGCTCATTTGCATGGCGGACTTCCTGCCCATGATGTGGACGGGATGCAAACGTACTGGAATGCCTGTCCTTCATTGAAGGTCAGCCTGTTCAACAGTACAGCAAACGGCTACTACAGCCTGAAGCCAGCAAAGGCAGACATAGCTCAGTCAATAGAGAAAGACCCTTCATACGTTTCACAAAATGGTCGGTTTTCTGCACTCCTGAATGAATGGAAAGCAGAGATTATGCCACAGATGAAAGCCGTCGGTCAGGGCGCACGTCCCAAGGAACTGATTACCGACTGGTCAGAATCACTTCTGATTAAGGCAAAAGACCACAGCGGACTGGTGGATGCCTACGAAGTCTATGATGTATTGCTCAACTATTGGGCAGACGTGATGCAGGATGACTGCTACATGATTGCTAACGATGGGTGGACATACCCAGAAGTAAAAGCCTTGAAGTCGGGCAAGGGCGACAAGAAGAAGGCTATCATGTACGACGAAATAGTTTGCGACCTTGTGCCTGTCAGCATCGTGCTTGCAGAATACTTCATTGCCGAGACCAACGAGATTGAAGAATTGTCGTCTTCTATAGAGAGCCTGCAACAGGAATTGTCCGACCTCGTGGAGTCGAATACAGATGTATTCCGTTTCAACGATGACGACGAAGACGATAAGCCTGTCAATGTGAAGATTGCTGATGTAAAGAAAGCCATCAAGAATGCAAAGACAGATGCCACCAGCAAGGAGGACTTGGAAATCCTGAAACTTTGGGAATCTACATACACAAAGAAGGAGGGTTATGTTTCCCAATGGAAGCAGAAGCGCACAGAACTCACTGAGGCAGTTGTGGCGAAATATGCCGCCCTGACAGAGGATGAAATCAAGACGCTTGTGGTTGAACGCAAGTGGCTTGCAAGTGTGGTCGGTGGTTGCGAAGCCTTGATGCAAAATGTCACACACCAGATAGCAAGCGATGTAACCAGCCTTGCCGAGCGTTATGAGGTGACACTGGGCGCAACCGAGAGCAAGGTTAACGATTTGGAACAGGAGGTACTCCGCTCACTCAAAGAAATGGGATTCACCTTGTAAAACATATTTTTATATGGACAAGAAAAAAACAAAACATACAGAAATATCTGTTCTATATAATTTGCCAGAAAATTGGGCAGATGAGACAGCGTTTTCATTCAATCATCTGTCTGAACTGGTGTTGCAGTTGCACGATTCCGCCTATTCGGCAACCGTGAAGGCGATAAACCGCTTTGCCACGATAAGAAACTATGTCATTGGATTCTATATTGTGGAATATGAACAGCATGGCAATGACCGCG
>JAQYET010000127.1 GCA_028723525.1 Prevotellaceae bacterium
ATGCTCATCCCTATGATTCATTCCGTGATCTTTTTGTAGCGAATGTCAGAGGTGGTTTTGGCCTGTTAGATCCAGGTGAACAAAGAATTTTCACCTTGTCCTCTACAGGTGAGGAAGTCAATGTTTCCGAACTATTGGATAAACTCTTTATAAGCACAGATCCGGCAGAAACAAAAGACTTGGTGCAGCAACTCATGACTATAGGTAACGATGTCTGTGGCTATATGTCCGTTATAGAAAAGATGGCTCCGTTACGTGTTTATGATACAAGCTTAAGTCTGGCCGATACCGAAATGAATGCGGTTCAATCCAACTATTATTATTATGGCAATCTTAATAATATCATTGCAAAAATGCTCTTAGATGATCAAATTTATTTTGTGAAATAGAGACTTTAGTTGCTGTAAAGAATTGTAATTAATAAAGAGTCGGCCTCCAACTTTAGGGCCGACTCTGAAGTTTATTGAAACTTGTGATTAGCCAAAGAGACCTCGTAACTCTTTTCTAAGTAGTTCTCAATGGCATCATAGTTTTTATTAGCTATGGAAGTAAACAAAATATCGATGACTACTAATTGTGCGATACGGCTGCTCATTGCTCCTGATCTGTGATGTAGTTCAGGTGATGATGTAGTAAGGACAATGTCGGATTTTTGACTTAGAGGATTCTTTCCCACAGAAGTAATTGCGATACAAGAAGCATTATTTCTATGGCATAAATCCAGAACTTCTAACATTTCTTTAGTTGTTCCTGAATTAGAAATTATAATTGCAATATCGTCAGAAGAAGTAGTTGTGGCCAAAGTCATTTGAGCGTGAGAATCCTCAATATATATCGTGCTTAAACCGATTCTTAGAAGCTTTTGGCAAAAATCTGAGGCGACTAAGCCGGAAGCACCAATGCCAAAGAGTCTGATGTTCTTTGCGGAATAAATTTTATTAGCTGCTAGCTCTACGCTCGAATAATCCAAAGTCTGAATCGTATTTTGAATTGCCTGAATAGAAGATGCCTCAATAGATTGGAAAATCTGATGAATGTTTTCATGATCTTTGATATCTTGAAAGACAAGTAATGTTTCAGTCGCTTGAGTTTTATTTCCCTCGCTAGCCTTATCATAAAGAGCAGACTTTAATTCTTTCAATCCGGAGAAGCCAATTGATTTACAGAAGCGTATCCAGGTGCCGGAACTTACACCTGATTTTTGTGAGAGTTTTGCAATTGGGGTTGAGTAGATTTCATCATTATGTTGCAGGAAATAGTCCGCTGCTATCTGTTCAGCTTTGCTTAGAGAGTTATAGACACTCATAACGTGAATATTGAGATCTTGCATATTAACCACCTTTTAATAGAAATACTCGTCAGTAGTATTTTCAAAATAATAGTTATGGAACTTTATTTAGTTACTGCTGGAAGTTTGTTACTATTATGAGACATAAGAACTTTATTCGTCAATGGATTTGTATATTCGCTTTAGATTGATAATGTGAGGACTGTGTATGAAGCCTGAAATCTTAAATAAAATTGGACAAAAATTAGTTATTGGTTTTCCCGGGACAACCGTAAGTCGTGAATTAGAGGAACTTATTTATCAGTATCGTTTTGGAAATATTATTTTATTCCGTGAAAATTTAGTGGATGAGGGTCAAACCAAGCAACTTATTAAGGATCTTAACAGAATAATTATATCAGCCACAGGTCACAGGCCTTTGATTAGTATTGATCAAGAAGGAGGGTCAGTCACGAGACTACCCGTAGACAGTCTTAATATACCGGGCCAAATGGCACTAGCGTGTGCAAGAGACTTAACAGCTGTGGAAGACTTTAATTACATGAATGGACGAATCTTGTTGGATTTCGGATTTTCACTTAATTTGGCGCCTGTCCTTGATATCAATAGTGAAGCAGACAATCCTATTATCGGCTCACGAAGTTTCGGTGATTTGCCGGAAATTGTTGAATTGTATGGTAAAGCTGCAATAGCAGGGCTTAAAAGGTCCGGTATTCTTTGCTCAGCTAAACACTTCCCGGGACATGGGGATACCAAAGTTGATTCACACTTGGGTTTGCCCGTTGTGGACTTTCCAAGGAATGATTTGAATCATAGAGAATTGCTTCCGTTCAAGATGGCTGTACGAGAAAAAATACCTGCGATTATGACAACCCATATTCTTTTCCCTCAAGTTGAAGAAAAAAGAATACCTGCTACTATGTCAAGGACCATTTTGACAGATATACTCCGTAAAGAGATGAAATATGAAGGTTTGATTATTTCAGACTGTATGGAGATGAAAGCAATACAAGATTTCTACGGCACGGCTTATGGAGTAAAGGAAGCCTTTAAAGCGGGTGTGGATTTATGCTTTGTATCTCATACTCCGAGTTTAGCGGTAGAAAGTATCAATTTAGTCTATAAATCTGTATTGTCAGGTGAAATTTGTCAAGATGAACTGACCCAATCCTTAAATCGGATTTATCAAGCCAAAAGCAAAGTGAATAGATTTATTAAGCCAATAGACGAAAGTGAGAAAACTCTTTATAGCACTAGTATTGAGCATTATATGCCCAAAACCTTTGTTTTTAAAAATGCTTCATCAGACGACACGTCTAATAGCTTAACGGATTTCCCCATCAACTCGCATACCGTCTTTATTGGTCCTAAGCCGTTTCAAACCAGCAATGTGACTAATATAAATAATGGAGAGCTTTCTATTGCAAAGCGTTTAGCTTTAACATTTGGTGCTACAGACATGCTTTTTGATGGAAGAAATATAAATGATACGGATATACAAAATATTGTTAAGACGGCGGAAGAGAAGTCCTCTGTAGTTCTTTGCCTTTACAATGCGTATATGTATGAGGGGCAAAAAGCACTTTGGAAGGCTCTGCGTAAAATTAGAAAGCCCATGCTGCTGGTAGCTTTAAGAAGTCCGTATGATTTTATGTTCCTGGAGAAAAGAGAGCAGGGAATATGTATTTTTGAATATACGGAGAAAGCAATTGCAGCTTTGATATCATGTTTAAAAGGAGAAAATATACCGTCCGGGACGGTGCCTGTAAATCTCCCCTATCGGACGTTGTAATGTGTATGGATACTTTTGAAAA
>JAQYET010000128.1 GCA_028723525.1 Prevotellaceae bacterium
CTAGAAATTCCTGTTGACTACAATGTGGATAATATTAAAGTTGATGCTAATGGTAATTTCACAATAACTAACAAGGTATCGGGACTTGGAGTAAAGGCACCAAAAGACCTCGTACCACAAAAGGTATACAAAAATGGTAACCCTGCTGGTACAATCATTGAACCAGGTCTAAAAGACGTCACAAAAATCATAGAACCTGACGATTCTAACTACAAGGTAGACACAGATGCTTATGCAATCCCAGTAATTAAAGATGGGAAATTACACGGCTATAACTGGACTATAAAAGTATCATCAGATACTGACCTAAATGCCCTAGGACTTAAGGTTAATTTCACTGAAGTTGTAGGATCTGGTCTTAAAGAAATCGAAAATAGTAATGTAGAGTTAGCAGACCAACTTGAGGGAGCCTTTGGTATTCACGATTCAAAACACCACGCTCCAGCTGCTGGAATTAAAGAAATAACATACAACTTCTTCACAGAAGTCCAAGGTATGCAAGAAAAGTATATGATGGATATTTCTATTATCCTTACTGAAAAAGGAAAAGTTGGTGCCAAGAGATTTGTTATGGATGGCTGGCCAGCTGACAAGGTAATAGAAGCCACACCTATAAGATCAGGTATGAACAACAGGACTACAATCCTAGGAGAATTCAGATCGGAAACTGAGGCTAGGTGGACTGTAACAGATGCCGTATCAACTGGAGATGACAAGGGTACAGATGAAAAACCAGCTGATACAAAACTACCTTGGGAAACAAGAAGTCTAAGTAATAACCAAACTATGTCATCATCAAAGATGGCAGTTTATGGTCTCAACGGACAAGGTCAAATGGTTGCAATAACTAATGAAACAGATCTTAATAAGACTATCCCAGCTCAAGGTACAAACCCAAATACTAACCAACCAGTAGGTACAATTGCAGTTTACCGCTATGACACAAGTTTTGAAGAAACAGAAAAGAACCCACTAAGCCTTGCTGGAGTAATGATGTCCAAGTACAAAGACATCTACGTAGACCAAAACTGGAACCTTGACGAGGGTATTTCTATGCCAAGTCAAACCCTAAAGGCAGTAGACCCAAACAATACTGAAAAGGAATTAGGATCTACAACTGTTGGTGAAGAAATACCAGGTGCACAAGCAAGTAGATCTATAACAATACCTGATGTAAAAGTATGGAATATACAAGGTGAAAGGGAATTCACAAAGACACAGCCAAAAATAGTTCAAACTTTCCCAACTGATAAAACATATAATGGAGAACCTATATCCTATTACGAAAATCACAACTACTACGATCCAAACACAAAGGGATACAATATCCACAACAGGGGAACAGTTGAAGAAGTTCCAAAAATGGCAAGCTTTACTATAGTAAATACAGATAAAAAAGACCCTAAGAAGAAACTAGCAGGAGCTAAGTTCAAACTCTTAGGTGGACCAGAAGTAATCACAGATGCGAATGGTGAAGCTGTATTTAATAACATAGCACCAGGAACATATACAATATTTGAAACAAAAGCTCCAAATGGCTACAAATCAAATGAAGAAAATGCAACAATAAATATTGATAAAGAAGGAAGAGTGAATCTTGAAGGTGGTCCAGCCAGCATATCTGTAGGAGCTAATCCAACTCAAACAGTTGAACATGGTAGCTATCCTGACTACATGAACGCAATGCAATATGCAACTAAGGATGATGAGGGAAATGTTACAACTTACATCTTCCTTAAAGCTAACGAAGCACAAAGAGGTGGATCAACAGATAGAGACACTAGACTTAACCTTAGGATGGACAATGGTTCTATCGCAAATGTGGAAGTTTTCGATGTGTATCCAGATTATCAAAGAAATCCACTAAAAACTGCGATGATCCAACAAACAGCCGATCAAATGGTGGGTCAATTGGGAACAAGCGTATTAAACTATCCACATACCTATCCTATTAATGATAAGGCTAATGTAACAGATTCATTTACAAATAAAACTGGCTACCAAGTTTATCTACCAAAGGAAAGATTTGCAAATGACTGGGGATACTTGGTAAAGGTAACAGGAACAGGCGATAGCTTGACTTATGATTGGTTGACAAATGATGACACAAGAAACCAAGCTAAAATCCAAGACCAAAAAATAGTTCCTTCTACCTCAAATGATACAGATAAGGCGACAAAAATCACTATTACAAACGAAGCCTTTGAAACTCGTCAAGTTGGACTCACAAAAGTAGACAAGGATAACAACCCTTTAGCTGGTGCAACTTTTGTAATAAAAGATGAAAATAGTGATGTGATCTCTACAGTGACATCTGGCGAAGATGGCAAGGTATCTTTTGGCAATATGCCAGGAGGTAAATATACAATAGAAGAAACTGAAGCACCAGAAGGCTATGTAAAGTCAAATGTCATCTTTGAAGTGACAGTAGATGACTCTAAACAAGTAACTTATATTCCTAAGTTTAAAAATGGATCAGGTTACCCTGTAAATGGTGAAGATTACTTCATAAAAGACATGGAACAAGGTAAAGATGACTCTAGGGCAATTGTTACAGGAGTGACTCAAGACCTTTATGTAAATGATAAGGATGGTGGAAGTATTGGTTCAAGGCCAGGTATCTGGGAAGCATATTCCCTTGAATCACTTTTATACACTGCAAACATTCAGCTAGAGAATTCAGCACCTGGAACTAGATTTTCAATCCAATTTGACCCTAATCTAGACTTCACCCAATACTTTTCTGAATTCCCTAAGATAGTAAAAGACGGAAAAGAAATAGCCGACCCTTACTTTGATTACACAACAAACAAACTAACTTATGTCTTTAATGAAAATTCAAAAGGTGGACCGGCTTCAGCAGATATTAAATTAGTTGGTATGATTCCATCTAAATACTTTGCTCAAAATGATGGAACCTTTACATTCAATGTAACTGTGGCACCTGGTCAAACAAACCTTACAGACAACACAATTACAAGAGATATTAAAGCTGACTATGATTACTATGACTATGACAGACGTAATGTCAAACCAACTCAAGCCTACTACTTTAGAGATGTATACCAAGGTACAGATGGAAACTGGTATGTAGCAGTACTTGCCTACTACAACCCAGACCATGTTAGGACATCAGGAGAAAAAGAACTTAAGTTTAACTGGATGTCAACAAACTACCAGGGCGCTAATAAGAACTACTTCGAGTGGGAAGGTGATGGTAATACACCAGCATTCTCACTAAATGATGTTAAGGTATACCGTACATTTCCAAACATGGGTACAGTTAACGGTGGATTTGGTACAAAGACTGTGAACTTCAACATGCCACTATCCTTTGGTGTAAGGCCAA
>JAQYET010000129.1 GCA_028723525.1 Prevotellaceae bacterium
CAATCCGACAATGCCTTTTTCTTTCAATTTTGGATCCAATCGGCCTAAATTACCCACTTTCATGTTAAGCGCACTTGGACTTCTTCCAATGATGTTTGCGTATTTTATAATCATTGGATGATTCTTGTTGCTATCTTTGAAAGGTATTTTGCAATATACATTAAAAGCGATAATTGTTTCCTCTCTTGTCCAATTGTTTTTCATAAGAAACTATTTTAAGCGCACAGAATATCAAAGCCTTTGGGTATTTTGTTCTTGACAGTCTCCTTAGTTATATCACCGAAAGGAACATCACCATAGTTGGCATAGTAAGTCTTTCTGGCTTGTTCATCCCATTCGGAAGAGAACACACATTCACCTCCCAAGTTCTGTAATGCCATACGAAAACCACCAATTCCAGCGAAGAGGTCGATGAATGTAAACTTTGGGTTCTTCGGTGTTTGGAATGGTGCTTGAAACAAATCAGGGAAAAGATATTGCTGTATAGCAACCCGGGAGTCACCTACCATACTATCTTGTATCTCATCCTTTGTTTCCTTGCCTATGACAAATTCATACCAAAGGTTTAGCAATTCCTCAGCTTTGTCAGCGTATGGAACTTCTACATTAGACCGCTTTAGCTGCAAATAGTGTGTAACGTATGCAGCTTGGTCAATAAATGATATTATATCGCCATTTTCATCCCACGACTCCTTTCCGTATATTTCCACCTTGTCGGCTCGTCTCTTGCAGAAATCGAAAAGTGAAAAGGTCTTGTTTTTCTTTTTCATTGTTTCTCAATCATTTTTATTTTCAATTTCAGGAAAGCGGATTAGTTCTTTTACATCAACTTTTAGGCATTGTGCTATCTGTATAAGAGCTTCAAGGCTTGGCTGTGAAGAATTAGTACACCATTTAGATATGGTTGCTTGGTCTCTGCCAAGTTGTTCGGCAAGCCATTTGTTGGTTCGCTTATGCTCTACAAGCACGACCTTAATCCGGTTTAAATCCTTCTCTGCCATAGTATCATAATTTTTATGGGTGCAAATATACACATTTTTGTGTTATTTCCTTCAAAATTGGATAAAAGTTATAAAAATAAGAAATATTTTTGTCAAATCAGAAATATTCGAGAGTGTATTACGATATAATCTCAATAAGAATCGCAAAAAAGAGAGCGGCTCCTTGCCGCAGAATTTTTAACCTACGTTGTATTTCAGCGATATATGCCACAGAAATACAGGTGCAGGGCCTTGAACTGGATTTCGCCTGTGTACTGTGGGATGCAGATATGCGTTACAACGACGGACATTGGGAGTATTTCAAGTTCAACGGCAAGAATAAATGGAATCCTGTACCCAACACTGCTAATGGTCAAGAAGAAAAGAAGTATATGCTGAATGCTTATCGCGTGCTTCTGACACGTGCACGTCAGGGCATTGTGATTTGCGTCCCAAGTGGCAATAACAGGTTGACGCCTGAGGGATTCCACGAAGACCCGACACGCCTGCCTGAGTTTTATGACGGCACCTACAAATATCTGAAATCGTTGGGAATTAAGGAAATATGACAGAACAACGCAAAACCATAAATGTCGTTGCCGCTATCATCATTCAAGATGGCAAGCTCTTCGCCACCCAACGCGGTTACGGCGAATGGAAGGACTGGTGGGAATTTCCCGGCGGGAAAATAGAATCAGGAGAGACCCAAAAAGATGCTCTGAAACGTGAAATACGTGAGGAACTTGCAACAGAAATCAATGTTGGCAAGCTGCTCAAAACGGTTGAATACGATTATCCTCAGTTTCACCTTACGATGTATTGCTACCTTTGCTCCATTGTTTGCGGCCGGCTATCACTCCTCGAACATGAAGATGCGCGTTGGCTGACAAAGGAACATCTTTACTCTGTGAAATGGCTTCCGGCAGATTCAGAATTGGTGCCATTGATAGCTGAGATGTTGTGACAAAACTGTATCAGTATCAGCAGAAATCACTTAAAACGAAATCGTTACCGAAATCATAAGTGCTTAACCTAATATGTTGACAGTAACAAAAAACAACCCCCAAGAATACGAAACATAACCTCATCGCTGTCACGTAATACTGTTTAATCAGCCCAAAAATCAATACTGAACACTATGAAATATTTTGCCGACACTATTTTTCCTGACAAAAAGAGCAGTTTAAAACGCTAAACAATCATCATACGACATCAC
>JAQYET010000130.1 GCA_028723525.1 Prevotellaceae bacterium
GCCTGAATTTATCAGAATCAATGATAAGCACCAGCTGGCCTGCCACCTCATGGATATGCCCGAAGATGAGCGTAAAGCCTATATGGCCAAGAAGGACGCTGAGGACCTAGCACGCGCTGCTGAGGCTGATCGCTTGGCCCATGAGGCGATTCAAAAGATTTAGGAGTCGAAAGCATGTTTGAAAAAAGAGATGTTTTTCGAAACTTGAGTCCGGAAGAGATCAAGGCCAAGGAAGATATAGTCCGGGATATGGACTTTTCCCGCAAAGAAGTCTGGGAGCTTTATCGTATAGCCCTTAGAACCTTCTTGCCTATAGTGCTCTTTCTCCTGGCTTGTTTCGGATCCTTCTACTTTCTTTTCAAGCTGTGGCTGTCTTCGGTATCTTAGACTGACAGCATTCCTAAACTGTCAAACACCTATGTGGGAAGGGGGTGGCTCGCATGAGCTGCCCTCTTTCTATCTCGAACTAAGAATCAAGTAGTTAGGCTATTATAAACCATTGTTTATTACGATTAATAGCATAGAAAATTTAAGTGATTTAATTCTGGAAGTTTGATTTAGACTCTTTCATAATGCAAGAGTCAGTACTACTAATTCAACCACAGTTTGAATTATGAAGGAGAGAAATCAAATGAAAAGAATTTTGACCTTGCTAATTGTTTTGAGTTTGGGCCTCGGACTTGTGGCGTGCGGTTCTTCTGCAGATAAAATAAAGACCCAACAAACCGCTGCCCCTGAAGCCTCTGCACAGGCTACAGATGGTCCAAAGGATAGCCAAGAACTCAGTGTCGATAACCCAATTGTCGTAGATAAAGAAAATAAAGAGGTGAGAATTCTCGCTGCAGTGAATGGTGACTTCTTCGAGAAATCAACCATGCATGGTGTGGTATATGTAGATGGCGCACAGGGTGAGAATTGTATGTTTCAATCTTTTGCCAAACAGGATGCTTTTTATGATGGGCTTAAGGCAATTGGCCTAGCAGCCGCGGACAATATTAATAGTGATAACGCTGGTGAGACTTACACAGACGGTCCAGCTCTCGAGGTCACTTTTGCCTGGGATGACAAGACTGCAAGCTTAGACGAGATGATTGTGGAATCCAATAGTAAACCTGTGGATATCCGTTTTACAGGCAATAAGGCAGCTTCAGACAAATATCAATCGGGTTGCATTACCTGTTTAACAACTTGCTTTGTTGGCATCACAAGTAACGCAAACTATTATTTGGGAGAAGAACCTAATAATGTCACATTCAAGCTTAATCCTGATGTGGCCCCTAAAGATCAAACGACAGTAACTATTATTTATAGGGCCAAAGCAAAATAAATATGAATTTAGCCACAAAAAGAAAACTTACTAGCCTGCCCAGCTTGCTAGCAGCTATTCTTTTAATTATAGGGCCACGCAGCTTTTTCCAGCCTTGTCCGAACACAGAAAAAGTCATGAAATGTCACTGGTCGGTGCAGGCTCTTGTGCCTCTGGCCCTTATTCTAGCTTTTATTGCTATTTGGCAATTGACTCACGCAAATCATAGTTGTTTCAAGCTCATGAGTCTGCTTGCTTTGGTCTGCTCACTTATGCCTCTACTTATTACTCTATGGTTAATTGGTGGTTGCATGAAGCCAGAAATGGCCTGCAATGTAATCTGCTTTCCAACGATTAATGGACTGTCAATACTAGCTAGCCTTGCACAATGCATAGCGCTTTTTTCAAAAACTGCATAAAGTGTCTCTGCCCGTCAATATGCCTATGAACTGCCTTGGACTTAGCCAATTGGCCAGGATCAATTTAAGACGGAGACCAGTCAGAACCTGGACCATGATATTCTTTGTGTGGGCTCTGGCGATGTGCCTATTTGTGACTTCTGTGCTTTTAGATAGCTTCTCAGACTCCTTAACAAAGACTTTAGATCGTTTGGGTGCAGATATCATAGTGGTTCCACAAGATTTCAAAAAAGAAGCCGCTGATGCACTCTTTCTGGGAGAATTGAATAGTTTTAGCTTTGACCGGGTCTGGCTGGGCGACCTCAGCCAGATTGAGGGAATAGCAGCGATGACCACACAAACTTACCTGACTTCTCTCGCTGCAGACTGCTGTTCATCACCAACTCAGATGATCGTTTTTGACCCTCAATCAGATTTTATCATCAGGCCGTGGTTAGAATCTGAGGGCTTGGGCTTACCAGGTAAAGGGCAATTATATATCGGCCATAAGATCATCCCGCCAGAACCAGATAAAATTACTTTTTTTGGTCAAGATTTTGAAGTCCTTGGTCGACTTGAATTAACAAATACGGGATTTGATACCTGTGTTTTTATGACTTCTGAGACCGCCCAAGAAATCATAGACTCCAAGCATTATATCGAGGCTTTCGGTAAACCAGAGCAAAGGGTTGAAGATATTGTATCTAGCGTGATGATTAAGGGCAAACCTGGTTCAGACCTCAAAACTGTCGCCCGTAGAATAAACCATACCGTTGACGGGGCACCGATTAGGGCTTATACCACTCTAGATATGTTTTCTAACTTTAGCGATTCTGTGAGAAGTTTGGGTAACTATTCACACTTGGTCTTGGGTTTGTTGGTACTTTTAGTAGCTTTTTCCTTGTTTAGTATTTTCAGTATAACAATTAATGAACGCACCAAAGAGTTTGGTATTCTCTCCATTTTAGGGGTGAAGCAAGTAAGTCTAGCTACAGTGATCGTTTTAGAAGCCATTTTCATAGGTTTATCAGGTTCTATCCTGGGTCTCTTAAGTGCTGGAGCGGCCCTCTCTGTTTTTAAGATTCCTCTCATGCAGGCCCTTAACATTCCGAGGCTAAATTCATCAACTAGCTATTATCTGTCCCTAGGAGGGCGCTGCCTCTTGCTTGCTTTGGCTATATCACTCCTGGCTTCATTGCGGTCAGCCTGGCGGATAGCAAGGAGTGACATAGTAGATTTGATCCAGGGATCGGAGTTGTAATGCTTTTACAAGTAGAAAACTTATCCAAGTCTTTTACCCATGGCACTCAAACCTTTCTTGCTGTAGATCATGTCAATTTTGAGTTAAGGCGTGGCGAAATGGCGGTCTTGAGTGGCCCCTCTGGATGCGGCAAGTCTACTTTCTTTAATCTGCTAACAGGGGTCCTGCCAGCGGATCAGGGGCGAATCATATTTGATGGCCAGGATGTTACAAAAAACAATCGACAGGCCTGGACAAAGCTGAGATCTAATCAATTGGCTTACATCCTGCAAGCAGACTCTTTGCTACATAACTTGACCGTTCAGGAAAACATTAAGCTTCCCCAACGATTGTGTGGATATCCGCCGATTTCTAACGATTATGTATCTCAATTGCTCTACTCTTTCGGCTTGGCAGGCTTAGAAGCAGAATATCCGAGGTCCCTTTCTGGTGGGGAACGCCGGCGAGTAGCAATCATCAGGGCTTTAGTTCAGAGCCCTCTTGTCTTGATTGCAGACGAGCCAACAGGTGACCTTGATCCAGATAATGCGCGACTCATTCTAGAATTTCTGCGCCGAAAGTCTACTGAAGGCTTGACTGTACTGATTTCTAGCCATCAACTTGAAGCGATTCCTTCTGGTGTGGCCCACTATGACATGCAAGCGGGGCGGATGAGCTTGAAATCCAAAAGATAAGTTTGGCATTTGTTCCCAAGCCGCGCTACGAGTAAAATGGCGGAGTAAGGGAGGTCTTAGCATGACCAATAAATTGATTGAAAATTACCAAGATTTAGACTTTGCTCAATTTTCCTACCTCATGGCTCCCCAGACCAGAATTTTCTTCGTAGGAATTGGCGGCATTTCT
>JAQYET010000131.1 GCA_028723525.1 Prevotellaceae bacterium
GGGTGTATTTGCTGGAGCAGCCATTACTAATATATTGGGCAAGTGGAGCGATAATGGCGACCTCGGACTTGGCTTTGCTGTGCTTGCTGCAGTTGTAGCCGTGGCACTTGCAGTACAGTTGTTTGCTTTGCACCCAAAGACTGACAATATGGAATAATGTCTAATTTTAATATAACTAAAAACGATGATAATATCAAGTCTACAACATAGTAAGCGTATTGAATCGCTTCATCCATTGTTCAAAAAAGCGTTTGACTACATCAAATCGAATGATTTACTAAACACACCTTGTGGACGTATTGAACTTCAGGGAGATGACTTGTTTATAAACAACGTCAATCCCGAGTGTGTTGCAGCCAAAAAGCAGATGCTCGAAGTGCACCGCAAGTATATAGACATTCACGTGTTGTTGGAAGGTGAGGAAACCATAGGATGGAAAGATATTGCTGACACCGGGTCGCCTTCAAAGCCTTATGATGAGGATGCCGACTGTGCCCTGTATGCAGAACCAGCTTCAGTATATGCAAAGCTTCACCCTGGACAATTCATGATCGTGTGGCCAGAAGACCCACATGCGCCAGCAATAGGCAGTCGTAAGATAAGAAAACTGATCGTAAAAGTAAAGATATAATAATAAACCTATTACTAACAATAAACAATTAATTTATGGCAACTAACTTTAAGTCAATTAGTTTTGCTCTGCTTGCAATTGCTGGGGGATGTATAACGTATCCCCAAATAGCAAAAGCTGCCACAAAACAGACCATACATGCACAGGCTGACCAATCCGGTGTATGTAGGGGTATAGTTAAAGATTCTACTGGAGAGCCTCTTGTCGGCGCATCCATTGTTGTAAAAGGCTCTAAGACTGCTACGATTACAGGTCTTGATGGTGACTTTGCTCTTGACAAGGTAAACAAGGGTGACGTACTTCTTATTACTTATCTGGGTTTTGAGCCTGTCGAAGTGAAATGGAATGGACAACCTCTTCATGTAACGATGCAGAGCGATTCACAATCGCTTGAAGAACTCGTCGTTGTGGGTTATGGTGTTCAGAAGAAGTCGAGCATGACAGCATCTGTTACCACAGTATCGCAGAAGGAGATTCAGAAGCAGGTAACATCCAATGTTGCTACAGCTCTGCAAGGACGCGCCCCAGGTGTGGAAGTGTTGCAGAAAGGTGGCGAGGCTGGTGGCGACGTTAGCATTTTGGTACGTGGTGCTGGCTCTTTCGGTTCTACCGAACCTCTCTACATTGTTGATGGTGCTGTGAGCAACAACGGTATCAATTCTCTTAACCCTAACGATATCGCTTCAATCGAGATTTTGAAAGACGGCTCAGCAGCAGCTATCTACGGTTCGCGTGCAGCCAATGGTGTTGTGCTTGTTACTACCAAGAATGGACAGAGTGGCCGTACATCTGTAGAAATCAATGGTTCTTGGTCGTATCAGACACCGTCTAAGCAGCTCGACTTTATGAATGCCAGCCAGTGGCGCGAGTTTGCCAACACTGTAGCCGACAATAGCCCTGCATACGACCGTGCAGCAGAGAATGTCAATCCGTCTAACCCTAATTATTCGCAGGATTGGCAAGACCTTTATTATCGCAATGCTTCGATGTGGAACTTAAGCGCTGCTGTGTCTGGTGGTGGCGAGAATTCTACATTCAGCACAAGCATAGGTTATACTAAGCAAGATGGTATCATCATACAGTCGGACTATGAGAAGTACAATGCCCGTGTCAATGGTACATACAAGAAGGGACGCTTCACTATAAACGAGAACCTTTCGTTGGCACACACAAGCAAGGTAAGTCCTCCTTCTGTACGTTATATCGAGATACCTACAATCCCCGTCTACGATGCTTATGGACGTTATGTCTCTACACCAAAGGAGTTGGGATATTCTACAACCAATTCTGAAATAACCAATCCACTTGCGCAAATGTATGCACAGGATGTTTATACTAAGAAGACGGACCTCACGGGTAGCCTTGGTGTTACGGTAGACATCTTTAAGGGTCTTAAGTACAAAATAAACCTTGCTGCCAGCTATCTTAATACACACGGATATAACCAGCTGCCCGAGTATGCATCGTATTGGAATGAGGATGGCAGTGCCGACTCACGTTTCAGTCAGCCGTATACATCACTTAGTGAGTCGCGTGGTGAAAATTTCAACTACACTATCGACAACTTGCTGACATATAATGGCAAGATAGGTGGCCACAACTTTGATATGCTTCTCGGTACGAGCTGGATGCGCGAGTTCTATCGCACAATGTCTATTTCGTCGGGTGTACACGACCTTGGCGCACCTACTGTTACTACTTATAATGGAGACGGCACAATAGGCTCAAACGAGTTGAACTCGGCTTTGCTTTCGTTCTTTGGCCGTATCAATTACAACTATATGGACCGCTACCTG
>JAQYET010000132.1 GCA_028723525.1 Prevotellaceae bacterium
ATGCCAAGTTTCATTGCTTCAACGTCAAATTCAGCACCCATTTTTTAGCGGACAGCCGATGAAAGAGTCAAAGGGGGGCTTGTCTAACGGCCAAATCCGTAAATATGGGGGTAAAAGTATGTTTAGCGGACAGTAATAATATTAATCCGATCTTTACAATACGATCAAAATTCCTGTTACCGGTTTCACCATTAGATCTCGGAAATTATTTTCCAATTGACAGAGTTCGCCTCCCGACTGATTTGTCAGTTTGTCGGCAGCAGGGCTGCCGTTTCTTCCCAATGAAGTCCGCAATTCTTTCGGCAAGACAACCATCCACCTGATCAAACAATTGAACTAAATCACTTCAGTATCTAATGCCGATTCGGGTTAAACCAAAATCAGTCATTAGGGCTTAAAATGGCGATTCCTAATGACCGCCATTAGAAAATCGATTTTACAAATGACTGTATTATGGTCTTTTACAAATCAGGCCACAAATCACAAAAGCCTAATGACCGATTTGGGTTAAAAACGAACCGGCGTTCAAAATATTTGTAGTGACTTATCAACAAAGTCCATGAATGCCGACTCTCCATCCGTTTAGTGACAGTACACTTTGTAAGTATTTGAAAATCAATGCTGACGTAAAACCTGCCATTTTACATCCTCATACCTGTCCTTTTGCCCGACGAAAGTTCCCCTTCTGTAAGATAAAACCTGTCCTTTTATCCCAAATCGGTCATGAGAGATTTTTGAAATCAAAGTGTTATAAAAGCTTCCCATAGTCTGCCGAAACGCCAACGGCCTACTGACCATTTACAAGCATATCGCACTTTTTCGGGCAAAAAGAAAGATAAGTTTTCTAATGACCGATTTGGGTTAAACCGAACCTTTAAAACGCCCATTTTACATCGCGGTCGGAAGGAGAAGCAATACGCATAGGAATAACATCCATCCATAGAGGAGGAAAAGTATCTCGCAACTGAGCAGGAAAGTGTCCCGAACTCATTGAAACAGAATCTACTTTCCAAAAATTGAAAGCAAATCTATTGTATGATTTAATATTTTTATTATCTTTGCACAGGAAAAATCGCACCCGATCCGTTGAAAGTAAACTTTCTTCACGCTCGTTTGCACAATCTTCACATACAGAACAACGTACATTTATATTCATAAAGAAGAAACAGAAAGAACTCACACAAGAAAGGACGAGTACAAGGTGCTCAACTTTCAAACGGCTTGAGGACAGCCATACGGGATTTTAAGAATCAGTATAGGATGGAACGGCCGTCCAATTTTTTAACATAGAGCTTCTGGCTCTTGTTCTCTCGAAACAGAATACCGCCAATATTCACAACACGAGGACAAGTAAATGGAAGTTCACGCTTTATAGGCGTGAACAATTCGTGCTTGTTTGTGTTGTATGGTCACTTGGCGGTAACCTTGTTTCGAAATAAGCATCGAATGGTTAACGCCTTTTTTATTTGTCCATACGCGTTTATTCGGAACTAAACGTTTTCAGCCATTGGACAACAGCAGGTTTACCCTCTTTTACAGAAGGTGGTTTTTGACTATCAGTGCATGACACAAATACACCTATAAACATCACTCTTTATATCCAAACTGAATATGAAAATACGAGAAAGTTTATTCCTCTTACTCCTCATGCCATTGGGGATATATACTTCCTGTGGTATCCAATCCCATCCGAAACAAAAAGACCCTGTTAGGATAGAACAAAAAGAATCCTCTCGCACCGCAGTGGAATACGAGAAAAAAGACAGAGTTGAAACCACAGAAAGGAAAAGAAAGAGCATTCATTTTTATCAAGGACTACTTGAAGACTTCTGCAAACTCTATTACCATAAAGCCTTTGAAGGGAGAACATACATTTACGGAAGTCTTTGTATTGTATCCGTTGACTATCTGAGCGAAACAATCATAGAAATCAAAGGTACACACTCATATGAAGGAATCATGGGTAAACAATATACAGGCTATGCTTTCAAAGCGAATGTAAGAGAACTGGGCAATGATAGGTTTCTTGTCACATTCGAGAAACAATCCATTAAACTACTGAGCAGAAAGAAATATTGGGAACGCACAAGCAGAGAAATAGCCTACAGCGAATAAAGGCCTTACTTAGCTCAGGCAGGGTTTCACAGGTTTTCACCAATCCTTTAACTTAGAAAGAATTATCAACATAAAAGTATCATCAAAAGAAAATGGAAAGATTTAATTACAAACAAATTGTGTCTATCCTTGCGTTTCTTGGTCTCGCAGGGTTTAGTTGTTTCTGGACGGCAGAGTCGCTGTACATTTGGCAGCCGTCCATTACTATCGTTGGTGGATGGCTGATAGCCATAGTGTTTTATATCATTGCCTCCATCTGCTTTTCTAAAATAATGACTGCACTTGACAAAAACGAATATCTCGGCGGAAAAACGTTCGGGCGTGGCGGTCAGCTGACCCTTGGATTTATGGGGCTTGTGGTCTTCTGGTTGATGATCAGTCTTCCCACCAATACGCATACGCTACTTTACAGGGCTTCCATCAAAAATATCATTACGTCCGACCTTAGGAAAACCAAGGGATACCTCGAAGAACTGAAAGACAACAATGTGGCAATCAAGCAAATCGAAAAAGAGAAAAAAGAAAAGGAAAACAAGGTAAGGGGATATTTCATCCGCCTTACGGCTGAGGCCTCCAATCCGAGTGCCTTAGGAATAGGAGAACGATTTAAGACGGCATTGGCAGAATTAGAGAATGAACTTGGCATGAAAATCCAAAAATACACCAAGAAAAGTGTCAGCCGCACACAATGGCTTGCAGAAATCGACTATTACAGGGAGCAGGCATATCGACATCTTGAGGCCTACAATGCCCAGCGCGACAAAGAAATTGCAGAAATAAGGAAGATAATGGATGACACAAGAGAGTTGCCAATCCTAATAGGCAACATGAATAAGGCGTTGTCCGACATCAGTCGCATGGAGGGTGTGGACAACCTGTTTATCAGTGAGGCTGTAAAAGACCTTACCCGTGCCTATTCATACATAAAGACAAATGCCAAGTATATTATTTTCGAAGACAATGACCGTGAACGGTATGTCCGCGAGGGGGCGATACCCGAGGCACAGGCAATGCTCAGCGTACCCGATGTGTGGAAAGACTTTATCACTACAAACAAATATGACGGGCACGGCTTTATCTGGTGGGTGTTCATCGCCCTGCTCGTAGACCTTGCCGGATTCATCTTCTTCAATCTTGCAGTGAAATACAGAAACAACGTAATTTAATTTATAACCGAGTAAATGAAAGACATCATGGGAGATTTTGATAAATTGATAGATCACAATGTAAATACAGGAAACAGAGAAACCGGGTTTCACGATTTAGTTAACGGAAAGCAAAATACTACAGACTTAAAGGCAACAAGTGAGGAGGAACAGATCAAAGACGCTACCTTTACAGAAGAAGAGCAACGCGATGTGAATAATATCAGTGTGACAATACCCGACACACAAACACCCATCGTTATCTTTTTCGGTTCGATGGCATCAGGCAAGACATTGACATTGCTGCGCATGATTCGTTTTCTCGAATCCCACAATTACCAGGTCGTTCCGGAAGCCGTCTTTCGTCCACGGACGGACAGACACTACGCAAAGATGTGCTCCAATCTGAAATCAATCGCATACAGCGCATATACACCGGGAGGAACCGATGTGATCAGCTTCATGCTGGCAAAAGTACTCAACGAAGTGGGAAATCCTGTTTGCCAGATTCTGGAAGCCCCGGGCGAACACTATTTCGACGGAACAGCAGATTTGAAATTTCCGACATATATCAATGCGATTCGAACGGCTCCCAACAGAAGAATATGGGTGTTCTTCGTGGAGCAGGATTGGGGAAACGACCAAGGCGAGCGCAATCTTTATGCCCAGAAAATCTGCAGTATGCAAAGCCTCATCTCCCCACAAGACAGAATTGTTTTTCTCTTTAACAAGGCCGACAAACACCGCCAGCAATACAAACCGAACGGACAGCCGAACAAAGAGGTGTTTTTCAAAAATATTGCACAGCAGTATCCCGGCATCTTTTCCAAATACCAAAATAAAGGAATGGACAAGATACTGTATGGGGAATATAAATTCAAGACCGTATGTTTCTCCTCCGGAATTTTTAACCGGACGGAGAATAACAAAGAAGTGTGGACGCTTGAGTCTGACTGGTATTGTCAGGAACTATGGAAGGCATTGACGAAATAACCAATCATATTGATTTTAGAACATGATAAAGACATTAATATTTGGCAATACGCATGGATTTGACTTCTATGAGCAGGATGTGGACTATGAAGACTATGTCAAGAGTTTTTATATCTCAACCCGCAAGGGAAAAAGGCTAATGGTGAATCGCCGGGGAAATGGAGAAACTCTATACAATTACCTGCATTACGGTATCAAAGAATCCATAGACCGCCCGACCAATGGACTTTTCGGAATGTCATTGGTAGTAAGCGATTCGTTGTTCTGTACGGATTTCAGGAAAATCTTCGAATGGTTCGACTATCTGTTTGAACACATTGTGCAGGAAGGAAAAATACTGAGAAAAGACGAATCCGACACATACAAATACGTTATTGGAAAATTCTCGGACAACAAGGCTTCCGTGGAATGGATAAAGAACACTTTGCCCAACATCTTTTCGGAGAAATCTGACCTTAGGTTGGTGAGGTACGACAGTTCCTTTTCCGATGAAAACACGGGCAAGGTGGCTGGTCTGAATGATGAAGAGTCCAATGAAGACATCCTTGCTGTATTTAAAAAATACAGCTGGATATCCATCTCGTCTGAATTTCCACACCATACACACAGAAACAATGCCAATTCTCCAGAAATAGAATTGTCATACCAAGACCTGAACAATCTGTACAACAGGCTAACCAACATTTCCTTCAAAGCATCTATCGGACAAGATAGATTGACAGAAGATGAGTTCAAACTAATGTTGGGGAAGGTCAGGAATATCTATGATGACTTGCAGAAATACTTGCCTTCCATAAGTAATACCGAAATGTCCGGAAAGTTTGAGAAATTAAGGGATGACTACGCTTCCTTGCACGATGGAATCCGGACACTGATCAACAAAACGTCTCCATCTACCCCTCCATCAAACAGGAAAGTATGCAAGACATGCGGACAGGAAAAGGATATTTCCATGTTTCGAACGCCGGATGCCGACCAATGTATGGACTGTGAGGCACGTTATGTTCCCAAGCGGAAGTGTAAAAAATGCCATCAGTTGAAACCGCAAGATGCGTTTTCCAATCGAAATTTAATTTGTGACGACTGTCTATCGAAACAAGAGGGCATCATGTGTAAAACCTGCGGGAAACGAAAGTCCAAAAAGGAGTTTGACACGGGAAGCAACATCTGCAAAGCCTGTCTCAAGAAACCCGGAGGGATATTTTCTTCAGAAAATATATTTTCTTTAGACAAAAACAAATTGCTACAGATGACAGGAAGCCTAAACTTTAAGAATCCTCTGTTGCTGTTCCTTGTCTTGCTGGTTGCATTGGGAGTCATCTACGGAGCATACCAACATTTCAGCAGTAATGACAAGGTAACGAATACCGCGCTCCAAGAGACCCCAACTTTACAGCCGGGAGATCAAAAAAACATTGTTGACGAGAAGCTCTTCAACTCTTGTTACAATAACAATAAGTTTGCAGAGGCCTATAAACTATTAAGCGGAAAATCCGATGGAGATTCGTACAAGAAACAGTTTAAGAAGGAGGATGTAATAAAAGAGATATTCACTCTTATTGATAGTTCAAACCGCGATTCTATCTTTACTCAAGGAATCAAATATATCGAAGATAACGCTGACTTATTGGCTGAAGTCGGGCTTAATGATAAAATAAATGAAATTGAGGATGATTTAAAGGTCTACGAGGATATTAATAAGATTTTAGGTGACACTAATGAATACATTACGAAAAGCGAATATGATAATTACAAAAAAAGACTCCAAGAATCGTTAGTCCTTAAAGATGGAAGTGAATCACGTCTTAAATCTCTAAAACAGAAGATTACGTCTATTGAAATCAATAATAAGGAATATGTTAAAAACAAGACCTTGGATTTTATATCTGGCGAAGCGATTACCATTTCATCAACGATCCCATCCATTATGTATGATAATAAGAACATTGATATGATGGAAACAATACTTCTCCAAGAAGGTACACATACCATAAAAAGCGGAGCCATAACCATAACATTGAAAGTAAAAAAAACCAAACAATCCAACACAAGAGAGAAACAAGTAAGGAAAGTAGAAAAAAACAAACAATCCAGTGTAAAAGAGAAACAAGAGAGAAAAGAAGAAAAACCCAAACGACATTGACACGGGAGGAAATCAATACACCAAGATAAAAAAAGAATAAGCCATGAGAAAAATATTTGTACTAATCGTCGTATTGTTTCATGTAAACAATATGTTTTCCCAGTCGAGTTCTGACCGGGATCTATTATACCGTCGTATTGAAATGCGAGATAGTCTCATAGGAGGAACTCATATCAAGAAAAAAAAGATTTTGGTAGACACTCTGAAGACTCAACTAAAAGACTACCAATCACTGATAAGATTGCTGGAAATAAAACAAACAGAACTGACAGAAGAATTGGAGAAAACGGAAAATGAAAGAAAATACCTTCAAGAAGAAAAAGAATCACTTACAAATAAACATTTTGAAATAGACGATAGCCCAAATGTTTTTACAGGCAAACCGTTTGACACAAAAAATATACCCACATGCCTGATGCGCTATACTACATTGGTAAATTATATTATAGATATCAGAAAAGGTATAGAGAAGGTCGAGAGAACAATAGAACAATTAAAAAGAGAAAATAAGAACAAAAAGACAATATTTGAAGCTATTGACGAAGATGTTCGGAAATTGGATGCTATGTACAATGAGTACGAGGAAGCTAATAAATCACCTTTCTCAGAAAGTCAATTGTTATACATCAGGAAACTTACGGATAGATACAACAAATTTATAGATTCTTACTTTCAATAACCAACAAGATGAAGAGAACTATTATTTATACATTATCGGCAATATTAATGCTGACATTTGTTTCATGCAACCAACAGAAACCATCAAGAAGGGATGATCCTTGGGGAAATGAAGATACAACAATGGTGAATGCTGATGTACATACATACATGAGCAGTAAGAAAGTACTGGTTCCGTTCAAGAGAATAGAATCGGGACTTATAGAAGTACAGGTTTCACTGAATGGTGTTCCGTTCAATATGCTGTGGGATACGGCAGCTTCAATGTGTCAGATTTCCTACCTTGAATTTGTACAGCTGGCCAAGAGTGGAAAAATAGGAGAGGAAGACATGCAAGGCATAGCCATGACCAGCTTGGCCGATGCCTCTCTTATTATCAACAAGGTATTCAACATCAAGGAAATATATATCCAAGGCAAGGACAACAAGTATCTGAGACTTCAGAATGTATCATTCCTTGTCACAGACAACACGGAAACCCCGGTACTATTGGGACAGAATGTCATCAAGGAACTTCCCAGACATTCGTTTGATGAAGAGTCTGAATGGATAGAATTTGAAAAACCGGAACAAGGACAATGAACTTCAGTTTCTATATATTTGGGACGCTCGGGAGGCAATACAGTCAGTATCCAGATGATTATATTGCCTCTTCCCTCTCCAACGTACCGGAAGAGACAAAAGGGGTACGTCTTATCATACAGAGGGAGATGCAACTTGTACACTATATCTTCACAGAAAAACTGAGTGAAGAGAATGTCATTGGCTTTTGTCTCGTATTCAACAACACACGACTGCTCAAGCCAAAGAACCTCATACTCTTTTTTCATGAATTAATCGAAAAACATCTGATTGAGGTTGGAGAGATTGTCAGATACACCGATGGAGGTGTATTACAGAACAAGATCTCATCCTTTCATGAAAAGCAGGACGTGTACGAAGCCCTCTCAACCCTTGTAAACAAAGAATTAGAGGAGAACGGCAGTAGATACGGGATAAAAGTTTTGAATACGATCTATGACGGTACAAGAACCTGTGAAAGCATAGAAACAAGTGCTTCCGAAGATGAAATCATCACATTGACCGAGAAACACAACAAAGTCATTATAGACAACCATGCAGGTTTGACGAAAAGTCATATTCGTCAACTATTGGAAACTCTCAGAGAAGAAAACATAAAGGCATATGGCAAAATCGAGAAATTGGAGGCGAATGTAAAAACACTCAACCGAAAGAAGAAACAATATTCGTATGTCATTACCCTCTTTATTATCGTCTTGGGATGTTGCGCAGGATTGTATTTCCTTAACGACAATCTAAATACGACAAAAGGAGATTTGATAGATACAAAAAAGATTGTTGAAATCCAGAATGATTCTTTGAATAGCAAAGATGCTCAGATATCCAGTTTAGACAAACAGAGAGAAACAGAAATCTCCAAAAGAGAACTTGCAGAGCAGAACTTGGTTGAAATAAAAGAAAATACAGAAGGTATACAGCCATTCATGGTAAAGAGCACATCATTCAATTTCACTACAGGATATTTCTCTTTCCGATACTACGGTTTCAAGGAGAAGGAAGTGAATATAAAGATATATGCTTTTTCTGAGAATGGAGAATATTATGGAAATTCTTCCCGAATTCATATAAAAGAAGGCAACAATCAAGCTGCAATATATTTGTCTTCCTATCTTTCGGCACAACGTTGGTATCACTTCGAAATATTGATAGACAACAAAATTGTCGGAGGCGACAGACATTGACAGAGAAATTAAGGTTCGCCGAGAGTGTAAGGGTAGATCACTAGTAGTGTAAATGGAACTGTGTCAAAGCTATTTCCTTTATCTACACAATATTTTTGGACCTCAGATGGGGGATGCGATAAAAATCACATTCCCCATCTGAGGAGTCTTCATTTCTGCAAAGTTACATGATTTGAAATCTATTCCCCAATTTTATAGCCAATCACTGGGAGATGAATGCCCAGTTGACCAGGTATTGTCCTAAACAAACTTCTGACAATTCTTTTGTCCGATAGTAATACAAATGTCAGAACAAGTCTTGACTATTACAGTTTAATTTTATAGCGAATTGCTGGATTCTCTCATCTTGCTCTATAATATGAATGTCACTGGTGAGACGAAGGTTTTTCCCCGTGGTCTGCGCTTCCTTGTGAATAAATACGACTCCCATACGTGGATGAACAAGCTGGCAAAGGTGACGAAGTGTCTGCACATCGGCATGGCCACTGGTATGGAATCCATCCTCTGTACCATCAAAAATACGAGTGCCAAACAGCGTCCTTATTTCGATAATGGCAGGAATGCGGTTTTCTTTCTTCCCATTGTGATAGCCTTGCCACATAGAATAAATCAGATAGGCCGGCTCGTCATCATAAACCTGCTTCATGGCACTTATCAAGTTGATTTGGCTCGCCCTGACTGGCATAAGGAAGCCCTCATGTTGTAGTTTGTGCTTTACCTTCGCCGTCTTATAATTAATCAGCTCGAACACATCTGTAAAATGAAAAAAGTCCGCTTGGGTATACTTCGTAAATATAGCCAGCACCGACCTTTGGTATTGGTCGCATAAGAATATCCTGCCTGTTTTTTGGCAAGCGGCATGGAAGGATGCCAGGCGCTCCATATCCGTAGATGAGCAAAGGGCAAACACATATTTGTGTTGCTTCAATACCTCTATGGTGTTCTTCTGAACTTCATATTCTGTCAGCACATTCTCCTTTGATCGGCTCAACATCGTACCTTCGGTGATTAAAACATCCACCTGTCCGATATTCTTCAGGACACCATCCAGTGCTTTGCCCAAATATCCATGACGGCGAAAATCGCCCGTGTGGAGAATGACTTTCCCCTGTGTCTCAATCTTAAACATATAGGCATCGAAGGCAGAATGACAGCAATAGTAAGGTGTGATACGGATGTCTCCTATCCGTATCGGACTATTCGCCTGATAGGTTTTTATGCGGTTGATGGCAGACACCTCTTGCTCTTTGTTCTCATGCCTTGAAAGCACTTCGTATTTACATTTCATGATTTCCAAAGCTCCTTCACCGATGTATTGGGGTATGGAATTAGGAACGAACTGAAACAGTCCCACATGGTCGCTATGATAATGTGTATAGAGCACGGCATTAACACCGGAAGCAACTTCGGCAATTTGTTCTGCCGTCAATTCTTTTGTATAGCTTCCCGGCAGGTTGCTTCCTAAATCAATGAGGATACGCGACTGTTCGGTATCGATTTCCGTGATACATCCACCGATTTGGTTAGCTCCCCGATGGATGGTAATTTCTATTTTTGGCTTTGGCATATGCTCTCTTGTATTATATGTACCCAGTTTTGATAAACAGCTCCAACATCGGGCATGTGCTCAATGGCTTTCGCAAACGATGACCAGCAACAATCGTTTACGACAAGGTGATTGCCCATACCCAAATCAACATAGTGCCAGCCTTGGGGCACTTCACCATATTCACACAATTCAAACTTGCATTTCTTGATGGGAGGGCAAATCTGTTCTATCTCCTTTTCTGTGAAGCGTTGTTCCGCATAGTTCGTATGATAAACACAGCCGTCGGACGTAACCAAAACAATGGCACCGCCTTCACCGCAAGCGCCGACAAAGGAATGAGAGAAAGCTACGATGTCCAATGAGGTATAGTCTCGGTAATTCAACCTTGTAATTTCTGTCTTCATGGTTATTGCATTTGAAGTGGTACACTGATAACGGCTGCCAATCGTAATGACGCATCGTGGTGGGTGCCGATGGCAAGTATAAACTGGGCATCGGGGGCTATCTGATTTCTCGTTTGATTGAGTAGTTCCATGTCCTGCATAGTCAGGCCCTGTTCTCCTTCCGGCATCTCAACATACAGCATCATGTGGGTTGCATATTGTTGCTTGCCTATTGCTTCTTTTAGCTTGTCTCTTATTTCCGTGCATAATGACTGGAAAACTTCACTCCCGTTATGGCCGCTTTGTACATCTGCTGCATGCATGAAACTATCCTTTTGGTAGAACGCCTCCACATCATCTGCTGTAATGCCGAGAATATTGCTGTTTCTTGAAATCGTATAGAATAATTCTTTTATTGTTGATTGCATATCATGTTTCTTTGTTCCCTCTTCCTGCGAAAAAAGGAGGGAGGATTCATACTTACTTTACTACTCGCTTAAATTCAACAACCATCTTGTTCATCTTGAGGATGGGCTGGCCGAGCCGTGTCTTTACTTCTCGATAGCCGTGTGCCTTCACCCAATCCACCACCTCGTTGCGTATTTCGTTGTCGTAGTATAAGGTGAGTTGTAAGGGCAAGCAGTGCTCTTCGATTGGTTTCAACAGGTTTCTTTCCAAGGGATTACCTGTGGATATGCCGAGACAATAAGCTACGAGACTTCCTGCCAGATTGCCCTTAAAGGGCTCCGGCATAGCATTCAAGTCCCGCTGCACACCATCCACTATTTCTTTTAGCGTCAAGAAGTTTCCTGCCAAACCGAGGTTCAGCAATATTCTCAACTCGTCGTCAATGCGCTTGCGCACATCGTCAGTCAGTTCCAGTCCATGCGATTGGATTCCCCACTCAACCTGGAATTGGAATGATTCCTTCTTTGTCCTTTCGACCAGCTCGGCCTTGCGTCTCTTTGTTCTTTCCATATACTATAATACGATTGAGAAATTTAATACTGGACGCAAAGGTAGTGTTGAGGTGTGCAGAAAGGGTGCAGAGCTGCTATATTTCTATATTTTTACAGGAATCGTAATCACTTTATTATAATTTTATCCAATCTTTACATTTCATAGACATGCGGGGAATATAGGTTTCTTTACTTCCTTTTTGTTCCTTAAATTCGGATTCTTCAACCTGTATCGAATATAGTTCAACGTCGGAAGTGTCAAAATTCAGACCCTGTTTCCTTTTCCCATCCCAAAAATTCCAATAACTGGTATTAGCAGCAACAACCAGTCTTGTTCTATCAGAAGCGACTTCCTGCCAATCAATAGGTTTGCCATTTTCCTTATGACCGCAGATTTCACTATGATTCTTTTTAATTAGCTCATAATACTTTTTTACTTGCTTAGCAGCCTCTTCGGGATTACCATTGTCATGGTATTGCTTTCTAAACTTTAATTCACATAGCACATATCGGCCTTCTTCGTCTTTTCCTATAAGGTCAATACTTCTCCCGCGTGCATTGCCCGAATAGTCTACAGGTAGCTCTATGTCTAACCATTCAACATTCTTGCCATTCAACTTAGACTCTGATGACAAAATAATAGCTCTTTGCAATGCACATTCTGCTGTGTGCTTAATCTCCGTGCTATAACGTATGGGATGATTTCTTTTTTTTGATGCCATAATAACGAAAATATTTAATTCACAAACAAAGTCTATTAAAAGTATAAACTGGTTCGTACTGGTCATTTAGCACAGCTCCATTAGAAAACAAAACACCTTCTTTCTCCAACGTGCCAAAAGACTCATGCGAGTGTCCAAACAAATGAAAGCGGGGCTTGACCTTAAACACGCGCTCACGGATGAGCAAATTGCCCCAATGCTTTCCACTTGACTTATCCAATATCATTAATGGTGGCTCATGGGTTATCAGCACATCCGTCCCCATTGGAATTAGTGCCTCGCTGTGGTTGAAGCCCAAGCCAAAGAATCGGGCACCCTCAATGGTAACACTTCTGTCTTGCAGGAAGAACACGTTTTCCGGTAAATCCTCAATGTCCTCCGCATCCCATAGGCATATATCATGATTACCCGTTACAAAAAGCTTGTACTTATAAGGCAGTGCGATATACCAATTGAGAAAGTCCAGCACCTCTGCCTCTGTGCCCATATCGGTAAAGTCGCCACTATGCACGATAACGTCTGCTTTAGGCATATCCTGTATCAGATTATGCCGGTTATGCGTATCGGATATATGTAGGATTCTCATATCGCTGGACTTTCCATATTATTCGTAAGTTGGGCATTTATCGCCCAATAAATCCATAAGTTGTCCCTTACTCAGAAAGTTATCACCCGAAAGACTATTCCAACGGGTGGTAACAGCCATGCAGTCATCTGGTGACATAATAATCGCAAGAAGTGAATATTCCGAAGTCATCGTCTGGCGTTGTATCAGTAGCGATGCCTTGAAACTTCTCCATATCATCACGGACTGCCGCGTAAAGATGATTCCAGCCATTCTCCATATATTGGTCAAAGATAAGTTTATCAACCGTGAGATACACCAATCTGTAAACTTTGAATATACTGCAACTTCTTCAAAGCTGTTTACTCGTATCACTTTGTAGTCATGTTTACTTTTCTTCATGGGACGGCCTTTATATAAGTTCATAATTTTTCTTGCTTCTTTCTCCACCATCATTTAGGGGTTAACACTTTTACATATCTTCCTTTAGACAGAATCGTACAAGCCAATTCATGCGTAACAGCCACTTTATACTCAAAGTCTGAATGCTTATCTGTTTCAACAATCACTTTCTGCGACCGATGAAGGGGTGATGTTTCACAGCCTCAATCATCGTTGAAAGATATTGACCCCGATGAACGTTCTCCAATAAAATGCAGTCAGACATTAGCTGTCCCTCGTTTACAAGATTGTTTACATTGAACGGATTCAGCATCCACTGTCGAAGTTTGCCATTTTCCAAAGACGAGGCATCCTCAATATAATAACGGTAGCCGTCAGCACTATCACACTCAATAGACACATGGAACATTTCCTCCACCGCATTGCGATGATCATGAAATGTTCTCAGATTCAAAGGCTTCCCCTCACAAAGATAAGAATCCTCCCACCTATGACTGATTTCAGTAAAACTCAACCGTTTGTACCTCAAAAGCATATTGAAGAGTCAGAGATAACGGGTATATGGATAGATAACTGCTCATAGGTTATAAGTTATTATGGCAGCAAAGATAATCATTTGGTATGAGAAAAGAGTTCATACCTGCATAAATCAACAAAAATTTTCATTTACTCAAACACCGTCTATTATATGGACCTCAGATGGGGGATGCGATAAAAATCACATTCTCCATCTGAGGAGTCTTCTTCACTGCATATCTGTGTTACAGACAGCATCGTGCATCTCCTTTCATCAACTAACTGCCAAACAAAAAAGTCCCGCTCAAGCTGACTTGAACGGGACCTTGCAAAAAAGGCGGCCACCTACTCTCCCACATTGCATTGCAGTAC
>JAQYET010000133.1 GCA_028723525.1 Prevotellaceae bacterium
GGTCCTAGACCATTTAAATCTAACCCTACATGCGGGTGAAAAATTGGCCCTAGTCGGGGTCAACGGAGCAGGTAAGTCCACCCTCGTTCGACTTATGACTGGGCTTTTCACACCATCTTCCGGTCAGGTTCTCATAAATGGCATAGACACCAGAGACCTGGACCGCACTTCACTCTTTAAGGCCTTCAGTGTGGTCTTCCAAAGTGAAAAGCCCTTGGCCATCACCGTCGCCCAGCAACTAGCCGGCAGTCTGGACGAGATTAACCGCACGAAAGTAGAAGCTGTACTTCGGGAGACTGGCCTGTGGGACAAGGTGGCAACCAGCCCGCAGGGGATGGATAGCAATTTACTCAAGCTAATTGATCCCGAAGGTCTCATGCTGTCTGGCGGGGAAAGTCAAAAACTCATGCTGGCTCGGGCACTTTACAAGGATGCCCCAGCTTTTATCTTGGACGAACCGACTTCGGCCCTGGATGCCCTGGCTGAATCTCAACTATACAAGGAATTTGCCCACGTCTTAGAAAATAAAACGGGGCTATTTATCTCTCACCGCTTGGCCTCCACCAGTTTCTGCGACCGCATCGCCCTGCTGTCTCAGGAAAAAATCGCCGAAGTCGGCACGCACGAAGAGCTCATGTCGGCGGATGGCCTTTACTATCAGATGTTTACGACCCAGGGCAAGTATTACCAAACTTCGCCAGAAGAAGCAGGCAAATAACGTATTTACCTAGACGCCTGTAAGACTATTCAGGGAGAACTTAGGGGACAATTGGAGAGACAAATGGACAAACACGTAGGAAAACAAGATAAGGAAACAAAATCTCACGCCGCCCCATCTCAGATGATACAAGATGTAGGGGAGATTACATCAAGCGGTTGGCAACGGTTTCGCCAACATTTTAACTTGATCATCACTGTAGTCCGCCGAACCCGACGAATTGCTCCCCGCTACCTGACCTTTCTCCTATTGAACACTTTCATCAGCTCCTTACAAATCGGAATATGGGTCTTTTTACCTAAGCTCTTGTTAGATGCCATCACCCGCGGTGTAGCTTGGGAAAGTGCAATCTCCATGCTAGCCGTTATAGTTCTCCTAGAAAGCCTACTCAAGCTCCTAGAAAACTTTTGTCTGAGCCAGTTAGACCCCCTCTCCCATCAAGTGCAAGAGGGTTTTCAGCTGGATATTGCTCGCAAGATAAGCCAACTACCCTATAGCAGTCTCGAAGATCCGAGCATCTTGAAGCTTAAGGAACAAGCTTCCTTCGCTATTGATAACCAATTTGTTGTTAAAAATATCTTAGATTATCTGCAGCGCGCCCTCCAACATCTAGGCAAGTTGCTCCTGCTTGCGACTCTTCTCAGTCAACTATCTTGTTTCCTTCTCGCTTTCCTCCTAGCCTGCTTTAGCCTAAACGCCTGGCTAGCGAATTACATCAAGAAATACGAAACCAATTTTTTCCTTAATTTGGTCGAAGTAAACCGGAAATATGGCTATTATGTTCAGTCCGGCTTTGACTATGATCTCCAACAAGCCGCAAGGATTTATAACTTGGCACCTCTTTTCAATCAGAAAATTGAAGATATTAATCGAGAAATTTGTGATTGGCTGAACACCTATTTGAAAAAGGTTGGGCTGGTAGAGGGCTTGCAATCTATACTTATTTGTTTTCAGACAATCGCAGCATACGGTTATGCCGGCCTTCGCGTCCTAACTACCCTTGGAGGAACACCTATCAGCCTAGGAGACTTCACCTTATATGCGGGAGCAGCCCAACAATTCTCCCTCTCTATGCGTGAGATCTTTCTAGCCCTTCGGGGGATTAAGCAGCACATTGACTATCTGGAACCCTATCAGACCTTCATGGCTCTGCCGGAATTGGGTGGCGAGGTGAAAGCTACCCTAGCACAATGCCAAAGCGGTCATTCAGATGAGTCCGCCACATTATCTGCACGTCAGCCTATTGAAACACTTGAATTCCAAGACGTGTCTTTTACCTACCCTGGCACAGGCAAACCCATTCTCCAGAATGTTAGTTTCCGAGTAAGTCAAGGCGAAAAAATCTCCATCGTCGGCCTCAATGGTGCAGGCAAAACTACCTTAGTTAAATTGCTTTGCCACTTCTTTAAACCAGATACAGGCAAGATTCTCATCAACGGACAAGATATGGAGGGCTTGGACGAAAAGACCTATCTGAGAGAACTCGCAGCTGTTTTCCAGGATTTCCGCCTACTCCCCTTTTCTCTTCAAGCCAATGTGGCCTCCCTGTCAGATAAGTTTATTGGCCCTTCTGACCAGGACAAAATCCGCGCCGTACTAGCCCGGGCCGGTTTAGATCCCTTCGTATCTAGCCTGCCAAATGGCCTCCTAACTTTATTGGACAAAAATATCAATGAAGGGGGCACCGAGCTTTCTGGTGGTCAAGCCCAAAAAATGGCCATCGCCCGTGCCTTATATAAGGACGGCTCCTTAGTCATTTTGGATGAGCCGACAGCTGCCCTCGACCCCCTATCTGAAGCCGAAATCTACGAACATTTCGATAGTCTAGTTCAAGGGCAGACTGCTCTTTATATCTCTCATCGTATGGCCTCCTCCCGATTCTGTGATAAGGTTCTTGTGCTAAATAATGGTCAGGTAGAAAGCTTTGCTCCCCATGAAGAACTCATCCAAAACCCTGAAAATCTCTACACCAAGCTCTTCCAAGAACAAGCACAATATTATCAGCAACTTTAAAACCTAGCTTATAGCCTGGCAGCCTGCTTAAAGACAAATTTATATCCTGAAAGCTGGCACCATAGGCGCTAGGTGCAAAAATTGACCGCTGCGCCAAGCTCTAAACTCAAGCTCAAGACTCACTCTCGAATTTTCTTGAGGAACTTTAACCTGGTAAAAAGTGTCTTTTTTTACACTTTTTACTAGTAAAAAGCGTGTTCAATTACATTTTTTACTAGCTATAAAGGCTAGCAACCGCTATAATAGGCTTAATAATAGGCTTAAAACCTAACTAGCTACTAAGAGCCTTCATCACAGATGGCCGCCGAACAGCCTGGCACGCGTGGCCTTCTACAAGTCAAGGCAGGCGGGTAAGAAAGGGTGCGGTATGCGTAGAAAAATCGAAGAATTCCTCATCGACTGGAAAAACATGCCCCGGCACAAGCCCTTACTCTTGCAGGGGGCCCGCCAAGTCGGCAAAACCTACATCGTCCGTAAATTTGGGG
>JAQYET010000134.1 GCA_028723525.1 Prevotellaceae bacterium
AGGCCTTTCCCTGGGTTTGGGGAAACTGGGTATCGTTGCCAATTTTGAACAGGGGGAACCGCTGAAAGGACTGGCCTCCAATGGCAGGGTTATGAATGATGGCGACAAATCTTCTATTCTCTGGAAGTATAAGTTTAATGATGCATGGACTCTTTCTCATCAGCATACAGTTAACGATTACCATTTTGATCAGTATGATACAGACACATGGGACAACTTAAAAGAAAATTCTCATTATAAGTGGAAAGAGGATTTTGCCCGGTTAAAATATGATGATGCTGGTTGGAAAGGGACCGTTTATTATAACGTGAGCGATCGTTCTACTGATACACTAAAACCGAAGAAAGGGATATTTAAGCCATATAAAAGAGAAAATATTAAATTTAAAACCTATGGATTTGATTTGCAAAAAACACTGAATTCAAAATTTGCGGACATTGTTGTAGGAACAACAATTGAACAGCAGAAATATTTTAATGATATTGCCTATAAAAGTGGTAAACCGGTTCACAATCCTATAGATGAGGATTTAAAAACCTATGCTCTATTTATGCAGGTAGCAAAAAATCTTGGATCGGATTTGACTCTTGCGGTTGGCGCAAGGGAACAGTTATTCCGTTCTGTCAATAACTACAGCGATTTTACGCCAGAATTTTCTTTGTTGAAAAAAATAAACGATACCAGCAGTTTATATTTGAATGCGAATAAGGCTTTTAAAATGCCGAACTTTACTTCCTTGTATGGCAGTGGCGGTGATGTTTATGAAGGAAATCCCTTTTTACAGCCGGAAGAAGGCTGGTCCTACGAATTAGGCTACAAGCATATAACGGATACCAGTTCTTTTAAAGCTGCGTTATATTATATAGATATGAACAAAGCCTGGGATTATATTTCAGATGCAGAGGGCAAACTTCATCCTATCAATGCCGCTTTCGAAAATAAAGGACTGGAAGTAAGCTATGACAAGCAAATGGGAAACCATCTGGCATATTCCGTAGGCGCAGACTTTTCCAATCCTAAATCCCAGGTAAAAGGCGTTTGGGCAAGACGCTATGCAAGAAATCAATATTCTGCAGGAATAAAATATTATAATAGGGCATTTAATGCAGCACTTAATGGAAGTATAACGGCAGATAGAGCAGGAGGCTGGCCTAATAAAGCGCCTGTGAATCTGACAGCAGGTTATCAGGTAGATAAAAACAGTCGTTTTGATCTTGCCTGTGAAAATTTGTTTAATCATAAAGATATTGTAGGAAACTGGGCAAATTCCAGGTCGACAGAATATTATTCTCTTCCTCGGAACATCAGAGTAACGTATACCTATACGTTCTGATAATGAAAGCATACAGGCAAAGAAAAACACGGGATTAACGGAAAATAAAAAACACGTGAAATCCATGGTGGTGTCTTTTTCTAAATGCGAAAGCTATTTTAAGAAAGGGGGCACATCATGGATTTTGCGTAGCAAGGTTCTTCATTGGAACCCTGACTATATTTCCAATTCCTTTTTAGAAGAAGTGATGCGGTGAAAAAACCGTATTGTTTCCGGGCAGGCAGTATCACCTCCTGATCATGCGGTACGTTTCGAGGAATTCGTTTTTGTCCGGTACATAATGAAGCAACATAGTGTGTTGCAGGAAATTGTAATTTGGCAGTGTGTAAATGCTTGTGAAAGAGTAAGTTCCACTTATCCCCAGAGAACGGGAAGTTACTTTTACATTTTACGATGGTAAATGCCCGATGATTTTATTTGCTAGAGACTGAAAACTATGTTATAATACTTCCCGTACGATAATTACCTTGGAATGTGTGTTATGTACTTTTCTTGCGGCTTTGCCGCATATAACTGCGCCTGTAGCTCAGTGGATAGAGCACCGGTCTCCGGAACCGGGTGCGGAGGTCCGATTCCTCTCAGGCGCACCAAATGAAAACAACCTCTGAAACGCAGTAATATTCTGATTTCAGAGGTTTTTTAATTTTCTTTTTCTTGAGCAATAAACTTTACTCATGATGAGGCTAAAAAAACGATGTACGACGGAAATATAAAGCATGAACGGAAAAAACTGCCGGATTTTGTCTCTGGCAGTTGCAGATTAAATAAATTTATTAATTTAAGTTTTTACAAGGGCTCGAGTTGGAGTCCTTGGATAAAGGAAGAGAATTTATACTGAACATCAATATAAAATGAATGGGCAAGGTTTTGACTCACACCACCGACTAACCACCGGCGGTTTTTATTTCCGGAGATTTTGGAGGCAGGAAAAAGTACAATCAACCGCACATCAACTGCACAAAAATTAATAGGGACTTTTCCCTGCCATGCATACGAAAACGGAAACCCAAACTCTGGCTTTTCGGCACATGTGTCGAAAGATGATTTTCTTCCTGAAAACATGGTTTACCGGCAAAAAAAATACATCATGAACCCATTCACAGAGCCGTTCTTAAATGTAAGGGAAGTTGTAAAATAAGCTAAAATATAGTATAATATAACTAAATGAAGGATCGATAATGATGAGAAGCACATATATAGAAAGGAAAACGGCAGCTGCAGTGTTAGATTATTTTAAGGGGAACTGACATGAACGAAAAAGAAGCATACGAAAAAGGGCTTGTAATGTTTAAGGACGAAGATGACCTGA
>JAQYET010000135.1 GCA_028723525.1 Prevotellaceae bacterium
TCACCGTGCTGCATGATAATGTAATTGCCGCTACCAGAATCATAGCCAGTGTTCATGACATAACCATCAAACATGGCAAGTACATTTTCATAGCGTGCCTTTAAGTCCAAACCGCAATGTTCCTTTGTCTTACCAGTAAACGGATCTTTGCGTATGCCGAAAGCAGAATTTACCTCGATACTTTGCAAAGGAAAACTTACACTGAAGTATTTGTCTATCCAATAGTCTTGAAGTCTGTTATCTACAGTCTGCTTTTGTGCAAGGACAAAGAGACAAGATGCGCTCAAAACTGCAAGGAAAATATGTCTAAGAAATATAACCATCGTCTCCTTTTTTATGCTTACAAAAGTAAAATAAACCAGTTTAATAGCTGGCTCAAAAAAAAAGGAAGTCTTATATTAACATTTCAAAAACTGAAAACCCCACAAATCAGCCTAAAATCGTTTTGAAAATGTTAATATAAAAGGTTTATTATTTTGGAAGGCAGACTTTTCAAGTAACAAACTATCTTTGCAAAAACAAAAATCAATGAATTTATGAAAACAACTTTTGACGAGAATGAGATTCCGTACGAGAAATTTGCAAGTCTCGGATTGACTCAAGAAATGGTGGATGACCTTCCTGAAATAGTGATGAAAAAGATGCTTGGAGGTCAATGGACTCCTATCTTACCTATCAGCGTAGACTTGGGTGATGGTGTACGAAGATCAATTCAAGCCCGCATAAAACTTGAAAAAAGAAATGATGTCGTAGATATAATGATCGCTCCAAGAAGCGAAATGGCAGACTTGGAGGACTTTACACCCGAGGAACAGAATACGCTCCGAAGTGGTAAAGTTATCATAACTAAAATGCCAGGAAAGGAGCAATGTTTCGTACAACTCGACGATAAGACGAACAGGGTCTTCTATATCCCAGTTTCCTTGATGGAGGATAATTTGGCATCACTGCAAAATGAGCTGGAACTCACTAATGAACAGGTGGCGCAGATGTGTACTGGGAATATTATATCGGTAGACAAGCAGGAAGGAAAATTCACCTTCGGACTTGATTTCCTTGCTGACGGATGTATCAAAGTCGTCAGTGGTGATAGGGAAGAATACGACAGTGTTGTTTCTCGTGAGATGCCTACATATAATTTCGGTATATACGGATGTTGGGTAAAAGAGTCTGACAACTCCTTCAAAAATTATGTTCCCGAAGAGGAATATACGGAAGATATGCAAAGGGAATTCTATCATTTAGGAGATGAAAACTCACAGAAAGCGGAACAGAAGAACAGAGGCATGCACAGATAATCTTATAAATTTACAATATGGCAAAAATAATAAATGAGTTAATTGATAAACTCGACCGTGAGGAAATAACAAACCTGCAGTGTATCACAATGCACGGTCAGGAAATGGTGAATAACTATAAAGAATGGTGCCAAGTATTGGGCTTTCAAGAAGGTGATGAAGACGGAGCTGAACAGTTTGTCAACGAATTGCGATACGGTGATGAACCTGATGATGGTGATTTGCCCGAAGAAGTGTGGGGAGAATTTAAGGAAATTTTCAATAAGGAGCCTGTTCATGCCTATAAAAACAAGAATGGTAATGAAAATCCAGAAGATCAATTATCACCAATGGAGTTGTTTGAGAAATGGAAAAAAGATAAAGGCAGACTTAACTCTTTGAAGAATTCTGTAAATGCAGTAAAAATAACGCTCTGGAGGTATCAGAATCCTCTTGCTACTAAACGTTCATGCTCGAAAGCTCTTGATATTACAAGAAAGAACGTTATCAAATGGTGGAATATCCGTTACTTTATTGATGCTGCCCTTGCTGACGGTGGTCACGTTCACCCAATAAGATTGGATTATGACACCATAAAAAAAACTATCATCCAAGCTGTTGATAAGGCGGAACAAGGATAACAACAAATTGTATCATAAGCTGTATTGGAAGGCGGTTTGCAGGGATTGCAAGCCGCCTTTGTTATATCGGCTTTTTTGTGGGACTGACGTTTGACTTTTTCTATGCTAAGGCTGATTCGAGGACTTGGCTTGAAGCTGCATCTGCCTGTTCCATGATATTTTTTGTGTATTCGGGGTTGTTTTCCAACCGTTCTCTCCATATTTGAGAGTATTCTGGATTGGTCGCATCGAAACGGCAGCTCTGGCTGATAATACCACTACCCAAATGGGAAACTAAATTCTCAAAGAGGAAACTATCAAGGCGGAGTGTATCAAAATCGACATCACGGGTGCTTTCTACCATTGCAACGGTCAAATCACGATAATAGTCATCCTCGATTTCAAAACTATCTTTCGGAGCTATATGTATGACTTTTTCGATATTGTCATAAATGGATAGGCCAGGAGTGCCGTCAAACTTCAATGCGATTTTATAGAAATTGCTGGAATCAAGAAACTGATACCCAGCTGTTTTCCTTCGCTCTGCCGCTATCATGTTCAATTTAAGAGATTCATAAGAACGCTTTTGGATAATGGGAAAGGTGGTTTGGGCTATATTGTACACTCTTGACACTTCTGTCTTTGTAAGTATGAAAAGGCTCTCTGCGTCTTGTAAAATTCCGAGACCTTTTGTCCTTAGCTCGTCTTCTGTAATAAAGAAGGGAAGCTCAAATCCCTGTTCTTCCATCCATAGCGCAAGCATAATAGCATTCGAGCCTGTAAAAAAGGTGCCATTAGCATCTCTGGGAATCATCATTTGCTTTGACACCCAAGGATTGTCGTCATTTTCAAGCTGCTTTTTGAGTTTGGTGCTTAATAACTTCCCATAAGCTCGATAGGCTTCCCGTCGCAACATTTCTGGCGTATGCCATCTGCCTTTTGAAGAAGGTCCTAACTGTATATAGCCTTCTGGTATGGACTTTACAGCTTGATCGACTGGTTGTTCTTCCGCTGACTGATTAGGCATATCCATTTCATCAACACTCCCATCAACAGGCTCTGGAATGGTTTGCGACTCTTTTTGAATTTGCCCCGAATGCTCTCCTGTTCCATCCGGCAATGGCTGTGAGGGCGCATCTTTTTTGGAAGATGTTGATGTGGGTTCAACGTTTGTGGTCTTCCGACTCACACCGAACATAGAGGTGATATGCTCCCACAGCTCATCAAAGGTCTGATAATTGTCATCGATATTGTATACTGACAATTCTCGGTAGATTTGTTCAATATTATCCTGTAATACTTTTCTTACTGTTTCGTCCTGTGTTCTCTGAATATCGGACATTAACTTCGCAAATAGCATATCCGAATGAACAATAACTGCTTTCAGCAAGGTCGCTCTGTCTTCAGAAGAGAGTGTCACGGTTTTCAACGTGGCATTGTTGAAGGCGACTATCGTATCTGAAGCCTTTGCCACAACACGGTCTATTCTTATACCTTTTATTTCGCAAAAAGGATGCTTCATAGATGATAATACTTTGTCTCCGCAAAATTCTTTTCCGAATGCCCTGACAAAGGTCAGCAATTCCCGACCGCCATCTTGCTCACTTATGGCTTCCTTGATGTAGGTCAGTATATTTATAAATTGGTAAGATTTACTGGGCGTAATCAAACGGGAACTTCTGTCTACGAAAACATTAGGATCAAAGTCTAATACTATCGTTTCACCTGAAAGCGACCATGCTATTGGATAAAAATTCTTCCCATCGATAGAGCTGACATCAATAGAATCGTTGGCAGGGAACATGCCTTGACAAATATTATTTTTTTTCATTAGGGAAACTGATTCTGCAAACATTTCCTCCGCCATATCCCTCACCTTGGCTTCTTCGTTCCATTGATGCTGCTCGTCTTTATCGAGAGCGATTATTTTCTTATCTTCAATCAGTGATTTGAACTTTTTGTATGGGACGGTTTCTTCAGAATCATAGTAATGGCTGATTTTGCTATAATGATATAGAGATAAAGCTAAATCCATACCGGGTTTGTCGACAATGGATTTTACCCAAATAAACTGTTTGCTGCCGTCACGCCCCGTTTCCTTTGTAAAAAGGTTGTTCAGAAGACTTCTGCAAGCTCTTGCGTCTATCATCCTTACAAAGTCGGATTCTAATTCATAACCTTCAAGCTGCAATCGGCATAGACGATCGGCTTGTTGATCTATGCTGTCTGGAGTTGCCCTTGAATCTATCCATGTACTCATCAACCCATCCTGCCATTGAACAGGTGGGAAAAACTGCGGGTCGTTTATATCTTGTCCTTTGGACTGCGATTTTGCCCAAAGGCTTTTCTCCACTGCCCAACTTTGAAGAAGGGTGCATTGCGCACGATTCTTCGACAAAAAAATAAGTTCTTCTTTGGAGAAAAAATGATTGGGCGGAAAAGGTTTTAAGTTGCCATGTTTTTTTCCTTTTCCACTGTCTGTTTTGCTTTTGTTATCTTGTTTGTTGCTAAATATCCTGCTCCACCCACTTAACAAACGCTTATTGAAGATTCCTGATGGGTTATCGCTTTCAATCATATACTTGTCAGAGTTTAATATGGAATAAACACACTGGCTTATAAAGAATTGATTGTGTCAACGCTCTATAATGCCAGTGCTTATGTAAAATATAAAATTATGGCGGCTATTCTGTATGTGTGGAAGTTAACTCCCAAGGCTCAACACTGCTTGTACGGCATTCTATGTTAACATTGCCTTGATATATATGGAATAACAACTCTCCCTTGACTTCCACATAGGCATCGGGCTTGAAAAAATCCTGCTGTATTGGTTTCGGTACAAGGAAACGAACCCAAAGCCAGCCACGTTTTTCTCCATCCTTGTCCTGCGACACCCCAGAAAAAGTTTGAAACTTGTTTCCGTGCTTGTTGGTTCGTTCTGTTATCTCGCCTTTTATCTTGCCTTTGAAATCAATAGAACCCTTGAGTGAGTCTTCATCAGTAGACTTTACAATTTCTATTTCATCATCAGTACGGAGATTGTAATAGGTTCGGTCATCTATACGCCTGATATAAAGCGTACCGCTAATTCTTACTCTACGACCAGTGGAATACTGCTCAACAGTGTCTTTATTGCCAGGAGCGGAAACGAAAACTTGAAGCTCGGCTCCGCTTCCATCGCTGCCGGCAATAGGGATGGTGATAGTGAAGGAAATAAAGGAATGACCTTCCTTGTTTTGCTTTTCAACTGCAGAATTACTTATGATTCCACAGGCTGTAACATTGCATTTAATCATATCGATAATTATTATAATAAGATAGTTAAGCTCTTTTGATGTTGTTTGCTTGTTGCTCTTCTGGCAGGTCGCTGTCGAAATTCAAAGAGGCTGTCTGCGCAAGTTGCTTGACATCGACACTTTCTCTGTCCCTTCTAATAGAAGCGGCTTCTTTGGTCTCCTTGTTTTCATTTGCCTCTTTGGACGCTTGCAGATCTTTCATATTATCATCTCCCTGCAATTCTTGGGCAAGTGTTAGGATGCCCATGAAAAGAGATGAGATAAGATTGGAGATGGGATTGCCACCGCCAGAAAGCCCTGCACTGTCACCATTTTTATTCATCAAGTATTCCAACCATCGGTCAGGATCGTCGGAATTTGTGATGTGAGCAAGCAACATCTGCATCTGGGAATTATCCATTGGGGATTCCCGTATTTCTGAAGGCGCATTGGTATACCCCATTTGAGAGGAATAGCGTGTCATCAAGTCTTGACCGCCCTTATTCAATGTGCCGGGGAGGTTCCCACGGAATGAGAGTTCGGCAAGATATTCTACAGGATCATAGCTTTGAAGTGTACCCTGTGCATTATAGAACTTGGTCTCAAAATGAAGATGTGGCCCCGTGGAGCGTCCAGTATTTCCTGAATATCCCAACTGTGTTCCCGCATTCACCGCATCACCGACTTTTACTCCGATCTCACTAAGGTGCATATAAGTGCATTGAAGGCGAGTACCGTCCGTTCGGTGATATTCTACGGTTATCATATTGCCAGCTGCGCCGTTGTTGGGTTTGACGGCAATGACTGTACCATTGTCTTCAGTACCGTAAATGGGAAGATACTTACCGTTGGTGCCAAGATCGATGCCTCCATGATGGTGACCTGTGCGTTTCTCTCCATATTCTCCCGTTACTTTCAAACCTTCTAAGTTAATGGGCATGCACCAATTTCCTTGTAAGGGTGTGAGTGAAATGCCCGAGGGGGCAACCTTCGTTTGATCAGGTTGCTGACCTCGCATATATCCCACCTGCAATCCATGCTGTTGCGCCTGTTGAACGGCAATACGATCAAATCTGTCCAAACCATATCCGCTGATAATGCTTTCTATTTGAGATACGTAGTTCTTTGCAGTGGCATAACCACCAGCTTTGATACCTTTTGCCCAGCCCAAATGATCCGTACTGTCATTGATCGGGCAATTTCGCAGATAGCGTTGCTGAAGCAATATGGCGGAATGGTCACTAAGGCTTTGGGATACGTTATCGTATGACCGAAATGCTTCACGGGGGCGGTCATCATCATAATAACTTACTTTACCTGTCCAAGACGAGCCTTTCTTAATTCCGAAGAAATTGTTGTCGTTAAGAGCGAGAGCAGAGGTCCCCCAAGAACTCTCAATGGCCATTTGAGCAAGAATGACAGAGGAGGGGATGCCATACTTGACCTGTTGCTCCATAGCATAGGGTGCGTATCTGGCAATGAATTCTGAAGTTGATATGGCCATATTCTTAATAATGTGTCATGTCGAATGGTTACTGAATTTGTTAATTGAGATGAAGGGAACGTACTTTCTGTTTGAGATTGGACTGATTCTCTTCTTCCTTCTCGGAAGGTGATTGTGAAGTTCCTTCAACTTTATTTTCTTTCATATCGGATTCCTGTTGGCCATTCTCAACAGACTGCTTTCCTTTCTCTGCAGTTTTTTCGGTCTGCACATTTTCTTTCAGAAAAGGGGCGAAAGCAACTGCTGCAATAGCTTTCTTGTAGGCGGACATATCATCCGCCAGCCACATCCTGTCCCATCGCTGTTTAGAAATTACCTTTTTCATGAATTTTCCGTCTACAGTGGCCATAACATATTTTTTGTCGGGATTTTCCCTGTCGTTAGTGATGGTAGGACGCTCTATTTTGCTGATGTCTACATTGGGAACTTTCGGCATGATAAGATCTACCTTAATTTCTGGATGTGCCTTGGCAACAGCGTAGTATTTCTGTGCAAGGGCTTGATGAATTTCCTGCTGTCTATCCGTTCCTCTGACATCGAAGTATAACTTCTTATGAGAGTCATTGGGATAAATGGCGAACGAGGGTTCTTTCTCTGCCTTGAAGAAAAATGCCCATTGTCCTTTTTCGTCACGCATTGGCGTAAATATTTCAATCTTTGGTAAGGCTGCTGCTGCAATCTGCGGTTTTACATCAATATCTCTATGCTGACTGAACTCATATTGTTTCAACCGATCTACGGAGACGGTCTTATCCTTATAGTAGTCGTCAGGCTCTTTGAGTCCTAAAGCACCACCGGCATTATAGAACTTGACATCGGTGATGCCCTCGTGTCCTAATGCTATTTTGATACGATCTTTGCGAATGCCCGAGATCTCTACGTTGTCTTCAAGAGAAGCTCCTTCAGGAAGAATGACATCGGCTGAACCTTTTGCTGTATCTCTGACAATGACGATTTCTTTTGCATCTATATCTGGGAGCTTAGACAAGTCGGTGGAAATCTGATATTGCCTCTCACTGACGGCCAGGTCTT
>JAQYET010000136.1 GCA_028723525.1 Prevotellaceae bacterium
GCGAACCATTAGCCTGTTGGTAACCAATCCACGTATAACAGAGTGGCCAAATGCCGGGAACTGTTGAGCAAAGCTTCTTCACTAGGTCTTCGGGATATGTTGATCTTAGGACTTGACTGAGGTCATTTCATAACAGTTAAATATAATATGAAAAGGCGGCTTTTCTGCCAGGCTCATTTTCCGTTAGGCTAAGTGAAGAAGCAGGCCAGGCAAAGAGGACAAACGTGGCGGGGAGAAGCGGACAACTTTAACTGGGCTTATAGAGCAAAGGCCAATATTAAGTCAAATTTGACTACCCCACCTATCCTGTGATACAATCATTCAGCATTCGAGAAAGCCCTCTTGCTCGTGTGGCGGAATCGGCAGACGCAACGGACTTAAAATCCGTCGAAGTAAAATTCGTGCCGGTTCGAGTCCGGCCACGAGCACCAGTTTTATCCTATGATGGACTCGAAGATAGAACCGTAAGCCATGGCAAGAATCCGCCAGGCGGGGCGAATGTCAAATCAAATATCGCGGAGTGGAGCAGCTGGTAGCTTGTCGGGCTCATAACCCGAAGGTCGCAGGTTCGAATCCTGCCTCCGCAACCAAAGGATCCGCTACCTCATCGTGGCGGGAGAAGCCGGCCTTAGACAGGTCGGCTTTTTCATTAACGATAAAGTTCGTTGAAGCACATTCCTATTACATTCATCTTCCGGGGCGTACACCCCTTTTTGAGGCGTACAAGCTTTGCAAGTTTTATGGCCTGCAGTCTTTGCAAGCTTGTAAATTTGAAGCAATTGCCTCCGCTTTCGTCATAGACTGGAGATTGTCCTTTCCGCGGACATGTTGACACCCCGCACGATGATATTTTTTCCCGCTAGCTGTTGCAAATACTATATCTGACTGAACAGGAGCTGCTTGATAATTTGTTGCTTCTTGTTCAGGTTTTTCTGGTATCGCAAGTGCATACGCCTCCTCACTCTGAACCGAAGCTACTTCCTCTGCAGGTGGAGCTAAGATCGGGGCTTGTGTTTTTATTGTGGAGACGATGTCCACATGTTTTTCTGATTCAGAGCTTTTTGATTTTCTTTGATCAATTGAGGCTGCTGTTTGTTTTGCCGCTTTTGTCGCACTCATTTGCTCTGCTTTTTTGCTCGTTTTCACGACAGTTGAGACTGATTCAGAGACAACTCTTTCTTCTGTTTTGGGAGAATCTTTTAATAAAGATTCTTTTGCAGGATGTGAAAGAAGTGCTCCAATGATTGAGGTGAGAAGGAAAAAACCTGCAAGGGATAGACTGATTTTCTTCCACGACGCCATCGTTTTTTTAGGCGCGGATTGTCGAGCGGAAGGATGAGATAAACCGCAGCGAGGACAAGCAGGCATGCGCCGATCATAACGTAAGCCACAACGAGGACAGATAACAAAAGGAGGAGGAAATGTCCCTAGCCTTCTTTGAGCTGGATTCGTTTCCTTTGGAGAAGCAGAGCTCTTCAAGAAACGCCACTCATCAAATACAGGGCGGCTTGTTTTGTTATAAACCTTGTTGTAAACAGCTTTTTCATGATCTGTTAAAAGGCCCATGCCTTTCTTTCCGTACAGGGGATTGACAGCGCTTTTCATATTACGGTTAATTCTTCCACTTGTTCTGGCTTTGATGGAACGAGATAAGCTTGGAGTTCGAAAACCTATTTTCATCATTGTCTCCTTTTACAGCACGGTTATACCCGTAAGTGACCATATTATAAAATTTATCTATGAATATACTTTTAGAGTATATATTAAATTATCTTAGTGAAACACACGATAGGGTATAAAACAAATGAGAAAAGGGGGTGCGGACAAAATTCTCCCTTTAAATTGAGTACAGATTTACATCTAAAGGGTGATGTCGATCGACTGAGAGGCTGCTCATTTCTTGTTGCTCTAGATTTTCGGCCAAGTCATTCAAGAAAGGGGGCATGTGTCAGTGATGAGAGCTGCTCTCATTTCGGTTTTTGAGAATTTTAGACAAAATTTCAAGTAATGGATGGTTAGCGTAAGCGAACTAAGGTTGAAACCATCCATTTCTTGCGAATTTGCATGAAGCCCCCATCCATAACTTGCAGACTTGCATTTGTGCCCATCCACTAGTTGCTATGTTGCATCAAAATCAGAAAAACCAAAGAAAAACCGTCCATTAGTTGAAACGTTGCACGAAAAAAGGAAACACACCCAGCACGAAAAAAGTCAGCCACGTGCTGCACAGGCTCTCGGCGTTGACGTTTCTCCTTTACCCCGGTAGAATCTGCTTTAATTGTAGTTAAGTGCCCTCGGAGGTGAATTCTTGAGTTTATCAAGTGAAATCTCGGGGATAATAGGGAACCGGGTGTAAATCCCGGGCGATCCGGTCACTGTCATGGCCAGCGAAGCGCAGATTCCATTGCCGCAAGGTGAGAAGGAGCGACGAGCGTTACGGCCTCAGCCAGGAAACCTGCTTAACTTACAGGTCAGGAAACTTCCGCAGAAAGGGACCTGCCGGGTGCTGAGATAAAAGCCAATATAATCTGCCTGCTTTGCGACAGTTTGTCTGTGCCCGTTACAAAGAAAGCAGATTTTCAAGCAAATTTTTCATGCTCTCTGGACTTCGACTTCTGGCGGAAGGAAAGAGAGGTTTTTTATGTTCACTCGAAAACGCGTATGCAAAGCTCTGATTTTCCTTTTACTTTTCAGCTTCTTGAGCGGCCTTCCTGTTTTAGTTCAGGCCAAGCCCGAGGAAAGCAAGTTTGTCCCGCTCACTCAGGAAGAAATTAAGGATCATCCGACGACCCCGGAATCCACGGAAAAACAGTATCCTCTGGAAGAGGAGTACCAGAAGATTCTGGATGCAAAGCCTGAAAAAACAAGCTACCCCTTTACCCTGAACACTTTCAATGCTGCGAAGGAAAGGGTGGAGTTTGAGGTTAAAAAGGCACCGGAAAAGGTATGGGTGCAGAATCAGAATAACATTGAAGTGATGCTGGCTCTGGGCCTTGAAGATCGTATCGTCGGAGCCTGCGGGATGGATGATAAGATCGATGAAAAGTATGAAAAGGCCTTTGCTAAGCTGAATTACTTTGATCGTCGTCCGACCCGTGAAGATGTGCTGCAGCTCGAACCCGATTTTATCCTGGGCTGGTATTCCACTTTTGACGAGAAGTATATCGGCGATGTGGACTTTTACCATAAGCGCGGCATTGGGACGTACATGTCCTTGAATAGTGCCTGCCGCGGCAAAGTGCCTCAATCCATTTATCATGAATGTGTCGATATTCTGACCATTGGTAAGATCTTCGATGTGCAGGAAAAGGCACGTAAGCTGGTCGATGAAATTCTCGATGAAAAAGAAAAAATCAACGAGTATTTGAAAGATAAAGAGCGCAAGACCGTGGCTGTGCTGGAGGATGAAGGCGGAACCTACCGCGTTTATTCTGAGCAGACGCTGGGTGGCAACATCGCCATCAATGGCGGTGCGAACCTGGTGGTTGGCAAGGGGGTCTACCGTGCAAACATCAGCGCGGAAGATCTGATTCTGGCCAACCCTGATGCTATATTTATGGTCTGGTATGACGGCTATGAGCTGGATGGCAAAGAGATCAAAGGTGAAGACCTGAGCAAGATCATCACAGATAATCCGAAGTTTGCTTCCCTGCAGGCGGTGAAAAACAAGCAGGTCTTTGCGGTAAATCTGACCGGTATTTATTGCAGTGGTCTGCACACCCTGGATGGCATTCTCGCTTTCTCAAAGAATCTTTACCCGGAACTTTATGAAAAAAAGTAAATTGAAACACTCTTTAACTGCGGGGGTGCGGCAAGCCGCGCCCCCTTATTTTGTCATGCTCCTTTTGCTGACGCTGCTCCTGCTTTCTCTGCCGGCTGCTGTGACTCTGGGTTCGGCTCCCATTCCGCCAGGAGAAATCTATCGCGTGATCTGGTATCACCTGACGGAAAGCATCTTAGGCGCCGGGAAGGGTTTGGGCGATGCAGCGCGATACGGTCAGGGTTCTCTGAGTGATATTGTCTGGTTTGTTCGTCTGCCGCGTCTGGTGCTGGCCATTGGGGTTGGCTCCTGTCTTTCGGTCAGTGGCGCGGTCATGCAGGCCGTGGTGCGCAATCCGATGGCGGATCCTTATGTTCTGGGCATTTCTTCCGGCGCCTGTCTGGGAGCGATCCTGGCGATTGTTTTTGGCCTGGGAACAGTCTTTGGCAGTGCCGCCGTAGGCAGCATGGCCTTTATCGGAGCTTTTGTCATCTCGCTTTCCGTGGTGGCTCTGGCCAATTTGGGCGGAAAAGCAAACTCAGTTAAGCTGGTCCTGGCTGGTACGGCGGTTTCTGCTATTTGTTCTGCGGTGAGCAGCTTTCTGCTTTATGTCATCAATACATCGAGCGGCGCTGTTGAATCGGTGATGCGCTGGATGCTCGGCAGTCTGGCGGCGGCGACCTGGGAAAACAATCTTATGATCCTCCCTGTGGCCTTAATCGGCTTACTCTTTTTCTGGAGCCAGTACAGGGCTTTGAATTTGATGCTCCTGGGAGATGAAGCGGCGATGACCCTCGGCATGTCCCTGAAAAACCGGCGGACGATGTATCTTCTTGTGGCGTCACTGCTGGTTGGCTTTGCCGTTTACAGTGCGGGTATTCTGGGCTTTGTCGGGCTGGTGATCCCGCATATGGTGCGCCTCTTATTCGGCAATGAGCACAAGTTCCTGCTGCCCTTGACATCCTTACTGGGTTCGATCTTCCTTCTCTGGGCCGATGTCCTCTGCCGGGTGATTATTCCGCGCACAGAACTGCCCATCGGCATACTGACTTCACTGATCGGTGCGCCGCTTTTCATCATTTTGATGGCCAAGTCAAGCTACAGCTTCGGAGTGGACTAATGGATATTCAAGTAAAAAATCTGTCGATCCGTCTGGGCAATAAGCAGATTCTCAACAGCGTCAGTCTTCAGGCCAGGGAGGGCTGCTTTACCGGCCTGATCGGTCCCAATGGCTCAGGTAAAAGCACACTCTTAAAGTGTATCTACAGGGTCCTCCAGCCGGATTCCGGTCAAATCCTTCTGGGAGGCCGTGAGCTTTGGGGCATGTCGGTTCGCGACTCGGCAAAAGCGCTTGCTGTCCTCGCGCAGAATAGTGACTTGCCCTTTGACTTCAGCGTAGAAAAAATGGTGCTGATGGGCCGTTATCCCCATAAGAATGCTTTGGAAAGTGATTCCGCCCTGGACTATGAATGGGTCGAAAAAGCCCTCAGGCTGGTGGATCTTCTCGACTATCGCGAACGTATGTTTTCCACTCTGTCGGGAGGTGAAAAGCAGCGCGTGCTTCTGGCCCGCGCACTTGCTCAGGATACCCCGATCCTGATTTTAGATGAGCCGACCAATCACCTGGACATTAAATTTCAGCTCCAGGTCATGAGCCTCTGTCATCAAATGAAAAAGACGGTCATTTCCGCCGTCCATGATCTGAATATTGCAGCGCAGTTCTGTGATCATGTCTTCGCCCTGAAAGAAGGCTCTATGGTCGCCGATGGAAGCCCCGATGAGCTTTTTACATCGTCCTTTATCCGTGAGCTCTATGAAACAGAAGCCGAAAGAGTTACGGATCGCGAGGGGAAGCCGAGAATCTTTTTTTACGCGTCAAAACCCTGACACGATAGCCTGCTTGCCCAAGCGTCTTGAAAGAGACCGATGCTGGCTACTCTTTCAAATACGATACAGCTTACATACAAAAAGAAAATGCGTCTGCTGTTTCGCTCACTTTGCCGTTACGAGTTGAGGCTTACAACTCGAAATGTTGGCCATGGAAGATTTCTGTCAGCTTGATCAAAGACTTACCGAGGACAAGTACAAGGGCTCATACGAGCGTTGTGCAAAGATCATTAAGCAGTATTCATCGAGGGTAGGTATAGATATAACTGAGTTTTTTATTAGACTTGCTTTCTGCTTTATTGTGGGTAATTCTGATATGCATTTAAAAAACTTCTCCCTCATTGAAACAGCCGAAGGTTCAGGAGAATATGTTCTTTCGCCTGCATACGATCTACTTCCGGTGAATGCGATTATCCCTGCAGATAAGGAACAATTTGCACTTGCAATGAACGGAAGGAAAGCGAATATCCGCAAAAGCGATTTCCTGAAGTTTGCCGAAAACTGCGACATAACTCTTTCAACAGCGAAAAAACTCATCCGAAGTGTCGTACGACATAGCCCGAAGTGGATGGAAATGTGTGATAAATCGCTGCTCCCTTATGAATTAAAAAAGAGATTGAATAAGATCATTGCTGAGAGGACGGATTGTTTGAAATGACGAAATCTGTTTGCCTCAGATGCCTTCTTTGTCCGGCACAGACGGACTCACGGACTTCCCCTGGGAGACATTGAAAAGAAAATATTAATTTTTAAAAAATAGCTGTTAATATAAACATATCATTAGCGATTAAGCTGATGAAGCTATTAAGCTGACGCATTAATTAAAAGGAGGCCAGCAATGGATCAAAAACGAGTCATTAAGATTGCAGCTGTTTTTTTACTTGTGTTCGTATGTGTCAATTCTGCTTTAGTTTGGGCTCAGCAGGACGTTTCAGCAGAGACAATTTCTGTTTCCCGCAATGGTTATGACATTAAGCTTAATAATCTGGAAAAAGCAGCCAATGGATTTTTTATTGTGACAACAGTGGCCAGGTGCAATTCTGACCTTGAGCTGGGTCTCTTGCGCGCCTATCCTGAAAGGCCGATCAGTCAAACTTTTATTCATAAGTTTTATGATCGTAATGGCCTTTTGGCAGCTCTCTTTTACGACACCATCAGCGGTCTTTGTTCTGAACATGAAAATTATGCGCAAATCACTGGAATGTCAGGCTATTTTACAGGTGAGATGGCGCAATATTTTAGCAGTTCGTCATCGTTCAATGGCAGTACCGGCTATTCAACCGTCTATTTCAGTGGAATGCCTCTGACAACGATTACTTACGTCATTCATAAGAATGGGACAATCAGTCTGGAATAATTATTATTATTTTAAGTCCATCAAAATAGATGCTGCAATATGAAGTCCTCGACCATTAAAACCGCCGAAACCATCGGCGGTTTTTGTGATGGTTTCCGCCGTCCATGATCTGAATATTGCAGCTCAGTTCTGTGATCATGTCTTCGCCTTAAAAGAAGGTTCCATTGTGGCGGACGGCAGTCCAGATGAGCTTTTTACTTCGGCCTTTATCCGTGAGCTTTATGAAACAGAAGCCGAAAGAGTTTTGGACCGCGAGGGTAAGCCGAGAATCTTTTTTTACGCGTCAAGAATCTGACACGAAAGCCTGCTAGCCAGTATGTATATATTATGCAATGTACTATCTGTATGATTACAGTTTGTATGACTGCCTCTGTGCGCCTAAACTTCAGTTTTTCGACATAAGCTTTTATTACAGCATTATTACGGTTCGTTTTTCTTTAATTACGGCGCGATTGTTAGTATTTTTTAATGTTACAATATCTTTAATATTTTAATAAGTTATCTGATAATTAGCTGAACAGTAGCTTTTTCGGATAATTAGAAAGACGATCTGAGTCGCCTTGAGGAGGACGTATGAACATCAGGAAGACGCGATTATTTGCTTATTTTACTGTTCTGATCATGCTTTTGGGTCAGTTGCCAGCAATGCCGGTCAGAGCTATCGGCACAGATGATCCGATTCTGGCAAACGATGAAGGGAGAATTATCAAAACTGCAGAGCCGGTTGAAGGCGAGGTGAACAAGTGGAAGATTACAGTTCGCGCTGAGTATAAGGCTAAACCGAAGTCGACAGATCTGCTCATCTCACTTGACCGCTCTGGAAGTATGAAATATGGCGAAAGATTAGCTGATGGCTCTGTTGAAATGCAGAATGTTCCTGTTGAGCGTCAACGTATGACTGTCGCCAAGCAGGCTATCAGCAAATTAGCAGATGTCGCTTTAGCAGAAAATCCTGATAACCTGATGGCCTTGCAGTCCTGGTCTTATGGCTACAACTATGGTACTCAGGTATTCTCAAATTCCTTGACGGAACATAATGATTTTACACATGATGCTAATGCGATTAAAAGGTCGCTCGACCAGGTTCCTGTCGGCGGCGGTACGTTTACACAAAAAGCTTTGCGCATGGGCGACATCGCCATGGGTCGTGCGAAGCAAGCGGATACGGAGAATAAGAAACAGCGCGCCATCGTTTTGATTACTGATGGCCGGCCAACGGTTGGTTATAAAGTTGACAGAAACAAAATCTCAAACGATGCCTGGGCCAATATGTGGTCGTGGCAAACAAACATCAGCAGCACAGGAGATACAACGACAGGAAACTGGATACAGAATGCATCCGACGGCGTAACACGTACCACAGATGCTACCTACCCAAAATATGTGGGGGGGCGTTACTATTTGGTCGGCCCTGCTGCAAGCCCGATGGAGGGTTCGGGAGCGGGAGCGTACGCACCGCTTAACGCTTTTGTATCTAATGGTAATGTTCCGGCTGGAGCATTCAATTATGCCGATTCCGGCAACAGCGATATCATCAACCGCATCGGCTGGGGTGTTGATTTGCCCTACGCGGTCGAAGGCATTGACGGGAACGGTAATTATTATTACTGGGATATTCGTGAGAATACCGTCATTGAAGCAAATAAAGTGAAGCAATCCGGTAACTTCGACCGTCTTTACATTATTGGTCTGACTACGACCGATCAACTTGACACATATCTTAATAGAATGGCCACGCCAGGTGATTTCCGTGCTACGACGATTAACAATCTTGACGATACCATTCAAGCCATTTACAAGGATTTGCAAACGGAGGTTCCTACTGACTGTTCGTTGACGGACGAAATCGGCGCTCATTTTAACGCGCCTGAAGATATCCGTGTGACGTGTGGTAATTACGAAGTAGTGAATGCTGATCCGGAGAATGGCGTACCAGGCCAAATCAAGTGGACTATCGGCACACCTCAAAATGTCGTAGACGAGAATGCTTTTCCAAAAGTCTATCGCGAAGAACTCACCTATACTCTGACAATGAAGGATGGATGGGAAGCGCTGAATCAGGATACTTTCAGCACCAATGGACAAACCAGCATTACGATCAATAAAAAGAATAATAATAATGAAACATATGATCCGAAAAACTATGAGGCACAGTCGCCGCAGGTTCAGCCGGTTAAGGTGGGGGTCATCAAAAAACTCCTTAATCAAGAGGGTCAGGAAATCGAAACAAAGGACGAATTTAATATCCGTCTGAAAAAAGATGCAAGTCAGGTAAACGGAAAAATCAAGACCAGTGAGACAAGCTACTTCGATTTGACCGAAGCGGGTACTTATACGGTTGAAGAGTTTTCCGAAGATGCTGACGGTACTTTGCCGTATGATGTCAGCTATAAGATCAACGGTCAGGAGACGGATACTTTTACCATTGACAGTACGGGTACCGTTGTCTTCAGCGGCGGCCAGCAGGTTCCTTCGACAAAAAACGACATCATGATCGAAGTCATTAACAAGGAAATACCGACTCCAACGTACAAAGTGACGTATGAATACCAGAGTAAAGACGCAGGGCGAGAGCTGCCGGATGAAGTGAAGGCGTTAACGCCAGCGGACGAGCCTGGAAAAGCGGACGGCACAAGAGTGACGCCGACAGCGCCGGCAAAGACGA
>JAQYET010000137.1 GCA_028723525.1 Prevotellaceae bacterium
ATGAGCCGAAACTCAGACATCTCACAGATGGTCTCGATTTCATGGGCTACGTGACCTATCCAGGCTTGGGCATGTTTTGGAGGAAAAGCGACAAGGCGGCTTGGTTGAAACGCCGAAAGAATATAACAAATTATAAACGTCTCCTTGAGATAGATGCTTCAGCCTGGGGATTTTTGTCTCATGGGAATAAACACTGCAAAAAATTATACACAAAAATGGAAGGTGTACCTTTTGAAAAACTTAGAATTAAGTCTTTAAATACAGACAAGAACGGGAATCGTATCATTAGTGCTCCTCAGATAAACGTTGCTGTCCTAATCAATCGTGAAGTAATCATTAAAGATGTTGTTCGCAATGTCACCACGAAACTTGGTGAAGATCGTGTAGCTCTGCTCGTTGAACTTAATGGTTGCGACTACAAAGTGATTACTAATTCGATTCGCATTAAGAAAATTCTTGACGCTATGAAGGAGTTCGACATTACGAAGTTCAAGACTGTAATCATTGATGCAGGCAACAGGTTTTACGAATTTGACACGGCAAGAACTTCTATTCTCGAAGTCAATTCCAAACCGGTTGAACTCTTGCCATCAGGCGAAATGGTGTTTTCTGACACAAAAGAAATTATAAACTTCAAAAATTCTCAACAATGATAAAAATTTCATTCTTCAAAGACGATCGTACTTACGGTAAGTATGTTTCTTCTCCAAACCAGCCTTCAGCAATTCTCGTGCCTCAGGGCAAGTACACTCATCTCGTCTATGGTCTTCAGCTTGTCCCAGAGACGGTTGAAACTGAGATGCACTCATCAATGCCAGAACACTATGAAGGTTCGCTCATAGAGATCCCTGGTTCTCCCGACTATGGCACAATCGTTACAGCTGTCATTCGTGACCGTTACACACAGTCTCAGGTAGAAGCTATCGTTTTGAATGGCTCTGACACAGAAGAGCATGCTGCTGAGTTCACTGCTCTTCAGGATTGGAGAAAGTACGCAAAGGAGATCGCGAAAGAGGTTCTTAACCTTAAATAGCATTTCTTTCTCAGATCATTTGTTTTTTGATTACGTTTTTATTGATGTTTTTATAAAAGTTTTCTTGTAATCTATCATAGGCATACAAAGATAGGTTTAGTAAAAACTAAACAAAAATGGCAGCACCTGAGAAGGCACTGCCATTTCTTGTTTAATAAAACATTCTCATTTGCGTTTCTTTACCATTGAAATTTTCTCAATATATATAATTTTATATTTGCACCTTCCTTAAAAATCTTTCTCAACGGCCTGATCCCATGTGGTGTTGAGAGTGATAGTAAAGCCTTCATCTATGCTATTCATATTCCCTTTCATCTTCGTTTCTCTGTTCATCACGAATGGAACATCTATAACCGTTTCGGCTTCATTATTATCATATCTCATTGACACATCAACCTTCCATTCTTCAAGACTCGGGCATAAAGAGAACACACCATATTCAATACCGGTCTTTCCCTCGTCTTCTTTTGTCATAGCAAAAGGCACTGTACCTTCCTCCATTGTCCCCAGTCCTGTTCTTAGGTCAATCTCCTTAACCAATCTCATAATTACGTTGAAACTCTTTGCTCCTGAAGGCACTCCGTCCAGAACCGTAACCTTTAACCTCGTTACGATTCTTTCAAGTTCTACAGATTGCGATTCAGCTGTCTCATTATCTATTGTTAGTGCCTTCTTTGCCCAGAAGGTGTCAAGAACTTTCTCCCATCTCAGAATTGTTCCGTTTAGTGTCGGTGTCATTCCCCTTGAGGCACAAAAATATAAAACATGACTGCCGTAACTGAGAGCAAGTGCAGGGGATCCAAATTTGCTATCTGTCTTCTGTTGATGAACGGTCTGCAAGATAGAACCGTCACCATCCGTATCAATCACCCAAATATCTGTCATCTCTTTACCCTCAGAAGTCAAAGATCTCGTGAATGGTGCTAACTCATCAACCTCAAAATTTCCTTTAACCGAAAAGGTTACGATTTTCTTTTTCTCACTAAAGCTTTCTGTTTCGTTAGAACTGCATGCAGTGAATATAATTAACATCACTGCAAAAATTGAAATGGTCTTTTTCATCATTGTTTTTATTTATGGTTTATACACTAATAACGTAAAGAAAACCTTTTTATTGTTTTCAAGCGCATTTTAGAATGACAAAGTTAGAAATTATACTTGCTGTGCTCACCGCCATGTCGGGACTCGGCAACCTCACTCAGTGGGTAAATCTGAGAGCTATACGCCAGAAGGCGGATTTTGAAGCAGATAACGCTCATATTGACAATCTTAAATCAGTTATTGACTTACAAGCAGACGAAATCAAACGACTGCAAGAACGAGTGAAAGAACTGGAAGACAAGCAGCGTGAGCGTGAAGCATCGTTTGAATCTCGTATAAAAGATCTTGAAGCTAAACTGAAAGAATATGGAAGTAAGTGATAAACTCATTGAAGCAATCAAACAGTTTGAGGGATTCCGCTCTCAAAGCTACAGATGCCCGGCTGGAGTGCTGACAATCGGCTATGGGCACACAAAAGGTGTGAAGCTCGGAATGAGAATCACAGAAAGAGAGGCAGAGGTTCTTCTACGTGAAGACCTGAAAGAGTTTGAACGCTATGTGGAAAATCTACATGTTGTAAAATCACAGGGACAATTTGATGCTCTTGTTGATTTCTGTTTCAATCTTGGTACTAAAACCCTTGAAGGTTCTACGCTCCTGAAGTTGATTAAGCAACATGCTGATGAAGTGAGAATACGCTATCAGTTCATGCGATGGATATACTCCGGGAAGAAAATACTTCCTGGACTTGTGAAGCGCCGTGAATGGGATGCAGATAGGTTTTTCGATAAATCATAAAATCATGAAAAAGTATAAATATTTCATTCTCGCTTTCGCTATATGCTCGCTGATGAGCGCCATGCTCTCATCTTGCAGAAGTTCAAAAGGTATTGTCGAAACAGTTTTGCATGACACAATCTTTTCAACCCACACCTTAAAAGACTCGGTTTACATTAAAGATTCTGTCATTGTGCAGGAGGTCGTTACGGGCGACACCGTGAAAATAACTAAGCTAAAATATCTCATTCAATATAAAGAGAAGAGAGTTCACGATACGCTTTATATCAGCAAAACAGACACTGTGAAGGAAGTGGGAGTAAAAGAGTCTTCTTCTTCTAAAGGATCTTCTTTTTGGACTCGCGCGATACCGGCACTTATAATTTTTAACATTGCTTTTGTAATCATCTATATGATTTATAGACTGGGGGAATAATGGCACACTCAAAGCTCTACATACAGATCATGAACTCCTCGCAATGGAGGAAGCTGAGAGACACGAAGCGTGCGGCCGACCCCCTCTGTGAGGAGTGCTTGAAGCATGGAATTATGGAGCCTATGCGAGAAGTGCATCACATAAAGGAGATAGAGTCGGGGAGGAGCGAAGCGGAGTGTAAAGAACTTGCCTTTGCATGGAACAATCTTCAATCTCTCTGTCATTCGTGCCATAAAGCCATACACTGTGGCTCTCATACGAAAGCTGCTCACAAGAAACGACAAGCCGACCGGTTGGCACAATGGATTTCGGAAAATACTTAACTCAAAATATTTATAACATGAACAATTTCTTTAACAAGATGCTGCGGAGAGAAGCACCTATTGCCTCGGCTTCGGAAAGTCAATCTTCAATGACTGGAGGTTCTTTTCGTGGAAGAACGGTAAACATCGGGTCGCCAGATGCAGCGCTCTCAGTATCGGCATGGTATCGAGCCAGCGAAGTACTCTCCACCACAATGTCGATGTTGAGAATGGAGTTTCAGAAGTACGATGGTAAGCACGGTAAGAACTGGAAAGTCTGCGATGAGGAAGCTTTCGGTTTTGATCACCTGAACTATTTGCTTCAGGTTCAGCCAAATCCCACGATGACTGCCGGGAAACTCTGGATGATGATGACCCTTGCGCGAATGAATGAAGGGAATGCAGTCGCATACATCGAGAGAGATAGTGCCCTTCAGATCTCTGCCATCTGGCTTTGCTCGTCGGCTGTGCTCAACCTTCAAAACTTTTCTTACACGTTAACTTATAACACTCCTTGGGGGCAACGTACAGCCTACAATGTTGATTCTGGTGATGTCATTCATTGGCGTAACACTTTTTCAAACGACTACGGCTTGACTGGTATTTCCACTCTCCAGTATGCAAAGAGCGACCTTTCTACTGCTGCAACCAACAACAGTCAGGCAAAGGATATTGCATCTAAAGGTGGTAAGCATAAAATTATTCTTACCGAAAAAGAGCAGCCGGGAGGCATGCAGGTTCTCAATCTACTCAACAAAGACCAAAAGACAAAGCAGCAGGAAGACCTCCAGCAGGCTCTCGACAACGGCAAAGACGTTTTGCTCATGTCTGGCATGATGTCAGCTCAAGTCATTTCTCAAGATGCTCAAGCCCAACAGCTGCTCGAAAGTAGGAAGTTTGATGTTGCTGCCATCTCTCGCTTCACAGGAGTTCCCCCGGTACTGCTTATGGACTACACGAACAACACGTATAAAGCACCTGAGCAAGCAATGACAGCATTCTTCCAGCATACCATCTCACCAATGGCAGAAGACCTGGAAAGAGAGATCAATGTGAAGCTCATCGGGGAACGTCTTTATAGACTCTACCGTTTCCACTTCAACGAGGAAGCCCTTCTTCGTCTCGATCCGCTCGGTAGAGCAAATCTCGGCAAGGTGCTGCTTGAAACAGGCGTGAAGTGCGTGAACGAATTGCGACACGACAACAATCTCCCTGAGGTGGAAGGTGGTGATACTCACTATCTCTCAACAAATCTTCAGCCACTTGGCAATAAAGACACAACAACAAACAAAGGGGAAGGAGGTACAGCATGAGGTTCTTAACTCTCGATTTGATTAAAAAGCGACTCCGTATCGGTAACGATTTTGAAGATGAGGTGCTTGAACTATATGGAGAATCAGCAGAGAAGGAAGCTCTTGATTATATGCAGCGCTCCTTAGAAAGTCTGTATGATGAGTTTGGCGAAGTTCCTCACGACATCATACTTGCCTGCCTCTCTCGTGTCGCCACGTCTTATAAGTATCAAGAAGAAATTACTGACCGAAATCTCAGCCGACTGCCTTATATGTGGGAAGCGAAGTTAACAAAGTATATCCCTCCAGAAAAATTGTAAATCATGAGCTACGATCGTGGATTTCTTAACAAGCGTATTTCTATTTTGAATCGGACCGCTGCTATTGAAACAGCATTCGGAAGGAAGGGCGGTGACTATGTAGTGGAAAAAGACCTTTGGGCAAATTTCTCTTTTACGAAAGGGAAGAAAGCTCTCACAGCTGGTAGCATTGATGTTTACGACTATTACATGGTTCGCTGCGATTTCGACGAGGCTCTTACAGAAGACAGTCGATTGCTTTTTAATGGGAATACATATCAGATAGAAAACTTCTATGCTGATAAACAGACAAACGAGTGCCAGATGCTCGTTGTCAGAGTTCAAAAGTAAACCTATTCACACATTTTATTCATTTGTATATGGCAAAGATAAATTTCAAAGAAAGAATGCGCTTCCAGGCAAACGCTTTGGAGGTGCGAGAAAAAGAAGGTGAGGAGAGCCGAGTTATTACTGGCAAAGCAATTGTCTTCAACGAGGAAACAGTTATGTGGGACGGCAAGTACGAGAGAATCCGTGAGAAGATTTCTCCATCTTGCATAACAAAAGAGTTCCTCGCTCAGCAAGATATCAAGCTCAACCTCCTCCATGAGCGTTCATCAAGTATAGCTCGTAACAATAAAGGTGTTGGCACACTGAAACTCGATCTCAGAGAAGACGGCTTGTATTTTGAAGCAGAAATGCCAAAGTGTGATCTTGGCGACCGTGCCCTGGAACTCGTGAGAAACAAGACATATACCGGTTGCTCATTTGAGTTCTACCCGAAAGATTACACGGAGGAAGTTACAACTCTCCCTGATGGTAGAGAAGACATTCTTTATACCCACACCTCTTTTAAAGCAGTCACTGCTCTTACCATCGCAATGGATCCAGCCTACTCTACAACATCAGTCTCTGAGCGAGAAATGTTCCAGAAGCGAGAGAGCGAGAAAGAAGCTGAGAAGCTGAAACTCCAAAGGGAAAGCGAAAAGAATACCTTTGACGATGTTTTGGACGCATTGTGTGCAGAGGTTTATTAATCGACACTAAATATTAACTCTAATTTTATTTACAAACATGACAAAAGCAGAATTTTATCAGAAGCGAGAGGAAATCCTCTCAAAGATTGCGAAAGCAGAAGATGCTGACAAGAAGGCTCTCGTTCGCGAGCTGGAGCTCCTTAATGCTCAGTTCAACTCTGAGACAGCACTACTTGCTCGTGAGAACGTGAAGATTCTCGGCTTTGGTGAGCAGGAGAAGAACTTCCGTGAGTTCCTCAAGAACCGTAAGGCTGGTTCTACCTTCGAATTGAAGCGTGAGGTGGTTGGTACAAAGACAAACGACATCGCTACGATCAACCACACAACTGTTGACGTTCTCGACAAGGACTTCGACGACAAAGTTATTTATACAGCTGCTGGCTGCCCTGTTCAGAAGGGTGCTGTAGGCATCAGCGACTGGGGCTATGCAGGAGGCGTTGAGGTTAAGGTTGCTAACGAGCTTGCTTCTATTGGCGATGCTCAGAAGCTCGACATCAGCAAGATCTCTGCGGTTCAGAACCGTCTCACCGCAAAGATCATCATCTCCAACCAGGCAATCGAGAACAATAGCATCAACCTTGTTGCTCTCGCTCTTTCAAAGATCGACAAGGCTTATGCAGATGCTATCAACTTTGCTGCAACTGCAACGGTTAAGTATGGTGCCAACTTCTACGGTGGCTTCGCTCACGCTAATGCTCAGAAGACCACTTACACAGACTTCACATTTGCAAAGGCGATGGAGATTGTAGGCCTTGTTGCTGATAAGAACTACGAGGCAAGCTATGGTGTCTTCGTAATGGGCCCAGCAGACTACTACGCTCTGAAGGCTAAGCCAAAGGATGCTGGCAGCGGCTTGATGGTTATCGACGATTACGGGCGTCTCGGTGGCTTCCCGGTATTCGTTTCTAATAGCATCAACCGTTCAACTTTCAAGGGTGCTGCAAACGGTCACAACATCGGCTTTGGTCTCTTCAACTATCTGCCATGTCTCCAGCATGGAAACCTTCGTCTCTCTATCGACGCCGTTTCTTCTGATGCTGCTGACATTGATGGCGTAATCATCACTAGCAACGCCGATTGGTCTATGACTGATCTCTACCCAGACGCTTTCGTCGTTGCATCTAAGGCTTCAGTGTAAGCTCTTTCTCCATTTTGATAGATTCAACCATCGGGCTTCGGCCCGGTGGATTGAATGCTAAAAACAAAAATTCTAACTTTAGATATGCTCAATATTGATATATATTTCCACAAGGCACTGAGCTCATCAACAAAGATCTCTGAGATATTCGAGGGGCGAATATATAATACTGGCAGATCGACCTTTGAGGAAGACGAAGACCGTATTCCGTATATCATCGTGACTTATGAAGGTGGCGAAACTCAGGACATCAATAGCAAAGAACTTGTCGTT
>JAQYET010000138.1 GCA_028723525.1 Prevotellaceae bacterium
GGACTTGTTTATATAAAGTGGGAGTTTGACGAAAACGGCAAAGCCTACACTTCTGTTGATTTCAGACTAACGACCGATGAAGTATTGAAAAAATTGTCGGAGTGTGGATTATTGGAAAATAAGTAATAAGCAAGAAAGTAATAATCAAGGGGGTGTTTTTCACCCCCCTATAAAAAAGAAATAAGCAATGAACGCAACAATTAAAGGAAAAGAGGTAATCGCATACAAACGCATGAATAGACATATGCGTAGCTTAGACTATCAATGTTGGGATTTCCAATACGAAATCGGAAAAACTTATAAAACAGATAAAGCAGAACTCTATAATTGTGGATTTCAAGCCTGTCTCAATCCAATAAAAGTAATCGATTATCCACTAATTTCGTCTTCACGCTTTTTTAAGGTAAAGTTATCTGGTGAAATAACAAAATGTAGTTCTGATACTGAATTAGCAGCAACTGAAATCACAATTCTTGAAGAAATAGACATTAAAGAGGCTATCAAAACAGAGTGGTGGAAAGGCGAAAACGTCCTTGATTTTCTCTATTATTCTGACGGATTTGCAAGGATAGGAAGAGGAGATATGTCATACAATTTCGTTGATAAGCAAGGCAAGTTATTGTCTGATGAGTGGTTCAGATGGGTAGATATTTTTAGAGACGGCTTTGCTGTTGTGCGAAGAGAAGATTATTTGAATAATTACATTGACAAGCAAGGCAAATTGCTCTCAAAAGAGTGGTTCATATATGTAGATTATTTCAACAAAGACGGATTTGCAAGAGTGCAAAGAACTAACGGCGGACTCTACAAAAACGGCGGATTATGCAAAATTGACAAAAACGGCAAAATCGTGAGTGAGTAAGCAAGTAAACAACAACAACAAAATAACAATAACATTAAAAACAAAAAGAGAAATGAAAGTATATGTTTTAATTCAGTGCGATTTAAATTGCAACGGAAAACCAATCAACGAAAGAGAGTACGGAATTTATGGCTCAACCGATGGAGTGCATTGTACTTTAACAAAAGGCGGTATGTATTCGGATATTGTGTCAATAATTGGGCAAAAAGACAACAGCAAAGAGAATATTGAACGCTGTATGATATTGCCGAATATGATAATCAAAAGACGTCTTGCAGATTATAGCACTCTCCCCCCAAAGTATGAGTATGAATATTTTTACGTGAAAACGCAAGAAATAGAATAATAATAACAAGGGGGTGGCAACGTCCCCTATAAAAAAGAAATAAGAAATGGAAACAACAAAAAAAGAAGAATTGACAAAGGTGCAAAGATTAGTTGACGGAAAATGTAACTACATTGCAAACGGCAAATTGCTCTCGGATACATGGTTTGATTGGATAGGCGATTTTTACGATGACAATGATGACTTTGCATTGGTAGGAAGAGAAAATCATCAATATAACTACATTGACAAACAAGGCAATATATTGTCGGAAGAGTGGTTCAAATGGTTGGACTTTTTCCACAACGGATTTGCGAGGGTACAGAGATTTGATGATTTAATGAACTTTATCGGCGAAGACGGAAAAATAATATCTGACGAGTGGTTAATTTATGTGGATTATTTTGACTAATACGGTTTGGAATTTGTTTAAAGAACAAACGGCGAGTATTGCAAAGTTGATAAGACAGGTAAGATAGTAGTAAGAAAGTAAGTAACCCAAAACATAAAGAGCAATGAAAAGCAAGACAATGAGTTTAGAGCAATTTGCAGATTTGATAAATGAGGCGGACGAGTGGAAATTGGAATTTGACGAAATTATTGACGCAAACAATTGGATACCGATTTTCGATGAGTGGCACGTATGCCACGACGATAAAAACATGATTTACTTTGATGATAAAGGGCAAGCAAAAGTAAAATAGTTGAATAGTTAGTAATCAAAAAAAGAAGAGAAGATGAAAACACAAATTGAAGAACTTGAGGCAATCGCTCAAGAAGTAGAAAAAAGATTTGCTTATACAAGCAGCGGTAACATAAAAGTAGTTATTGCAGACGGCAACCCGATAATTATCGGGTTCGACAATATCGAACAGTTCGCATACGCTAAAAATAAGTATAATCTTAAAGGATATGAGGTGTCAGATTACAACGGAATTATTCTTATTGACGGAGAACGCGAAAAGCCTTATCCGAGAATAGCACAAGACGGCGATGAAGTTTGGCATAAAGGGCAAGAGGAGGAATTTCGACGCTATTATCTTGAAGATGAAGAGACAGACATTTCAGAACGAGAAATAGCACGTTTACAAAACGAAATAACCAAAATGAAAGACTATGAAGTACTCGTAATGAATGAAGATAGAGACGATTATGTGCCTGTCGAGCCTGCGGAAGTGTTCTGCAATACAGAAACAGACATTAAGAGATATATAGGCTTAGGGTTTTAGTTAGGCGGAATGGTTGCAGCAGGGTTCGAGTCCCTG
>JAQYET010000139.1 GCA_028723525.1 Prevotellaceae bacterium
TTTATAAAAGAAAGAGCGAGGTCCCTGTCTATTTTTAGAGTGTCAGAAGAATTCGTGATGTCTTCAGCTGTATCGGGCTTTTCTTTTATAGGCAATACTTCCATATTCAGTCTGTTTAAACCCATGGAAAGCATAGTAGAATGCATACTGTAATACGCTTGATCCGAAATAAATTCACGGGATAAACCCATAAACATCAACCAGGCAACTAGCTCAAGAATGCAAAATAATAATATAAAGAATAAATCATTAAATATATCTTTAAAAAGCGTCTTAATAAAATACATAGGTCTCCTTACCGACGTTGATAGTTTCTGTAACGGAAACAAGCTAGTATATGCAAAAGAACCATTAGGATAATCCATAGGGCACTTAAAACACTAAGGTATTGCCAGGATAGTAATTCAAATAATGGGGGAATAAAAACATAAACCAGCATTACAGATAGCAGAAAACCGATAAGAGATAAGACAAGACTGTTTCGGATATTCTCCAATAAATAGGCCAAAGGCGTTTGTCCCCCAAAAAACCGAATCTTTCGCCTATGGATATCCAATTTATAAGATCCAAAAAGATAAAGTGTATAAGAAGACACTAGTAAAAGAATGATAACTTGCGCAGGAAAGGTTCTTTGGCCTGGGTCCCCTAGTTTAGTGAGGAAAGCAGACATATTACGCCCCGAGCTATTTACATAAACATCACTAAATAACGTCTCTATCGTCGACCTAAGATGGTCGTATGCTTCAACCTGTATCAAGAATTCTATAGGACCGGAATTCATAGTGGAAGTGTCTATAGCCGCAAGAGGCAACAGAAGGGAGTAACTGTTGTTAACACCGCTTATAGGTATATTTTCAACTTGAGTCAGGCCAAACATTTGATCTAATTTGTCGACAAGAACTTGATTTTCTAAGAATACAGAATTCTTCTTAGCATAAACACCGTCCAGTTTATCATGAGGAATAGCGTCCCCATCAAGATAATTTCTGATGTCGCCCAGATAAGCCAAGCTATAGCTATTTAGATAAATATCGTAACTATTTATTCTTACGAGTATTCTATAATTATTTTCTTGGGCGACATCATTCAGCTCTTCTAAGGCACGATTTCTCGGTCGAGGCAGGTTTCTTCTATTACTCATATTGATATTATTTGAAGAACTCTTTGGGTAGGCACTAAGGCTAACCCAGTCTGGAGAACCACCGTACACGACACCGGAGTATGTCCAATAGACTATGTGGAACATAGCTAAAATAGCAACGATCAAGGATAAGAGAATGACTTTTCTACCCTGGTACATAAAAAACAAAATCAATGCGAGTAAAAACTAATTCTCATTCAGGTTGTGTTTCTATAACGCGGAATAACTTTGGCCAAGGTCTATTGGGATCACCTGTATGCGGTTGCCAGATAAAGTCCGCTTCAAACTGCGTCTTAATAGCCACAGGACAGAGGGAACCATAAAAAGTATAGTTCTTGGATAAAATTCTATTATCTCCTTCATTAGCTACTATCAATACTAATGTATTTAATACTCTTTTCATCTGGTTACCTCCTTCTTGTGTGATTCCTGGACCATGAAATACTAAGTCATACTATTCGATAAATCTCAAGCTCCTCAATCTCATTTATTTGTGTTAATTGTACATATAAAAAACAAGCGTCAACCATATCCTGTGAAAGGAGTAATCTGCTTGAATTGAAAAGGTCATTGCACATAGGGTAGGTGCAATAACTTCGTAAAATAGAGTGTTGCATTGAGTTCTTCAAATTTTGTATCCTCTTTTTGTTTTGTAGGACATGAGAAAGGATAAGGTGAAAACATGTCTTATAAAAGAATAACGAAACAAGAAAGATCATCTATTGAACAAATGTTGAGAAAAGGCGATTCCATCTACCATATCGCTAAGGAGCTTATGCGTAGTCCTTCTACTATTACGAAAGAGATTAAGGCTAATAGAACCCAAACCTCTTTTAGGAGTGCTTTCAATAAAAAATATCCGGATAATAACTGTGCTAGGGTGATTCTGTGTGACAAAAATCATCTTTGTAAGATCTGTAATGGAACTGTAGATGCTTGCAGACAATGCATGAGG
>JAQYET010000140.1 GCA_028723525.1 Prevotellaceae bacterium
AAACGGTATAGATTCACTTGATTCAGGTTTGCACAGATTCAACAACGAAGGAATTGAAAAATTTGTTAATGGACTAAAAGGAAATGAAATAACAAATATTATTAATAATCTTGAAGGCATAAAGGCTGCATCTTCAAATGAGGTATTTGTAGGTGGAAAACTGGATGAAATGTCGGGAGAGAGCAAAATAATATTCAAAACTGGCGAAATTAAGTAATATAGTATTGAAAACGAAATATTATTGAGCATTTAGAGTATGTAATTTGGCATTTCATATCTAATAGGATTTAGGGCAGTGTAATAGCTGTCCTATTTTTTGATGAGGACTTATGTTCAGGATTACTGGACTATATTTTAATAAAAGATGAGGGGGAGTATATCGCAGTGTTTAAGAATGGAACAGAAATAGATATATAATATAGAAGAAACTGGGATAATTATTTTACCCAGTTTTATTTTTATGGATGACTATTGTAATGTTTTAACTGTTATGATATAATGATAACAGTTAAAACATAAAGAACAGTAGGTGGCGAAAAATGAATATACAGATAAATAATTCTAGTGATGATCCAATATATTTGCAAATAAAAAATCAAATTAAAGCACAAATTATTTCTGGGAATTTGAAATTCGGAGAACAGCTACCTTCGATAAGATTCCTGGCGAAAGAACTAAGGATAAGTATGCTAACTGCTAAAAGAGCGTTTGATGAATTAGAATTGGACGGCTTCATAAATTCAGTGCAAGGGAAAGGTAATTTTGTTGCAGCACAGAATAAAGAACTAATCCGAGAAGAATACTTAAAGCGAATTGAATCAAAGCTTCAAGAATTGCTTGAGCTTTCAGAAATTGCGGATATATCCATTGATGAACTAGTAGCAATGTTAAAAAGTTATGTGGAGGGTGAATATGAATAAGTATGCTATTGAAATTAAAGACTTAGTAAAAACATTCGACAGTTTTAAATTAGGACCGGTAAATCTCACTGTTCCAAAAGGAACAATAGTTGGATATATCGGGCAGAATGGAGCTGGTAAAAGTACGACTATTAAATTGCTACTTGGTCTTTTGAGAAAAGACTCTGGCGAGATAAGACTTTTAGAGAATGGAAATCCTAATAGTGTTGAACTGAAAGATAAACTCGGAGTAGTATTTGATGATTGCTTATTGCCGGAAGAAATGACATTAATCGATGCTGAAAAATTTTGTTCTAGAGTTTATTCAAAGTGGGATAAAAACAAGTTCTATGGATTCATTGGAAAATTCGATTTACCACAGAAAAAGATGATTAAAAACTATTCTCGTGGTATGAAAATGAAACTTTCAATGGCTGTTGCTTTATCTCATAATGCAGAACTTTTGATTTTAGATGAAGCAACAAGTGGACTTGATCCGATCATAAGAGAGGATATGTTGGATTTGTTACTAGATTTTATGCAAGATGAAAATCATACAATTCTTATTTCTTCACATATTTTATCTGATCTGGAGAAGGTTGCAGATTACATTGCTTTTATTCATGATGGCAAAATCTTATTTATGGAAACAAAAGATGAGTTAAAGGAAAACTATGGTATATGTACTTTATCCCCCGAAGAAGCAAATAACATTGATGAAGGAGCTATTGTAGGAAGAAGAGTACATTCTTTTGGGCAAGAGTTACTTGTTAAAAAGAGTCTTGTACCTGATGGTATCACGTTACAAAAACCGTCAATTGAGGATATTATGATTTACTTTGTGAAAGGAGTGAGATAATAATGATAGCATTAATTTTGAAAGATATAGTCACTTTAAAAAAGACATTATTATTAACGGTTACTATTAGTATTGCAATTGCTTTATATGGAATTTATGAAAATGCATTATTTATGGTTCCGTTAATATGTGCAATGATTCCGCTAATACTTAATGCAATCGCCTTTGGTTATGATACAAAATCAAATTTCGAGCAGTTTGTATTTTCGATGCCAATAAAAAAGAGTAGCTATGTATTGAGTAAACTTTTCTTTGCATTTGCATTTGGTTTGATTGGTTCGATCTGTATTTTTGTGCTCTTGATGATAAAAAATCAAATGTCATTGGATAATATAGCATTCATGACTTTAATTACATTAGCTGCTAGTATACTTATATCTGCTATTCAATTGCCATTTATTCTTAAATATGGTGCTGAAAAGGGTAGACTTATCATGGTAATCACTTACTTTTTAATATTTGGTTTATCTACATTGTTAAAAACAAAGTCAGATTTTCTTGCAAAATTAATGAAAAATTTTAGTATGTATTCTATGCCCATGATTTGCTTAGGAATTTTAGCTGTAAGCATATTAATCATAGGGGTTGCTGTAAAATCATCAATTATGATTATGGAGAAAAAAGAATATTAGTTATAAATTATTTGATTTGTATTTTGGGGGACTTTTATGGAGAAGCAATTTCTTTATATAGCTGTTATTATATTTTTAGTATTAGGTTTAGTGGACTTAAGTAGGAACTTCATATTTAAAAATCATGCAGAGTATGTAAAAGCAGAGGTAATATCCATATGGCAACCAAATCCTGAGGCTGTGAAAAAAGGAAATTCTAAATGGGCGAATTTCATTTACTCTGTTGATGGTAAACAGTATACATCTAGCAACAGAATACAAGTTTCTATGAGTACAAAAGTCGGAGACATAAAGCAAATAAAATATGATAAAAGAAATCCTGAAAAAATTTATGGGTTTTCAGTAAAAAGAGCATGTATTCTTTTTATTGTTGCAATTGTTTTATTTATAATTGCTAAATTTAAGTTGTTTTAGCGGAGGTGATTAATATGCCTAAAATTCCATCCTTTGTGTGTTTTTGTATGGTATGTATTCCAATAATAAGGTTAATTTACCTAGCTGTAAAAAAGAAGAAGTGAAAAAGGATTTGTTGTAGGTGGAGTAATTCCACCTTTTTTTTAAGGGTGCATTTTTCTTGCTATCGTGTAATTGTATCCATTTCATAGTCCGAACGAACCTCTCAACTGTCAAATTGATACAATGATATTTTAGGGTTCATATGTGCACTGTTTGTATTTCAAAGACTTTGATGGAATTTAATGGGCTTAAAATGACTAAAATTTGTGAAATATAATAATTACATATTAATTAAACTGCTGGATATTTTTAAGAGGGTGCATAATTTAACGATAGCATTTCAGAAAAGAAGTTAATTATTAAGAGAAATAATCTGGCATTGATATGTACTGAGCAATAATAGATATAATAATAAACTAGTCGATATATGTTGATGATCGAAAAGGGGGCGCGAATGGATTTCAGTTAAGAACTCATCGAAAAAATTGAGTGAAAATATCACATGATATTTATATTCTACCATAGAAGGCTACATTTTAATTTACAGACTTTTTATCACACTCTCAATTACCATCTTAAAGGTGGTTATTAATGTAAAAAAGCAGAAATCTGTCCTCATACAACTAATCATTTACATTTTTTATGAGCTCTTCAATATTTCTTCCTGAATAAAAAATACGTACGATGGAAACAGTAGTTAGCTCATCATCAATACGATAAAAAACCATGTAATTATCAACTGGAACCTTATATATTTTCATTGAAACCAAAGGCTCCCATTCAACAAGAGTGTGTCTTTCCGGTAATGTAGCAAGGGAGCGAATTATCTTTCTGATGCGGGATGATTGGTTGTCAGCTGCAATACGCGCCTGTAAAGTGAACCGAATGTATTCATATATTTCGGTTAAATCTTGTAGAGCCTGAGGCGAGTAAATCACTTTATAGGTTTTGCTCATATGTCATATTCCTTTGAAAAGTAGTCATCGACTTCATCTACACTATAGGATTTTCCGGCATTTAAAGAATCAATGCCTTTTTGAAGTTCCAAGTTTAGCTCCTCTTTGGACATACTACCTGTAGATAAAGGTTTTTTAGCTGGAAGGCGAAGTTCAAAAGGCATACCTTTTTGAAGAACGATCTGACTGTAGAGCATCTGTATTGCACTAGAAGGAGAAATTCCAAGCTGATTTAAGATACTTTCAGCATTTTCTTTTAAGTTTTTATCGATTCTTGCATAGACAGCATTTGTATTTGCCATAGGTGTCACGCTCCTTTCTTGCTTATATTATACAAAAATAAAGTTCAAACGCAAGCGTATGCAAGCAAAAATAAATAAAAAAGCGTATTTATCAAAATATAATTTAAAATCAGTTGACATTATATGGGAATATATGTAAAATAAACTTACAGTTTATGGAAAATAGTTTTATCTTTTAGAAATACTTATATATATTATTCGGGGGGCATAATATCAAGACCAAGGATATAGGAGATCTAGGAGAGTCTTTTGCAGCGGACTTTTTAGAAAAATCAGGTTACTGTATCGTTGCACGTAACTATAGTATTAAATCTGGTGAAGAGATAGATATTATAGCTGTAAAGAATGGGACATGGCGTTTAATTGAGGTTAAAACTCGTACAAGCTTAGATTTTGGCTATCCTTCTGAGAGCGTAGATAAAAATAAAATAAGAAGGATGAGTAAGTGCTTTGTTAAATTTTTAAAAGAGAGAGGCTTAGATTCGGAAGAATATGAGATTGAAATTTTCGAGATTCTGATTAACCATATGACAAATTACTTATAGACAATATAAAAGTTAAATTGCATATAAATTTAATATTAAATTTATAGTTGTTAGCAAATGAAATGATTGTGAACAGAGAATGAGAACTGATATGATTGACAAAATAAAGACAGCGACCATAATTGGTATAAGAGGTGTTTGTGTAGAAGTGGAGGTTGTCATTTCAAATGGCATACCTTCTTTTACCATAGTTGGCCTAGTGGATGCAACTGTTAAAGAAGCTAAAGAGAGGGTGAGAGGTGCGATAATTAACTCAGGTTTTAGATATTCTAATAGAAGAATTACTATGAATTTATCACCTGCTGATATTAGGAAAAACGGTACGCATTTTGATTTGCCGTTGGCGATTTCTCTTTTGCGCTCAAGTCAACAAATAGGTGGATATCAGAATTTGATTGATGAGTATGCTTTCATAGGAGAGCTTTCTTTGAGTGGAGAGATTAAGCCAGTAACTGGAGTGCTACCTATGGTTATGAGTCTATATGAAAAAGGCGTTAAAAAAGTATTTGTGCCATGGGGCAATAGAATGGAAGCTTCGCTGATTAAGGGTATTCAGGTCTTTTCTCCAAGGAATCTTAGAGAAGTAGTCAATCATCTTGAACAAAAGCAGAAAATAGAACCGATCAATAATGAACACAACTTTGATAGAAAAATCGATTTTGACCTTGATTACGATCAGGTTAGGGGACAAGAAGCTGCAAAGAGAGCCATCAGTATAGCGGCAGCTGGTTCACATGGACTTTTAATGGTGGGAAGTCCATCTTCAGGAAAAACAATGTTATCTAAACGTATACCATCAATCTTGCCCCCTATGGAATATCAAGACATTCTTGAATCTACGAATATCTATTCCATTCTAGGCAAACTTAGTGAAAGCCAGCCTTATATATCCAAAAGACCATTTCGTAATCCTCATTATTCAATCTCGAGAGCAGGCCTTATAGGTGGAGGAAGTTATCCAAAACCTGGTGAGGTATCACTGGCAAATAAGGGGGTTTTATTTATAGATGAATTCGCGGAACTTAAGCGGGATGCAATTGAAGCCTTGCGTGTTCCGCTTGAAGAGAAAAAAGTTAACATTGTTAGAAATGGAAACACAGTCACATTTCCTGCGGATTTCTTATTCATAGCAGGCAGCAACCTCTGTCCCTGCGGATATTATTCAGACCCATATCACCCTTGCACATGCACGCCTAGAGAAGTTACAAATTATATGAAGAAAATTTCAGGACCGATTATGGAAAGAATCGACTTACATATTAAATTGAACACACTAAAATACGAAGAATTTAAATCTAGCAAGGGTAAGAGTTCAGCAGAAATGAGAGAAGAAATTTTAAAGGCACGGGAAATACAGAAAGAAAGATATAAGTTTTATGATGTGAAGGTAAATGCTGATCTTGATGATAAACTAATGGATAAATTTTGTAATGTAGATAGTGGAGGAGAGAGTATGTTAAAGGAGGCATTTGAAAAAAATATAATAACACCAAGGACATATAGCAAAACACTGAAAATTGCAAGAACAATTGCGGATATGGTAGGTAGCGTTGAAATTAAGCAAGAACACGTTGCAGAAGCTTTACAATATAGGAGTAAATTGAGTGAATATAATTGAAATAAACCAAAAAGATGAATTATTCCCAGAAGCACTTAGAATAATTCAAAATCCTCCTAAAAAAATATATTGCATAGGTAATAT
>JAQYET010000141.1 GCA_028723525.1 Prevotellaceae bacterium
TTCTTGTCCGCCGCTTTTTCCGAAGCCATGTTCAGACCGGTGTTGTCGGTCAACAGCCTTACTTGGGAACCGGCTTTCGCTTTAGCAATATAGAAATCATTGCCTTGCATCGTGGTCGGGCTGGCGCTGTCATGGGCATAAATCAGGGTCAGGTCGCCTTCATATTCTTTCACTTCGGTCTTGCCTGCCCCGGATTTCGTCATATCCACGACTCCGTTGCCCGAAAGCAGTCTTACCTTGCTTGCGCCGGTATTGTGCCAGATTCCTCCCAGCACGACCGCCGTATTTTCGTTGCCGCTCTTTCCTGCCCAGGAGGCTTTGTCTTCCAATCGCAGGTCAACCGCGCCTTGCCCCGTAATATCGCCTGTCAAGGTCGCTTTTTCTCCTGTCAGAGTAACTCCCACGGAAGATGCCTTCCCTGCTTCGATCCCCTGCAGCGCTGCCTGCTTGCCGGACGCGCTCGTAAGGGTCAGCGTCCCGCCATGATCCGCTTGCAGCTTCTTGATATTGTATGTGCCGCCGCGCAGGGCTATGGTGCTGCCGGCTCCGTCAGATGCGACAAGGTCACTGTCTGCCTTGCCACCGGTCAGGGTGATCGTACCCCGGTTGGCGCTAAGGTTGCCCGAAACCGTCCCCCCATTGAGCGTCACCTTACCGCCGTTTCGGCTGTCTACGGCATCCGTCGCGGTGATCGTCGAAGGCCCGTTTAAGGCGACCACACCATTGTCAGACGCTTGAATCCCCGTCTTGCCGGACAGTTTCGTACGGCCGTTCACAGCGATTGTACCTTTATTGGCGCTGATTGCTGTTCCTGCTGACGCGTTAGCTTCCAGTTCTTGCGCCGTCACCGTCACGTTATGCCCGTTCGCCGTGATACCGGCGTCTTTGGCCGTAAGAAGCAGTTTCCCTTTCGCGTTGATCACGATATCTTTGATGCCGGCGGACACCGTTGTATCCGCTTTCACTTCCGCCGGATCTTTGGTAAAGCGATAGATATCCTCTTGCGCTTTATAGATGCCTGCCATGGTGTAGGCTTCTTCTGAAGGCACCGTCCCATCGATCCCTTCCAGCATCGGGGTGGTCACCTGTTCATCCGGAATATCCACCGCCGGGGTATACAGGTACTGACCCTGCCCGTCCGCATCCTTATAGGTGATGTTCTCTAGCCGTTGGCTGGCGGATTGCGCCGTTAACCCTTCCGCGATCTCCACTTTGCCCTTCAGGTTCTTTTCACCATCTTTATAGGCGGTGTAGTACAGCTTATTGGCCAGTTTGTTCAACGTACCGCTTACCAGGTTCTTATCTGCGGCCTTAGTGGATGTGGTGTTTAAGCCAGCATTATCCGTGCGGAGCGTGATCCCTGAGTTCTCGGCCGCCTTGTTAATCGCCACCGTGCCACCCACAACAGATAGTCCTTCGTTCGGATCGGCAGGCATTGTAGTGTCATGTTTGTAGATAACTGTAGCATTACCATTGTAATTTTCTATTACCAAATTACCAGTTTCTGCATTTGGCGTTTCTTTTATATAGGGATTAAACAAAGGAGTGTTTGGAGGTGCCTTAACTACACCTATAAAAGCATTTGATCCCACCATATTAATGACACCATTATCAGAAACGAGATAATGTACTTTAGCAGCAGAAGGCGTGTCATTTCTATCTTTCTGTTCTTTGGTAATCGCATTATACCAAGTCGCGCCATTTTTTAAAAATAACTGCATCTGATCATTAATGTTAAAGCCTGTCCAGGAAGTATTTTCTCCTTCCATTTCTACATTCATAGAACCATTTGCAAATCCTCTCCAATGCGCACCATTTTTTATTTTTAAGTTAACGGCCCCTAATTGTCCCGGAGTAACACCATATCCCTGTGCGTCTGCATAATTACCCTCCCAATAGGAATTCTTTCCATTAAGCCCAACATTAATCTGTCCTTTTGACCCCATACCTCCTTTGGTCACAAAGTCTCCATCAATTTGAACTCTGTATGTTCCTGAATCAAAAGCTCTTACATTATAAACATCGGACCCCTCTTTATCCGGTCCATACATGACATTTTTGGCATTTATATTAACAATACCATAGTTGTTCGTAACAAATTCGCCATATGCACGTACCGCTGCCCAGGCACCATTAACCGCTTTAATAGCACCGCCACCCACATTAATTGTAGATGCAACAGCACTCAGGCCTTCATTAGCAGTGTATCCATCCTTATCCGGCTGCCCATCTGCAAGTATATCTACTAACCCATCAATTGTGACTTCTGATTCAGTTTTATTTTTGGTCACCGATTGTGAATTACCATTCATAGTTTTAATGACAGCACCGATTTTTTTTGCGGTTGTAGTGGCGCGAGCTTTTAATATCTTCTGTTCGGCATTTTCACCGCCATTATGGATCAGTACTTTCCCACCGCGATCGGCATACACTGCAATAGAATAATTTCCCGTTTTTATGTCAATATCTATCGGGCCTGCATTATCTATTTCCACTCGCCCTGCCAATTCCGATGTACCAGAAGGTGTCCCAATCGCAGAAATAGCAGCTCCTATTCCTGCATTATAATGAATATTCATGTTCAGTTTTTTACCGTTCATGTCCATCTTGACACGGTTAAACTGCACATTTTCGTCTTTTACTTTATTACCATCGCCGTCCACCTGCGGTCTTGCGCCGGATATCGCAGTATATAAATTTTTGAATACCCAGTTATCACCATATACAAGATCCCGCTTTTGTTCTTCAGAATCTATTGCTCCATTTATATTGAAAGTTGTATCTTTCGTGAAGTTATAAACCCCATCTTTCAAAACGCCTGTATCTACATAGATAAGATCCCGCATTTCGCTACCCAGAATTGCCTTGCCGTAATTGGTTTCGGATTGGCTTGCCGGCGGCTCCTGGACCGGGGTATACAGGTACTGGCCCTGCCCGTCCGCATCCTTGTAGGTCATGTTCTCAATTCGCCGGCTGGCGGACTGGGCTGTCAGACCTTCCGCGATTTCCACTTTGCCCTTCAGGTTCTTTTCACCATCTTTATAAGCGGTGTAGTACAGCTTATTCGCCAGTTTATTCAACGTACCGCTGACAAGGTTTCTGTCGTCTGCTTTGGCCGATGCGGTGTTGAATCCCGCATTGTCCGTGCGCAGTGTAATTTCCGAGTTTTCAGCGGCTTTGTGAATCGTTACCGTGCCACCCACAACAGGCAGTCCTTCATTCGGATCGGCCGGCACTGTTGTGTCGTGTTTATAGATAACGGTAGCGTTACCGCTGTAGTTATCTACTGTTACGTCACCGGTAACTCCATTTGTAGTTTCTACGATGCCCGACGGATTATCTGCCGTAGTATGCCCACTCAAACTTTCACTCGTAGCAGTAAAGACATGAGCGCCGGTCATATCAATAACACCCTTATCCACTGTCAGATAACCTATTTTAGCAGTCGTCGGCTTTTTAGATTGATCTTTCTGGTCCGGCGTGATCGCGTTATGCCAGATTGCTCCATCTTTTATTGCAAGCTGCATCGCATTGGTCGTACTGAAGCCGAGCCAGTTTGTATCTTTCCCCGTCATTGACACATTCATTGCTCCATTACCAAAACCCTTCCAGAATGCGCCATCCTTCATTTTAATATTGACTGCTCCGAAAGCCCCCTGTGTCACGCCGTAACCACGGGTGTCTGCATAGTTGCCAATCCAATGGGAATCTTTATCTTTCAGACCGATATTAACCTGTCCCTTGGTTCCCATTCCGCCATTAGTAACAATATCCCCTTCAATAACGGCTCTGAGTTCACCAATCGAAAAATCGGATACTTTATGTACTTTGACCTTGCCTCCCATCGCTGTGCCATCTTCATTGATATACTGCCGATTCGCCGCATTCACATTCACAATCCCATAATTGGGGGTTGTAAATTCGCCATATGCGCGGATAGCTGCCCAGGCGCCATTAACAGCCTTAATGGTACCGCCGCCGATATTGATATCAGAGGCAACCGCACTGACCGCTTCATTGGAAGAATATCCATCCGCAGACGCTTTGCCATCCGCCACCACATCGACCAAGCCGTCAATCGTAATTTCAGAATGCTTATTGGTGCCGGATTCCGCTTTAATATTGCCATTCATCGTCTTAATGCCTACGCCATTATTTTTAAATTGCGCATTACCACGAAGCGTAAGAATTTTACTTTCGACGTCGTCCCCTCCATTATGTATAATCAGTTTGCCGCCACCATCAGCAAACAGAGCAGCCGTCATGCCATTACCCTTTACATTGACGCTCATAGCACCGGCATTGTCAATCTCCACCTTGCCGGCCGTATCAACTTTTTGCATGGCAGCAACCGCAGCAATACCAGTCTGCCCCGCGCCACTGTTATACTTCGCATTTACATTTAACTTGTTCCCATGGAGATCCATTTTCACACTGTTAGATACAACGGTGTTGGCATTATAGGTGATTTTATTTCCTGCTTCATCATATTGTGGAATCGAACCAGAAATGGCCGCTGACAACTCAGAGAACCAGGGTCCAAATTCTACCAGATCCCGTTTCCCTTCCACCGGATCTGCCGTTCCGTCAATCGCAATGGTCGTTTCCGGTTTGGTGAAGTGATAAACTCCATTTTTTAAAACGCCTGTATCTACATAGATAAGATCCCGCATTTCGCTACCCAGAATTGCCTTGCCATAATTGGTTTCGGATTGGTTTGCCGGCGGTTCCTGGACCGGGGTATACAGATACTGACCCTGCCCGTCTGCATCCTTATAGGTAATATCGCCTGTTTTTATGCTTGCTGATCTAGTCGTCAGGCCCTCAGCAACCGTTACCTTGCCGTTCAGATTTCTTTCGCCGTCTTTATACGCCGTGTAGTACAACTTATTGTCCAATTCATTAAGCGTCCGGCTGACAAGATTTCTGTCGTCTGCCTTGGCAGAATCTGTACTCAATCCGGTGTTATCCGTAATTAATGAGATCCCTGCATTCTTACCGTCCTTCTGATGTGCCTTGGAAATAATCACATCACCCAGCTTGCCAAACATTTTTTTCTGTCCGGCATCTTTGTTTTTGATCTTATTCCCCTCGGAATCTTTTTTATCGCTTCCATCAGGATTTTTTTCAAATTCCGGCACTACATAATCCATATCATGTGCCATGTAAACGTTTGCATGCCCATCAAAATTATCAATGGTTAAAGCCTTGGCACTGTTTTGGATAATATTTCCCGAATTATTTTCTTTAGCGCTGCCATGAAACCATGTAACATTACTGGAAATATCGCTTACCGTATTGGGTCCGCTCCACGGATTATAAATAATTCCCGTGTTATTCCAGACAGCACCATTGCGCAGCCATATATTCTGTGTGCCTGCTCCGGCAAATTCTCCGGTAAACGTAGAGTCTCGTGTAGTAAGTCCAAGGTTAATGGTTCCACCCGATCCATACCACTGTGTCATTGTTGTGGCATGCCCCTGGATTTCAACAGGATTTGTTCCTGCATCAGTCACATTGCCTTCTTCATCAGTCAGCATATTGATATCAATACGTGCTGTTTTCCCCACAGTCCACATGGAATCATACTCTTTGGCAATGAATTTGCCGCCGCCCACACTGATATAACTTTTATCGTTTCGGGCAAACATGGTAGCGGCGCCACCCTCGGTTTCGATATCTACAAGACCTTTGATCTGAATAGAATTTCCTGCGCCATTCGGCTGTGTATAGACTTCCAGGGCACGGTAGTTCATTTCATATCCCGGCGTAGAAATCCCTCCGCGAATTTTTACCGCATGCTCCGGTTTGTTATCATTATTAATCACCACATGAGCCCCTTTATCCGTTGGCTGTGCCGTAGACACACGGATACCGCTGCCATAATAATAATTAATATCGGTCAGGAGACTGATCGACCCCGGATTATCAAAAGTGATAGTTCCTTCTCTGTAAGCGCCAATGCCGGCCGATGTCCACATAGGCTGAGAACCGGTCGTGCCTGCCGCAGGAGAAATATCCGTTTCAATATACAGGTCATGGCCCTTCATATCTACCGTATAAGACGGGCCTCCTTTAGACTTAGAGCTGCCAGCACCCCAGCCGCTTCCGTATTTATCATCGCCGAAATTATTTATAGTTGCTACATACAATCCACCCCAGCCAAAATTGCGAGGATCCTTTGTCATTTTGTTTACAATCGCAGTATCACTGTCAAACGAATATTTCAGATTTCCATCAACATTCGTTATATTTTTTTCATACGTCTTATCATAATCCGGATTCCCGAAGATAACAGCAGAGAACGGATATTGTGTCAGCGTTCCTTTATGCCCCTGCCCCGTTGTTTTATCCCACTCAATAGCGCTAAGTGATTTAGCGACAGAGGCAGAAGTCAGCCCTTCCTGGATTTCAACAGTTCCTTTCAGCTTGTTTTCTCCTGTTGGGAATGCCAGATAATAGGCTTTATTCGCTAAGTGCTCCAATACCTTATCAACCAGCTCGGCATCAGAAATATTGATGCCTTCGGCCGGCGTCGAAACAGTGATCGTGGAATCTACCGTACCATATTCAGTATGCGCTTCGCTCCCTTCTCCAATTCCTTCTTCTGCAAGTACCAATGGCTCTGCTTTTTTGATTCGCACTTCGCCGCCAAGAATATTCGCAGGGGCATCTTCTTCATGCTGATAATTAAAAGTAAACTGCCCGGAAAGTGTATCAATTTCCAGATCGGCTTGCCCCATATTAATATACGAGCGCTTAACAAGAGACGTGCTTCCCGTCAATTTCCCCACCGTAGGAAGTGTAGCCAGACTTTGCGGAACATTCCAAAGAGCCCCGGGAGCCATCCGGAGACTGCTGATTTTATCTTTTGCAGAGCTTCCGTTCCATACACCGGCACCGCCGATCGTTAATGCTTTTGTGCTCTCAAAATTCCCGTTCCATTTTCCATTTACGTCTAAGTTAACATTACCAATCGCATTGCCGTCAAAGGTTCCCCAGACATTAGCAGTTACCAGGCTTTTCGCATCATCGTCGGTCTTGATGTCTCCTTCCACATTGCCTAATTTTGTTTTTATAATACCGCCGGTTTCTGCCAAAACAGCTGTACCAAAACCATTGGTTTTCAGATTAGCTTTGCCTGCTTCGGCCGCCCAGAGGATCTGACCGCCATCGTGAGCATATAATCCCAATCCCTTATTTACATCAATATCAACTTTAACACCAGCACCCTTAAATTGAATTACACCATGGCGACCTGCTTCAATACCAACCGCATCTTCATCCTCTGCGGAAGTTGCCAGTATTTTATATTGCCCATCTCTGCCACCTAAAAACAAACAGCTATTTCCCTTTTCAAATTTATTTTTTGCAACGATTCCTTTTGAAACATCTCCATTAACAATAATATTGGTTTGAGAACTTTCAATGGTAATATTTCCTTTACCGTCATGGTAAATCCCATATGTTTCTGCAAATCTATCTGTGTTACTTTCCGTATCGGAGATAATTCCCAATTTATTATTGGATGTAGTACTTCCCCGTTTATGGCTTAAAAGCAGATCTTTTTCACCGCCACGTATCCCGGTATAGATATGGTCTTTCCGTTTCTTAGAGTGGTCCGGCTTGATAACATATCCATCCCCGAAAACCATGTGCAGTTTATTATTTTCATCTAGGTTATATTCGCTGTCTGTCGCATCTGCTTCCAGTGTTGTTCTATATAAGGCTGCTGACAGATCTCCTAACTGTCCAATCGAATCAGCAGGGTATGTTTGAGTAGCATAATCCCAGTTAACAGTATTGGCATAAATCTCATATTTGCGTAAGACGGTTCCATCAGCGCTGATAATTTCTACAACCGGAGCCACACGATACCTGTCTTTAGGGAGCTGATTGATTATTTTTTTAGCTAATGCCTCTGTCGCCTCTTTAATATCCGTTGAGCCAAGACCTGTAAAATCACTTTCTTTTAGCTGCAAATGCATATTGAAATACTTATTTTCACTATTCGCTTTTGTTGTAATCGTTCCACCAATCAGCGTTTTAGTTGATTTATCCCAGGA
>JAQYET010000142.1 GCA_028723525.1 Prevotellaceae bacterium
AGATAACAATTATCCGCTTCAGTAGGAGCAAGAGGGAGAGCTTTTCTCTCTCTGCTTCTCTGAATAATATGTTGGATTGTGCTTAGGGTGCGATCCATTTTTTTGTAGGTATGAGTTGCATTTACTAATTGAATATACACAACTAATCAAATGCGTCAGCCTCGACTGGGCAAATTCAACGTCGACTTGCTACAATAAATTATTGTAATGCGCCAGTCCTGATCGGAGCCATCGGAGCGATCAGAGGTGTCGGAGATATCAGAGTGCTAGTGCCACTAGTAGCACTAGTGACCCTAGCTAACAGCCAATAGCTAACAGCCAATTCATGGGTGGCACATTTATATATAGTGACCTCATCTATGCCTTGCTTGTCGCTATGTGTAGCTCCTGACAGAGCGATTATCATGCGTCAGCCCTGGATAGCTCCGATGGTTCCGATAGCTAACAGCCAACAGCCAATCCATGGCTGACACATTATATGATAATGAGTTCATCTATGCCTTGCTTATTGCTCATGAGTAGCTCCTGACAGAGTGATGATAATGCGTCAGTCTTGCTGGTTACCACCACAAAATAGGAATTAGCCACGATTCATCACACAGAATCTCGGATGAACCCAAAATTTATATATTTGCATTGTCAACAAACATCACTACACAAATATGAAATACGACACAAGACTACGTCCACTTAATGACCTATCTAGTGGATTGGCTAGCAAGAGGAGATTTGTTTCTATTATATCCCTCTTCACTTTCTTAAGTGCTATCTGTAGTGGACTACTCTCTGCTCAAACGATTGAGCAGGGTGTGCTCACTGCTTGGCCCAATGCGACGGGGCATATAGAGATCCCTCAGTCGGTTACGAAAGTCGGCAAGAAGGTTTTTCAAGGAAATCAAAAGATAACGGCTGTCACTTTTCACGAGGGGGTCGTAGAGATTGGCGATGAGGCGTTTAAGGGTTGCTCAAAGCTTACTGAGATAGCTTTTCCTAACAGCTTGAAACGAGTCGGCTTTATGGCTTTTTACAAGTGTGGCGGACTCGCTAAGATACAGTTTGGCTCTGGGGTACAGGAACTGGGTAGTACGGCCTTTAGCTACTGTGGCAAGCTAACCTCCATAGAGTTACCTGGTAGCTTGATTAACATAGGAGACAATGCTTTTAACTACTGCCGAAATCTTTCCAAGGTGACAATCAGCGATGGGACCAAACGCATCGGTCGTCAAGCTTTCCGTCTCTGCAAGAAGCTCTCTACCGTACGTATCCCTTCATCAGTGGATAGTATCAAGTCAGATGCTTTCAGAGACTGTACTAGTTTGACCGTCGTTGAGATGCCCGCTAAGGGGTTGCTAAGTATCGGTGATGGGGCTTTCTGCAACTGCTCTAGTCTAGCCAGTGTGACTCTACCCCAGACTGTGACTGAGATTGGTGAATATGCCTTTAGCCAGAATACTAAACTTGCGAATGTTACTCTATCTAAGGATCTAAAGCGGATTGGGGGCTTTGCTTTCAACGGCTGCAAAGTCCTCCGTGGGGTTAGTCTGCCTGATGGACTAGAAAAGATTGGTAAGGGGGCATTCAAAGAATGTATAGCTCTTACTGAGATGATTATACCCGCCTCTGTAAAGCAACTTGGCGAAGAAGCATGGTCTAAATGCAGTGCCTTAGAGCGAGTCAACATACAACCAGCCCTATCTAGGCTACCTATTGAGACCTTTGCTTACTGTGTAGCACTTAAAGATGTACAGTTTCCTACGAGCCTAGACACAATTGGAGCGGGTGCGTTTCGTGCATGTCAAGCCTTGATAGCACTGCCCAAGACATCGCAACTTAAGGTGATAGAGCGTGAAGCCTTCAGAGCTTGCGTAGGCTTTGAGAGAGTTGAGCTACCGAAGAGCTTACGGTATGCTGGAGAGGGGGCTTTCACTCAATGTACAGCACTGCGGACCATCTCTCTACCTGAGCAGCTAGATAGTCTAGGGAGCAAGCTGCTGGCTTACTGCGATGCTCTTGAGGAGATAAGCTGTCCCAACAGCTTGACTCGGGTTCCTCCCGCTATTTGCTACGGGTGCCCAGCTCTGAAAAGGGTTCAAATAGGTTCACAGGTAGAAAGCATAGGCAACGAGGCGTTTGCGCTATGCTCAGGTCTGAGCACTTTTATATCAGCTACTACTACGCCCCCGGCTTTGGGAAATAATCCTTTTACTAGTATACCTTTGAGCCAAGCTACACTCATCGTCCCAACAGGGGCTAAAGCCGCCTACGGAAGTAGTGAGGTATGGCGAGACTTTGGCACTATTGACGAGCAAGAGTTTAAGTCTATAAGCAACTTGTCCTCAACAAAATGTTGTATCTATAGGAGTGGTAATCAGCTAATCCTTGACGGGACAGTAGCTGGTGTGGAGTACCGTCTATACACTCTAGAAGGAGCATTGCTCACACAAGATACTACGCTAGACGGATGCACCACGATAGATGTGAAGACGCTACCCTCAGGTCACTATGTCCTAGTCGTAAGTCAAAACTCATATGTTATAACGCTCTAACTCCGAGGACGACTCAGTCCTCTAGGGCAATAGGTCAGGTGCATCATACTCTTTTTAGACTCTAATTGTCCTAGACTTTGCAAAACTCACGATTAGTCCGCTGTAGGGAAACTTACCGAATCCCTCCAGCGGATTACTCATATCTTCGGCTAGTTACAGCTAACTCTTACTTTTCAACAGCCTCATTATGCAATCAGCCGAATTAGCATCTTGTGACGCCCATTTCGGCTGAAAATCGTTATGTCTCAATATCGGCGAGTTTTAGTATCTTTGTGGGACACGAAATTAAGATTACAACCAGTAAATATGAAGAGAACCTGTAAGTTTACGCTTGATGCTACACTGCCCAAGTACCCCACCTTTGAGGAGGGCATCCGTCGAGCACCGGATAGGGGCTACAGCTTGACCCCTGCACAAACACGTGTGGCACTACAGAATGCGCTGCGCTATGTACCTAAAGAGCTCCACGCTGAGCTA
>JAQYET010000143.1 GCA_028723525.1 Prevotellaceae bacterium
AAGTGTGTTTGATAACGCCTATCTGTTGTTCCGTAAAATAGTGAGGGAGCAACTTTATCAACTTTTGATAAAGCAGGAGGATGGAACGCTTGTAAGTTCCGTCTTCAAGTTTGTTGTAGTCTAATGCTTTTTCCATACGATTTTATTTATAAAGTAGCAGAAATATAGGATTTAAGAAAATAATCGGCCAAGGTAGTCATTAGTTTGTTCTCTTCTTCCTTTGTTTTTCTTTTTTCATCCAGACGATTTAAAAGCACAGGGAGTCCTTTGGAAAGTTCCATTAGTTCTTTCCTTTGTTTTTTGGTCAAAGTTGCAGTTGAATAACTGTCCAACGATACATAGGGCTGAATTAGCATCCATCGGTAGCTTATCCGTTGCTCTTGGTCGAGTTTTTTGTTGTTTAATATATCTTCCCTGCATGCAATGGCATTTTGCATGATACGCCTGTTAAAGCGCATTGTAAGATACAGCATCGTCCTGTCATTCACTTCATCTTCTTTTTGACCAACTGAAGAATAAAGGCGGTCAAAGAGTCTTGTTGTTTTTTGAGTCAATTGCTGCATCTCATTCGTGGGAACACTACTAAGATGTTCCATAAGCGATCGAAAGCACCTGTCTTCCTCTCTGATAAAAGCAAGCAACTGGGATTCCTGCTTAAAGTCATGGGTACTGTTCAGTAGTTTGTTATAGCTAATCAATATTTGTGGTAACCTGTTAATAGTTTGCACTTTATCAAGGCTTCCATAAAATTCGGAAGCATTTTTATAGGTATCGGAGCTTTCGATCTTTGCCCGTTCCCCTGCCGTATTGAGTTTGAGGTACATTACATCCTGAAGCGAACGTTGTTTTGAGAATGCTAATCGTGTTAGTTCCGTTCTCATCGAATCGGAAATAACAAAATATGCAAGAGCTATCGGACTTTTCAAATTAACGGTAGAGTCTTTTGAAAAGACACTGTATGACGAGTCCCGTAGTTCTTGCCACTGTGCCGTTAACTTTGTTACTTTCTCGATGTCGGCATCCTTGCAGGATCTCACTTCCGACAATTTTTCTTTGCAAGCCTCTATCGCTTCGGTAGAAGTTTTGAATGACGGATGTCTCGTACATGAAAAGGAGACAAACACTGTCAATGCAAGCATTGGTGATAGGTGATTTATTTTCATAAAAATATTTATTTAACGATGGCGAAGATACAAACCTTGCCGTAAAAATGATGGATAAAAAAAATAAAAGTCTTATATTAACGTTTTCAAAATCTTCATGGGAGAAATTTTCATTGCTCAATAAAGAATGAAACAATATATAAGTTCCAAATAATACATATTTGGAACTTATAATAACCATGAATATTCTCTGACTCGTTTTGCTCAAATGTTAATATTTTAGGATATAAAAAATGAAACTAATCAGTAATATTAGCATTATTATCTTTTTGGTTTAGAAATCTTACACAAACTGCACTTATAGCAATGGCAAGGATAGATACGGAGGGGAGTGTCTCTGCACATACTATTCCAGCACAAAACGCCATAAGAATTAAATGTGTGAGTACTACTTCTCTATTGGAAAACTTTTCTCCTGTAAGCATTGAGAAGAATGCGTTTTTTGTGTTCCACCATTTATTGGCATTTTCAAATACCGATACCGTCTTATTTTTTTGGATTGATAATGTTTTCATTTCTTCTGTATAAAAGTGTTTATAAATTGAGTTCGTTATATTTAGTATAAGGTGTTCAGTTCCATCCATTGAGCTTATAGACTTGCTGTCGTGCCTCTTGCCAGCTTGACACCCAACGTATGACAATGATATAATTGTCCATTCTACGCTTCATTATAGTCCAGCCTTTTCCAGCTTTTCTGAAAAAATATCTGTTTGTCTTTGTTTTCATTTTATTTCTTATTTACATGGTTATTGATTTGTGGGTAGCTTTATACTTCGTTGACGAGTTTCAACAGTTCTTCTTCAGACTTAACCTCTGTCCCGTTGTAATAAAAATGAGTATCAAGCGACCCATTGATGTAACTATCAAACAACTCTCGACAACATTCCATTGTATCAACAAAGTAATAGACTACCTTAAGCCAAAGTATCTCCATGAGACAATTTCTCACATTAGAGGTATTACAGCCAGCGACCTCAATTGCTTCATCTAAATCTTCATTTGTCCAGTCGAAACCAAAATTGTTTTTGAACTCGTCCAATTGCTTGTCCCAATTAGAAAAACCTAATGCAGTTAAAATCATTTCGTTGTTTGACATAATCTTATATTTTGAAGTTTATTATTATTCTGGGCATCCCGATTCTCAACCTTTAAGGATTTTTCGTTTCTTCGACCCGAACTTTTTTTTATTCCGGTGTAACCGTCATCTCGAACCTTTTATGTGCATGGTAAGATCGTTGGCATCAAAGGGAATGAAAGGCAAGGAATTGGTGGTAAAGTTTTCAGGAAACCGCAATCTTTGATTTCGGAGGGTCATGAAAAGTTTTCCGCCAATAGGCTTTCAGCTGGTACTTGCCGTGTTCCCTGCCGACGATACCTTTGCACTATAAAAGTCGATGATGACTACAAAGGTGATGGAAAGTGAGGTCGAAGGCAGAAACGGAAATGGAAGTATAGTTATTGGTTAAGTATGGTAAGCACCAAGAGGGGCAATGTATATACACATGCCCGTATTGCCATATAGACATATAGCCGTATATACATATATACGGCTATATGTATTGGCGCATGAAGTGCGGTGCGCTGTTATAGACAGCCTGTCGATAATCCTAAATACAGACTGTTTGGGCAGTGACCTTTGGTCTTTGCCCGTCCGCTCTCCCTTGACTCACGGACTGTGACCGCAAGGTGACAGGCCGTGAGAGGCATCCTCGTCGCAGACGTGGGTGCCGGGCTTATAAGAACGGCACTTGCCTTCTGGCGTGTGCCAAGAAGGATAGACAGTCGTGCGAAGATAATGCGCCGAGCTTAGCAGATTGCAGCAGACAAAAAAAAGAGACCCTTTTCAAAAGAGTCTCTCTCACCTCGGAGGGCTTTTTAAGCCTTCTTGTCCTTTTTCTTGGGAGCTTCCTGCTTTTTATCCCTGACGAAGGCTGTAACCTTTGTAGCGATGTTCTTCAGAACCGTGACATTCTTGCCGTCCTTGCTGTAGTAGCTCTCTGGCTTGAAGAATCCCTCTG
>JAQYET010000144.1 GCA_028723525.1 Prevotellaceae bacterium
CGTACAGCAGGACGGCATCAACAGCGTGATCGGTCGCTTGGGCTTAGGCATCGGCTGTGAGACGGCTACCAGCAACGTGTTCGCGAAGGTGGCGTTGGCCCATGAATTTGGCGGCACGATTCGCAGCACGTTCAGCGCGGCAGGAGAACCGACCAGCAGTACGGAAGTGGACCTGAAAGACACGTGGGTTGACCTGGAACTGGGCGGCAGCTGGCAGATGAACAAGGATACGTACCTGTACGGCACGTATACAAGAAACTTTGGCGCGGACCTTTCCAACAAGTGGAGGGTAGACGCCGGCGTACGCTTCAGCTTCTAAAGGAAAAGAAGATGTGAATGATAGTTAGGTAAAAAATAATAAGAACTGTTCTGCTTTATATATATGCATAAGGAACAGTTCTTATTTATTAAATAAGCAAATAAAGAATTATATCTATGTAGATATGATTTTGATTATGATTACAAACACGGAGGTAATAGAAAAAACGTCAATTCCTCAAACCGTCTGAAAACAAGTGCATTTACAGATGAAGTAGTAAGGAAAACGGGATGTAGTAAGGAAAGTTGGAAGTTGTTCCGATTTACAAATTAACATATTAATAAATGTTAAGAAATAAGTGAAATTGATATACACTAAGCAACAAATAGAATGAGTAGGGTAAGGATTTATCTGTGGCGTGCATCAATTAGAGAGGTGAGGTGCTTTCATGAAAAAAAATGTGAAAAACTGCTATGGGAAAAATTTAGAAAGGGCTGTTACCGGAGCGCTATTTTTAGGGCTGATTGGTACAGGTTGCGTGGGGCATGCAATCGATGCAGAAAGTGGAGACCTTAGCTCTTTTACCTTAGATGTGATTACAGTAGAAGCAAAACGCCCTGACTGGGAGCAAAAGTTATCTCCCGGTACAGTTACTGTCATACGACCGGAACAATATAAGGGAGAACAGAAAACTTTACCGGATCTGCTTAAAAATGTACCGGGAGTGCATGTCAGGGAAGTAAACGGTAAAGGGCAATATACTACTGTTACCGTTCGCGGCTCGACAGCTGCGCAGGTAGGTGTTTTTGTGGATGGAGTCATGTCAAATCTGGGTGGGGATTCCGCCGTGGATATTTCTACTATTCCTGTTAAAAATGTAGAACGCATAGAAGTATATCGTGGGTATATACCTGCTCGATTTGGCGGTACATTTATTGGTGGTGTTATCAACGTAGTGACAAAAAAACCACAGAAAGCAAATGTATCGGCGGAATTGGGCAAAAGTTCTTATGGCGGGAAAAGCGCTTCTCTGGAAGTAACGGCCCCGCTGGGTAGCGGTACTCTGCTCATGGGAATAAATCGTGAAAGCAGTACAGGGGATTTTCCTTACGATAATTATGCCGCAATAAGGGAAAAACAGGTAAGCAGCGATCAAATTGCAAGTCTCGAAATGCAGCTTAAAAGTATTCAGGGGGAAATTTCAGATTTCAATAAAAAGAATATAGATGATTTCGTGAAGAGCGGTGTTTCGGACGTATCGGATCAACAGGGAGAGTATTATAAAAATAATGAGAATGCCTGGGTGGATTTTGTAAGAAATGGAGGAATGGCTCAGGCGATAAATAATCATAGCTACCAACGAGCAGAATCTTTAGCTGCAGATCATCATGCCGGTTTATTTTCCACACAGATGGAAGAGCTGGGGTATTGGCAGGGATTTAAACAAACTGTGGCAGATTTGAACGGGCTTGATGTTTCAGATATTCTCCCGGAACAGTACAGTAATGCGTTGTCTGATTATTGGCTGGACGATAGTGAAATTGGCGGCTATCTGACGGATGAGATGAAACAAAAGGTTTTAGATGCATATGCCAAGTCTGATTCCGCCAATAATAGTAAAATCTGGGTGGAACAGGCGGATCCAGAACAAAGCCAGTATATGAAAAAATTGCAGTCTGATAAATCTGCAAAATCTGACGAATTAAAAAAGGAAAAAGATCGTTATAAGGCAATTACGGATAACAGCAGGCATCGCCAATACAATGACCGTAAGAGTACAGAGGGAATTATTAAATGGCAGAACGAGAACTGGATGATCAAAGGAACGTGGAACAAGCTGAACCGTCATTTACCGGACAGTCTTTGGGGAGATTCTTATTTGGATGCGCCTACCAATCTGCTGGTAGACGTAAGAGACATATATTATGCTTCCAGCCGGAAACAAACGCTGGACAATAAAGGACTTCTCCTTGAAAATCGCAATGAAATTGGCAATTTAGAATGGGGTTGGCGTGCAGATTATCTCCATCAGGATAAAAAATATCGAACGGAACATAAGCTGCTTTGGCCGGATAATTTCCGGTGGAAGAATATACCTCTTCGTGAATGGAGCCAATATAAATCGGATAAATATAATTTGCAGTTAGATGGAAGCTACAAGCTGAATGATCGGCAAATGCTTGACTTCCAGACTAACTATTCGCATGAGAGATTAAATGTGGATGGTTCTCTTATGGATCAGGTCATGACCGGAACTATAGGAAGTCTGTTAGGACAGATGCGCAATAAGTATGAGCAGGAGATTTTTAATATACAGGTGCAGGACAGTATTACACTTGACCAAAAAGGCTCTCTGGTTTTGACGCCGGCACTCCGCTATAACCGCTCAAAGATTGTGGGACATAGTAATGGCAAGCGATTTGGAGAGGACCATAAGCACCATTTTTTCTGGATTCATGAAAAAGACAGTCAGGCTGATGGAAAGATGACCTGGCAGTTGGCTTTAAAAAAAGCCTTTAATGATCAATTTACTTTGAGAGCCACCGGCGGGACTTATTTTCGCTTGTTGAATATGTATGAGATTGCAGGGGATGGGGCCGGTATATTGCCGTCTACATCGGATGGGAAAGGACCGGTGTTTCCACAACCTGAATATGGAAAACAATTCGATTTCAGTGCCTTGTGGAAAGGAAAGGTTTTTGGGGCAGATAACAGTACGACCTTAACTTACTTCTGGAGGGATTCGGATCGAATGCTCCAGTTGTATCGTGTGGGGTTAGATTATTGGTCTTATTTTAACGATAATAAAGGCAAGTCTCGCGGTGTTGAACTTCAAAGTAACTGGAAATGGAATAAGTTCAGTGTGGATACAGAGTGCACCTATACAAAAATGCATTTGCAAAGAAGAAACTCAACCGTTGGTTATGGCTTCAGTGATGTGTGGGCCACTTACCAGCCGGAATGGGAGGGGAACCTCCGATTAACCTGGTCGCCGAATGATAAAGTGTCTATATTTGATGAATTGCATTATACGGGAGAGTATTTTACGTATTACGGAAAAAGTACTCAAGGGGAGCATGAGTCTTATTTGACGGGGCGTCCTGTTCCTTCTTTGATGACCATGAATGCCGGCGTTAAATGGAAGCCGGTGAAAAATTTGCAAGTTACTTTTGGCTGCAACGATGTATTCAATCGTGGACCGAGATTGAAGATATTCAGTGACATTTATAATTATGAAAGTGGATATATTAATCCTGATTATGTAATGCAGGGAAGAACATTTTATGGCACGCTTCGTTATGAATTCTGATTAAAGGAGGATTTTTTATGAAATCATGGAGAATTTTTAGAAAGCGCAGTAAATTGGCTCTTTTGGCACTTGCTCTTAGCGGATCCGTGCTGGGAGGGCAGACTGTTGATGCGGCTGTGTTAGTAGCAACGATTCCCTCTGATTATACAAATAGTGAGTTGGGGACGGTTACCGGTTCTCGTGTAACAACACACGTGGACAGTAAAGCAAACTGCGGGGTTGTAAAAAATTTAAACAGAGACCCGGGGCTATATGGTGGGGTCACCATTAATGGCAAAAGCATGCTGTTGCTTCGTCAATATACCTATAGTACGGTAGATTTAAAGCCGGTACAAATCCTTGATATGGATGGAGATCCAAATAAACCGGTAGCGTCAGGTATCATAGCTTCTGCTGCCAACCCTCATGCCGCGGCATCTAATGGAAACTATGTATTTATGGCAGATTATGATCTGGGGATCATTGGCGTTGCTAAAATAGAAGGAAATGAGTTGACTGCCAAGCCTGAGATGGATATTACCGTAGAAAGATTTAAAACAGATCTTCAGAATGGATGGAATAGTGGGATTGCGCCGTATGCGTACGGTGATGATGTAGATTTTCATGGAGAAGGGCTCTATGTAGATCACGACCATCTTTTTGTTGCCTATAATGTAAATCCCAAAAGTACAGGTTGGATGGAATACCGGGATGGCGTGTTGGCAGAATATGAAATTCTTGATTCTGGGAAATTAAGGTTCCAGGGAGCGGCAAGAATAGGGAAAAATGTAGATACGCTTCGCATCAATAAATATAATGATCATTATATTACTAATGCGATAGGCGGAATGCAGCATTATGGTGGAGAGAGAAACCCTGAATCAGGAGTTTTCATTGTTTCAGGACACCCGAGTGAGGGATTAACAAAGCCGGCAGAGAATAGCAGGGTAGCTGCCATACCGCAAAATGTGGTAGCGGAATTAAATAATCACTTTTCAGACTTTTATAATACGAAGGTAACACCGGACGGACAGGCTTATATTCTGGCGTATGGATTAAATGCCGGAAAAGTAAATCAGTTTCAGGTATATAAAACCACGATGTCCAATCTTTATAGTAATAAACCTGTGGATTGGGAAAAGATCATTGATACTTCGCCGGACAATGGCTGGTTTGGAAGAATTGACTATGATTATTACACAAAACGGCTCTGGGCGGAGATTGGCAGTCAGCTGAGAGTGTATACCGATGGTGATAAAAACCCGGCCCATACTTGGGATGCTAAAGATTTTTCAACCAATGACCAACACTATACTTTTAACGCTGTTCAGCTTGTAGAGGGCGACAAAGTTACAGGAGGTCTGGCTACATTAAAAAATACAGCACCAGCAGGAGTTACTGTATACAATAATCCAGATTTGAAGGCAACGTCCTCCGGGAAAACGTATGCAACTGCTATAACCGGGACAAGTAAGGATGTTGCGTATAAAAATGTAACAACGGATAATAAAAACTATAAGTTTACACAAGATGTGAACATCAGCCGCAATTTGGGTGTTGGGGATCCTCATACCAATGTGTATGCAGGAATTTTTGCCCGTGAAGGAAATGATGTTGCCGTTGACGCAACAGGACATATAATGGCAATGAACCTTGTGAACGATGTGGGCAGCCCCATAGGGATTTTTGCTGGAAACGGGAAAAATATAACAGTAAAATCCAACGGATTGAATATTGTTACAAATGTTAATGCTGAACATGGCAACTCCATTAGCCATGGTATTTGGAATGATGCCGGGAAAAATATAGGGAGCACAATTAATCTTACGGGTCCTGTCCAAATAAACATGAAAGGCGGATTTGGAGGATACGGCGTTGCGGTTCAGAAGCTTAATCGGTGGGGAGAAAACAGTCATGAAGCAAGTGCTAAGTCAAAAATTAATATTCATGGCGATTTGTCCGTCCGATCTGAAAATGGCAAGAAATGGGGGATAGAAGTTAATGAAGACAACGTGTTCTCGCGATTTAACAGTGCCGGTCTTTTAACAAATGTGAATAACAGTGAGATTACGGTGGATGGAAATGTTGATTTGCGTGTTTACGGCAATGGTATTACCGTAAATGCACAGGGGAGCGAAATCACTGTTGGTGGCGGACGAATAGAAGTGCCCACAGGCAGAAATTATGGATATTATGCCATTGGTGCTTATCTTGGTACGGTGAATATGAACACTGGCAAAACCGGGAACGTACCGGGAAATAATACGGTCCAATTGGCTGGCGATATCTTTACTTTAGAAACAGGAACCGTGAATTTAGCCTTAACTAACGGTAATTCTTACCTTGAAGGCATTGTAGATAATGGGGGGACAGCTAATTTAGCATTAACAAATGGAGCTGCATGGTATAATATTCGTCAAAATAAACGGTATAAAGCCGATAATGAAGATGTAGGGGCAGGAGAAAAAAGCAGGATAACAAAATTAACCGGCGGCAGTGATAAGGCGCATGCCGGTGTTATCGTTCAAAGAGACAAAAATCCGATTAAAGTGGATAACTACAGTGGTCATACTACAGTAATTTATGAGCATGATACAACTGCGCCTGCTGATCCGAACAAGGGCCTTGCTGTGAATGGCGGCGACCTGCGGATAACAAAAGCAACTGAAGGCAGCGGGATCACGCTCCGCACAGACAATGCGGGTCTGAATACCGCATCCACTAAGGCCGCGGATAAGAATCTGGTAAGCGGGACCTTGAACAAACTGGCCAATAAGCTGTACTATACGGCGTATAAAGACGGCGAGAAGAATCTGAGCGGCAAGGTAGAAATCGCCGAAGGTCTGACAGCCCAGTCCGCCAGCAAACGGATTGAGAACATGACCTATAAGGATGCAAATGGACAGGGGCAGTACCTGTATACCCCGGCTGTGGACCCGGATCCCAACCCGAATCCCAATCCGAATCCGAACCCGTATCCGAACCCGGATCACAATCCGAATCCTAATCCCAACCCGAATCCGAACCCGAATCCCAATCCGGATCCGAACCCGAATCCCAACCCGAATCCGAACCCGAATCCTAATCC
>JAQYET010000145.1 GCA_028723525.1 Prevotellaceae bacterium
AGGAAGAGCATTGATTAAAAAGCCTTCTCTTCTCATCTGTGACGAACCAACAGGTGCACTTGATTACAAAACTTCAAAGGAAATTCTGACATTAATATGCGATATAAATAAGAAATTTAATACTACAATAATTATTGCAACTCATAATGAGGCAATTTCACATATAGCACATAGGACTATACGACTTAGAGACGGAAAGATTCACGAGAATATCACTAACGATCACATCATTGCAGCATCGGAATTGACTTGGTAATTTAAAACTCAGGATTCTTAAAATTCTGAAAAGCAAAGGAGTCGATATGAGAATTTTATACAAAAGAGTTTTTAGAGATTTGAAATCACATTTTCTAAGAAATATTGCGTTGTTTATACTTTTAACTATTATGATTTCTGTAACATCCGGCTTCCTGATCGTTTCTAAAAGCACAGCCGCCAAGAACAATCAACTCATGACATCTGGAAAGGTCGAGGACGGGCAGGTCTACCTTGCAGCTCCAATGAGTGAAAGCATTGAACACAGCATGCCTAAAAACGATATTACAGCTGAAAAAATGTATAGAGTTGATGCTAAGCTTCCTCATAACAAAATATTAAGGCTTTATGGTAATCGCGATAATATCAATCTACCTATTATAATCAGCGGTTGTCTTGCGAGAAAACCAAACGAAATTGCTTTGAGTGCAAATTATATCGAGAACAATCACCTAACGTTAGACAATGAGATCCGCATACCGGGCGACTATTTTGTTGACCTTAAGGAAAGAACGCTGAAAATTGTGGGCGTATACGTCAGCCCTGACTACAATTCGCCGTTTCAGAAAAATAGCGATTTTATGTTCGATAACATAGATTTCGGAATTGGGCTTGTTTCTAAAGATTTGGCTTCTCAATTCAATCCAGGAAAGACCGTTTTCCAGGTTTCTTACAGATTCAAAAATTCTAATCTGAGGCCAGTAAACAACGTTCAAATCGGTGTTGAGAAAACCCCTATTTCAAAGGCAAATCAAGATAAGAAAAGGAAGATAGAAAATGATTTTCTCGCAAAGGTATCCTCGGACGGCACATTGCTCGGCTTGCTGAGGGCGGAGGACAACAAAAGCATAAACTACATGATGGACGATATGGGCGGCGATAGACCCATGATGATGGTTCTTGGAGCATTGATGGTGATTTTAATAGCCTTTTTGTTTGCGGTTGCTTCCTCCAACAAAATAATCGAGGACTCTGAGATTATCGGCACCTTGCTTGCAACAGGCTATAGAAAGAGTGAGATTCTCAAGCAGTACATGGCTACCCCTGTTATTGTAACGCTAGCAGCTGCTTTGTGCGGAAATATTTTGGGATACACCCTCCTCATCAAGCCTTATTCGACAGTTTATTATCGCAGCTTCAATTTGCCCGCTTTCGAAGCGTCGCTCAACATCCATGCACTGATTTTAACGACTGTAGTTCCTATTATTATAATGCTTCTTATAAATTACACTTATCTTATTAAAAGTTTAAAATATTCGCCACTTGATTTTCTAAGGCATTCGATAAGCAAAAAGAAATATAGGAAAATACAGCCATTCAAGGCTGCAAGTTTTAAAACAAGGTTTAGGGTTAGGGTTTTGATAAATAGCATAGGCGATTACATCATAATGGCAATCGGAATTTTTACAATTTCACTCTTGCTCTTCTATGCCTTCTCAGCATCGCCGACCTTTGATAAGTTCAGCAAGGCTTCTTCAACAGGGCTTGTATCAAAATATCAATATATACTTAAGAGCCCTGTGCCCCTTAAGGCAATCGGCTCAGATTCAAGCATTAAGGAGCAGGCTGAAAAGTTTACCATATCATCTGCATCGGTTTATATGAGGATAAGGAAGAATAAGGAGGAAATTTCCACAATGGGTATCTCTGATGACAGCAGATATTTTAAAGAGCTACGTTTGCCGAAAGACGAAAAACATGTAGTTATAAGCGATGGATTGGCAAAGAAAGCCGAAAAAGATGTTGGCGATTACATCAAGATAAAAAATGAAATTACGGGAAAAACTCAGCAATACAAGATTTCAGCTATATTTAAATATGAGCCAGCTCTTACCGCATTCTTCCCTAGGGAACAGATGAATAAAATTCTAGGGAAAGAAGAGGACTACTTCAACGGCTACCTAAGCGATGAGAAGCTTGAGATAAACGAACGATTCTTGGCAACCACAGTCGACAAAGAAACTGTAAGCGATGCCGGCAAAACATTAAAAAACATTGTAGGACCAATGATTGATGTATTTACATATGCTTCGCTCACTTTTTTCTTCGTGTTTATATTCATACTTACAAAGATAATAATTAACAAAAACAGGCTTTCAATAGCCTATCTCAAAATATTCGGGTATACGCGCCGCGAGATAAGTTTAATATACATCATGCCAACAACAGTTGTGCTTATACTGACCTTCATTTTAAGCTGGCCTCTTCAAAAGAAACTTTTAGGCTATATTTCCTTTGTCGCCTTCAGCAAGTTTGCAGGATATTTTGAATTGGCAATAAGCAACACATTATTCTTCAAAGCCTTCGGTTATGCTTTGCTGATTTACATACTCGTTTGCATTGGCCAGGTTTACAATATTTCAAAGATGAACTATGGGGAAGTGCTTAAGAATCGCGAATAAGCAAGCTTTTAACCTTACATAACATTTTTAAATCTTTACCATAAAAATATGCCAAAAGTGTGGAACACCTCACTTATAGCATTCCCCATTTTAAATGATGAAATATATTATTTCACATATACATTTTAAAATAAGGGGAGGTTTGAGCCTCCCCTTTTGTATTAGTAAAACAAATATTAAAGATTATAGTCTACAATTCTTCATTAAAATCTTTCTTCATATCATTATATAATTGATTATCAGAAAATATTTTTATGATATGCAAGCCTATGATTTTTGCTGTTTTTTCTATTGTTTCATTAGCGACATCTCCGTGCACGTATTTTTCAAAATTTTCCGAGTGGATTGGCGTACCTTCAGGTGCTAGTTGTATAGTCCCATGGAATGTCGGGCACTTATAACTTACATTACCTGCATCTGTAGAACCAAAAGGCTTCAAAGGATCTCCATTTAGATTCAACCCTACTTGTTTATAACATTGTTCTAAAACTTTTAATCCCGTCCTATTAGATTTTAAGTTATCAAATGGTTGATCGGTTAGCTCTCTTTTGTACGTACAGCCAGTTGCTATTGCGGCTCCTTTTGCACAATTGTCTACTTTTTCAACAACTTCATTTAAATATTTTCTACTTTTCGCCCTGCAATACATTTCTAACGAGCATTTTTCTGGAACTATATTCGGCGCTTCCCCCGGATATCTTATTATTCCATGCATCCTCACATCCTCATGTACGTGTTGCCTCAACATATCTACAGCGTGAAACATCAATTGAGCTGCGTTGAATGCATTACAACCATCCCAAGGGGCAGCGGATGCATGAGCTGCTTTTCCGTAAAATGAATATGTATATGAGTCTAATGCTAGGGTAACAGGATTGATTAAATTCGAATCATACATGTGTAGCATAATGGCCATATCATATTTGTCAAATACGCCTTTTTTAGCCATGGTAATTTTTCCGCCATCAGTTTCTTCTAAGGGAGTACCTATAATATGTATATCGGCATTCAATTTATTTTGAAAATCTTTTAGGGCAATTCCAGCTAATACACTTGAAGAACCACTAACCGAATGTCCACATGCATGCCCTATTTCAGGCAAAGCGTCATATTCTGTAAGTATTGCAACCTTTCTACTATGATTATTTTCTCCGTTCACAGCTAAAAAAGCAGTTTCCATGCCCGCAAAATTTCTAGTTACAGCAAACCCTTCTTTGTTCAGCAAGTTGCTTATTTGTTCTACCGCCTTGTATTCTTCTCCAGAAATTTCTGGATTGCATGCTATAAATTCATTTAGTTCTTCTGCTTTCCCTAGATTATCTTCAACATTCTTCGAAAATTGCTCTTCAATTTCAGTTATGCTATTACAAGTCAATGTATCATTTTTATTGTTGTTTTCATCCCGAGAGTTTTTCATTTTATAACATTTTCCTTCCTATACACTATCCCTTGAGTAATACTTTTGAAAGGAATATTAATATCAGTATCCGCATTGGATTTAAAATGGTCCTAATTCCATTGATTGTGCAATTACAACTGCAATTGCTCCTAGCAAATATTGTAATCCAATAAGCGGTAAAATCCACTTAGCCCATTTGTCCCATGAAATTTTTGCAAGGGCAAGACCTGCCATGAAATATCCTGATGTAGGTGTGAAAATATTTGAAATTCCATCGCCAAGTTGGAATGCAATACATGTTGTCTGTCTTGTAACTCCAACAAGATCACCTAAAGGCGCAAGAATAGGAATAGAAACTGCTGCCTGACCTGACCCCGAAGGAACTAAGAAATTAAGCAAGCATTGGAATACGTATTCGCCTATCGCTGAAAAAACTGGAGGAAAAGCAGATAAACCTGCCGCCGCTACATTGAGTATAGTATGAAGAATATTACCATCCGTAAGCACCACAAGTATACCTCTCGCAAATCCTACAACCAAAGCTCCTGCTGCAACATCCGCCATTCCAGCACCTAACTTCATAGCGAACTCATTTAGTGATAATCTTCCAATAATGGCTGCAATCATTGACATTCCAAAGAACAATGCTGCAATCTCATCCATATACCAGCCCCACTTCAAAACACCATAAACCAATAATACAATTGAACAGAAAAATACGATTAGAATGCTTTTTTCTCTTGCTCCAAATTCGTGTAGATTTTCAAGGTCTAAATTATCTTCCCTCTTTATATCTATTGAATGCATACTAGACAGTTCAGGATTCTTCTTAATTTTATGAGCATATCTCATAACGTACGTTACAGTGAGAATCATCATTGTTACAAAAATGCATAGCCTAAATCCTATAGCAGAAAACAGAGGTAGTCCAGCTATACCCTGTGCAACTCCGATTGTAAATGGGTTCATAAACGCACCAGCAAATCCAGCTCCTGCACCACATAGAACAACTGCTGTACCTGTAATTGAATCATAACCCATAGCAACAAATAGTGAAACAAATATCGGTATAAAAGGTAGTGTTTCCTCAGCCATACCAGCTACACTTCCACAAAAGCCGAATGCCAACATCACAATTGGAATTATTAATTGCTCCTTACCCTTTGCATTTTTCGCAAGAACTCCTAGGCCAGCTTCTATTGCTCCTGTAGCTTGTACTACTCCAAACGAACCTCCAACGATAAATATAAAGAATATTATCTGTGCAACTTCCTGCATTCCTCTTGGAACAGCACTTAAGAATTGCATAAGTCCAACGTGTGAGCTTTCAACGTATTTGAATGTATTAGGATCAACAACCTCCCTTTCTATTCCGTTAGTTTCTATTGTTTTCATATCGTATGAGCCAGCAGGAATAATATAACTTAGTGCAGCACATATAAAAATAATAATTAATAGCAATACATAAACATGAGGAACCTTAAAACGCTTCTTTTTACCAACTTCTTTTTCTTTTTTTGAGTCCATACTATTATTACTCATATCTATCTCCTCAAAATTAATCTTCCTAGGTTTTCATTGCATTTTTTATTCTCTTTTAAAGCCAATTCGCCCGAAACATAAACTTCATCAATACCCCTAGGCGGTATACTGATGTCATCATACGTTGCACCATCTGCTATTTTCTCATAATCGAATACTACGAGATCTGCATCAGCACCTTCTTCTAACCTCCCTTTCTTATTCAAATTAAGACGATTTGCAGGCTTTATAGTCATCTTTTCTATTGCTCTGTACAGCGATATAGATTTATTTTCTCTAACATATTTTCTTATTACTCTTGGGAATGTTCCTGCGGCACGCGGATGACCGTTACCATGATTTATAATTCCGTCACTGGCTATCATTCCTTTTGCATTAACAATGGCTTCTTCGATTTCTTCTTCATTCATAACAAACGCTATGGCAAGCATTTCAGGATATTTTCTTCTACAATTTTCAAAAATGTGTTTATCACAATAAATATTTTTATAAGGTTCATCCGTTAACAAAATATCTTCATATGACTTTCCCCAGCCCTCAAAGCAACCTTCAGAAAAAACTTCAGAACCTATTTGGGTAGAGAATGCATTATATGGATATGTATCATAATCTAGTTGTGGGTACTCCTCGATCGCCCTATTAATTAACGAAAGCGATTCCTTCATCGACCCCATTGCCGAGCAGCTGCTTAAGTGTGAGATTTGAAATTTTTTGTTGCCGATATTTTTCTGTATTTCTATCATTTCCTTGATAGAATCTATTGCACCGTTACCATCTTCCCTATAATGTGCCGCGACTAATATGTCATCATTCTCTATTGAGTTTATTACTTCAATTATTTCTTCTGTTGATATACCAGGATCGTACTCTATGCCAAAACTAATTCCTGCAGCTCCCTCGTTTATTTCATCATTTATCTGTTTTTTTAATTTATTAAGTTGTGATTTTGTAGGTTTTGAATAATGCCCTATTCCAAGCGCGACTCTCTTTTGATTATAACCTGTAAGCATCATATAATTCGTAGGCGCACCGCCAAGAGCATTTATTTCGGATATGAAAGTGTTTAAAGGTTGATTTTGAACACCACACTGACCACCAACACAAGTTGTAACTCCCTGCCTCAACATCATTTCAGAAATAACAAAATGTGCTCCTTCAGAAAGAAAATCTTCTTCATGCATATGAATATCAATAAATCCTGGTGATAATATTTTGATATTACAGTTGTTCCCCTCTTCTAATGATAAATGCTCAGAAATAATCTTTTTACATGAATTTATAACTTCCTGAACGTCTGATTCAGAGTTGAAACTTTCTATGCAGTCAAGTTTTTTGATTTTTCCTTCTTCAACAAGCACATTCCCAAAAGCCAAACATTCCTTATTGAAATCTGGATATATACAATTTTTAAACCATTTTTTCACAGCACTACCCCTTAAAAGAATATCACACACAAAGCCTTTATCGCTTTATTTTAATACAGTATATTCCTCTCAAATTCATATGTCAAGTGCTGTAAAAAACTTTTTATAATCTAATTCATTAATAAAATATATTATAATTAATCATCAATAATAATTCGTTTCTACAATCTAGAAGTTTGCACTCTTTGGTGTTCTAGGTATAGGCAGTACGTCTCTGATATTCGAAATTCCTGTAAGATACATTATGATTCTCTCGAAACCAAGCCCATATCCCGCATGCTTAACACCGCCATACTTTCTGAGCTCCAAGTACCACCAATAGTCTTCCTTCTTAAGTCCAAGCTCATCC
>JAQYET010000146.1 GCA_028723525.1 Prevotellaceae bacterium
ACGATAGACTTTTACTTGATCAAGTTCTGAGAAGTTTGGCATCTGGTCACTATAGACTAAATCCCCCTGTAGACTTTCCTGCCGCCCCGCCAGTCATTTATCCCATTATCGGCAAGACTCCAGAAGCGAGCGAGGAAACTAGCGAAGAAACGGCAAACAGCCAGCCTGATGATTAGGCCCTTATTATCGTTTTTCCTGATTCCGATTGTCCAAAATATTTTAAAGCTCTATTCTAATTAGGCTATCGTCAGTAAGTGATTTACGCCGGTGCTTAGTTTGGAGGCCCCTCATGCTGAAATACCTGCTGAAGAGGCTGGTGATTGGCTTAATTACTATTTTGATTGCCTTTACCCTGACCTTTTTTCTTACCAGGGTGGCCCCCGGCAATCCCATTCGAGTCTTGGCTGGTAAAGAAAATCCCAACCCGGAACAAATCGCTTATTTGACTGAATACTATGGCTTAGACCAGCCCCTCCATATCCAATTTGTGACTTATATACAGGGTCTGCTCCGTGGAGATTTTGGCCGGTCCATCGTCAACAACCGCCCTGTTACCGATATGATCCGAGAACGCATTATTCCGACCCTTGCCCTCTCCTTTACCGCTATGCTCCTTTCAACCTTTTTGGGGACTCTCTTGGGCCTTGTCGCAGGCAAGCAAGCCGGTAGCCGCTTAGATCGTATATTATGTAATATCTCCTATATCATCGATGCTATTCCCAGCTTTTGGTTATCCATGATGTTTATTATCTTTTTCGCGGTGAGGCTGGGTTGGCTACCTACAGGCGGCATGTATAGCTTCCGTGAGACCTATACCGGCTTAGCCAGGCTAGTGGATCTGGTCCGGCATATGATCCTACCTGTCAGCGTCTTGGTGATAATACAAATGCCTTACTATTTCAGGGTTTCCCGGGCCTCGGTTCGGTCTATTCTCAATGAGGATTTTATTAAGACCCTGCGGGCTGGCGGTGTTATGGAAAACCGCATTTACCGCAAATATGTCCTCCGCAATGCCATCATTCCCGTCATCACAGCCTTCAGCTTGTCCCTATCCTTTGTGCTTGCTGGTGCGGCCATGGTTGAGATTGTTTTCGCCTGGCCGGGCATGGGCAGGGTGATTATCGATGCTGTGACAAAGCGCGACTATGCTGTCCTTTCAGGTATTTATCTCATGCTCTCTATATCCGTTACTTTCTTTATGATTGTATCGGATGTGGTTTACGCCGTGGTGGATCCCCGGATCCACTTGACCTAGGAGGGCCTATGGATGCTTATTTAGCTAGAGCAGAAAAAGTCCTAACCCAGGGCAGACGGAGAAAAGAGTTGCGCCTGCCCCGTCCCTTAAAAATTAGCCTGATTATTCTGCTTTTCTTAGGCTTTATTGCGATCTTCGGACCTCGATTGGCCCCCTACGGTGTCAATGAAATGACGGATGACCTCCTCGTTTCACCCAGGCCCGGTCACTGGTTTGGCACAGATGACATTGGCCGGGATATTTTTACTATGGTCCTTTATGGCGCCCGGACCTCCCTGCTGGTTGGTATTGTCGCAGCCCTCATTTCTATGTTCATTGGCACCAGTTTAGGGGCGGTAGCAGGCTACTATGGTGGCAAGCTGGACCGCTTTCTCAATGAACTTATCAATATTTTCTTAATGCTGCCGACTTTCTTTCTAATCATCATGGTGGTTGCCATCTTTGGATCTAGCATGACCAAGGTAACCCTAGTCATTGGTCTGACGTCCTGGATGGGAACGGCCAAACTCATGAATGCTCAAACTAAATCTCTGAAGGAAAGAACTTTTGTGAAGGCAGGTCAGGTATTAGGGGAGAAAGACCGGTCTATCTTGTTCCGCTATATCGTTCCTCATGGAATTTTCCCTGTTTTGGCCAATGTCTCTCAATCGGTCTCTTCCGCTATCCTCTTTGAGGCGAGTCTTTCCTTCCTGGGCTTGGGCGACCCCAATGTGATGAGCTGGGGCCAGATCATCTATTTAGGAAAAGCCTTTATGGGCCGTGGCTGGTGGGTTGCAGCCTTCGGTGGTCTGGCTATCATTATCACAATGTTTGCCTTCCATCTTCTGGCTGAAGGACTAAATCAAATCCTGCAGCCTCAAGCAGGAGGTCGCTAGATGTTAACTGTTAAGAATCTAAACTTATATTACCGGACAGAAGATCGGCCGGTCTGGGCCTTAAGGCATTTGAACTTTAGCCTGGACGAGGGCAAATCTTATGGCATTGTGGGAGAATCGGGTTCTGGTAAAACGACCTTGGCTATGGCGATTTTAGGACTCCTACCAGCTAGTGCTCAGCTGGAGGGCGATATTCTCTTTAAGAACGAAAATCTAGCTAAGCTACCGGCAGAAGCTTTTCGCGCTTTGCGCTGGACCCGGCTAGCCGTGGTTTTCCAAGCTTCTATGAATAGCTTTAGCCCTGTCCACCGTGTGGCCAGCACTTTTGAAGATATTTACTGGGCCCATCGGTCTCCAGCTTCCAAGCAGGAAGTGACTACAAGGGCTAAAGAACTCTTTCGCTTGGTCAATCTGGATGACTGGGTTTACCGGGCCTATCCCCATGAGTTATCGGGCGGTATGATGCAAAGAGTCAATATTGCCCTAAGCCTCATGCTGGAGCCTGATCTCCTGATTATGGACGAGGCGACTACCGCTCTGGACGTCCTGACTGAAAAGCAGATCCTAGAAGAGCTTTTAGAGATCGAGCAAAGGATATCTTTCACACGCATCATGATTACCCATGATGTGTCAGTGGTAGCTACTTCCTGCCAAGAGGTCCTGGTCATGTATGCCGGTTGCCTCCTGGAGCAGGGCCCTGTAGACCAAGTCTTTGCCTATCCCTGTCATCCCTATACCGAGGGGCTCTTGTCTTCTTTTCCTGATCTCAGCCAGCGGGGCCAACGCTTGCAAGGTATTCCCGGCAGCCTACCTGACCTTAGAGAAGAAGGGCCAGCCTGTCCCTTTGCTGATCGCTGTCCCCATGCCCAAGCCCTTTGCTTTAAGGAGAAGCCCCAGCTGAGGCGTGTGCCGGAAGACCAGGATAGGACGCTCAACTCAGATCCTGCTGATCCTCGTTATGTGGCATGCCATTTTCCTAGGAGGGCTTGTCATGAATAGTCCGTGTGTCCAGCCTCTGCTTCAAGTTAAGAATCTCGTCAAATACTTTTATGGGGGCCGCCAGAAGGTGATCAAGGCGGTTGATGGGGTAAGCTTTGACTTGCAACCAGGGGAGAGCTTGGGCCTGATTGGGGAATCTGGCTGTGGCAAGTCTACTCTGGCTCGGCTTATCCTGGGCCTAGAAGTAGCGGATCAAGGAGACATTCTCCTGGAGGGTCAATCTGCCCAGCAGCTCTTACGCAAGGACCGCCTAGCCTATTATCAAACCATTCAGACTGTTTTCCAAAATCCCTATGATGTCTTTGACCAGCGTTTGACAATCGGGGAGATCCTCCTCCGCCCCCTCCAGCTCCATGGCCTGGTGACCACCAGAGTCCAGGGCCTGGCCAAGGCCATGCAGGCACTCGAGCAAGCTGGTCTCCTACCCGCAGAGGACTATATCCGCCGCTATCCCTATGAACTATCTGGCGGTCAACTTCAGCGCATCGCGATTTTGCGGGCTATGCTCTTAGGTCCCCGTCTTTTGATTGCAGATGAACCGGTAACTAACTTGGATGTGTCGGTTCGCGCTGAAGTCATCAACATGCTCTTAGACCTGCAGGCTGCCAGTAATATGGCCTTGATCTTCATTAGCCATGACCTGGCTACGACGGCTTACCTAGCTGACCGCCTCATGGTCATGCAAGCGGGAAAAATTGTCGAGGAGGGCGCTACGGAAAGGATTTTGACCGATGCCCAGGATCCTTATACTAGGCTGCTTCTAGAAAATTGTCAGGGACTCAAACGGTCTCAGAAGTCTCTTGCACAATCTTTTTTGTAATTAGCCAATTTTATCTCAAGATAATTCGCCAGCTAGCCCAAGGCAAACTGGTTAATTATAAAACTCAAGAATGGAGAAAGTAGTATATGAAAACGAAACTACTCAAACTGACCAGCCTCATCCTGGCCTTAATCCTCACCCTGAGTGTGGCTGGTCCGGCTGTCTTTGCGGAAAAAGACGCAGACATTGTAGAAGGTGGTAGCTTTGTAGTTGCTATACAAAGCGAACCCGGTGCCTACATCCCTAGTTTTGGTAATCCTAACGAGGGTTACATTGTCGTGCAAAATATCATGAACAAGCTGGTCAAGCTCAATGTTGATAATGAGGTTGTGCCTGACTTAGCAGAATCCTGGGAATTCTCCGAGGATGGCAAGACCCTGACCTTCCACCTCCATAAAGGCGTGAAATGGCATGATGGGGTCGATTTCAGTGCAGAAGATGTTGTCTTTACCTTCAAAAAGGCGATCGAAGTGAAGGGTTTTGCCTCTGGCTTCCTTTCTAAGCTAGTTGAAATCAACGCCCCCGATGAGAACACCGTAGAACTCGTTCTGCCTGAGCCGGATGTCTCTATCCTGGGCCGCCTAGCTTGGATGGGTACCTACATCATGCCTAAGCACCTCTACGAAGAAGGTGATGTTTTAGAGAACCCCACAAACCAAAGCCCTATCGGGACTGGCCCTTTCAAGTTTGTGGAGCAAGTTCCGGGCGAAAGCATTACGATAGAACGTAATGATGACTTCTTCGGTGAAAAGGCCCACCTCGACAAGGTCATCTTCCGGGTCATCCCTGACCAGATGGCTGCCCACCAGGCCTGGCTGGCTGGTGAAGTCGATGATAACCGCTTAGGGGTTCCTGCTGCTGAAATGGACAAGGTCAAGGAAATGGATGGGGTCATTAACTTCCCCATGGATTTCCCCAACATGGCTGGTATCCTCTTTAATGTAGAAGAAGGCATCTTTACTGATGTCCGCCTGCGTGAAGCGATTGCTTACGCCATAGATGCCCAAGACCTCTTAACCCGTGTCTACAAAGATGAAGGTAGTCTTGCTAAGTACTTTATTCCTTATCAATTTGCTTGGGCCATCAATGAAGATGCTACTCAGCCTGCCCATGACCCTGAAAAGGCGATGGAGCTCATTGAAGAAGCCGGCTACGAAAAAGATGCAGACGGCTTTTACTTCACCGTTACGGTAGATACCTATCCAGGCTGGGATAACTTTGTCCCCGTACTCAAGGCCCAGTTGGAAAAATGTGGGATCAAGCTGGAACACAACTCCATGGACGACCCCAGCTACGATGCCAAGATACTCGATGATTTTGATTTTGAAATGACCCTCCTGGGTGGCTACATTGGTCCGGACGTTTCTGCAATTGATGCGAAGTTCTCCACCGGCGGTGGTATGAATTATGGCCACTACAGCCGTAAAGAAGTGGATGACCTGCTTGCTGCTGGCCTCAAAGAAACAGACCCAGAAAAACGCGCGGAAATCTACAAGGAAGTCCAGACTTACCTGCGTGAAGACCTGCCCATGGTTTTCTTCCGCAACTTTGGTTATACCGGCTTCCTCAAGGACTATATCAAGGGACACCCCTCAACAGAAGCTCGCAAGACATCTTCTGAGTATGAGCTGACCTCAGTATGGCTAGCTCCCCAAGATAAATAAAACTCAAGCTTCCCCGTGCTAGCCTTGACAGGCTAGTATATAGGTGACAAAAGAGGGCAATTCTCGCCGAGAGATAAGCGGCAGACTTGCCCTCTTCTTATTTTTTCAGTTTCCTATGTTAACATTTTGACTTTCCTAAGCTGATATCATGCTTCAGAAACGTGCAATTAAGAGATATTTATTCCCGTTAATAGCATCGAATTTATTTAAAGGAGAGTTTAAAAGATGAAAAAAGGACTCATTTTAAGTCTAGTTGCTGTTCTGATCGTTTCTCTGGCCGCCTGTGGCGCACCTGCGACGAAGGACACAAGTAAGGACACTCAAAAGGATTCTAAAGTAGAAGCAACGAGTGC
>JAQYET010000147.1 GCA_028723525.1 Prevotellaceae bacterium
ACTTATTATAATTGTGGCTATTGCTACTATTTATATAAAAGCTAGCACAAAACAAAATACTATTTTTTTAGAAAATGTGCACGAATTTACACATATTACACCCGTTACCCTTAGAGTTAAACTTCTTGATTGAAGAAACTAGTGTTGAGATTTATTAAATTAAGATATTTAACATTTGGAGGAATTATATTATTATGAAAAAAATTATTTCAATTATGATAGCAATGCTTATGGTTTTAGGCCTTGTAAGCACTCAGAGTTTTGCAGAAGAAACAAAAAAAATCAATGTAGTTACCACAACGTTCCCTATCTATGACTGGACTCGAAATATTCTGGGTGACAACATAGATCACTACAATTTAGAAATGCTACTTGACAATGGTGTAGATTTACATAGCTATCAGCCTTCAGTAGATGATATTGTAAAGATTGGTAATGCAGATCTATTTATTTATACCGGTGGAGTATCAGACACATGGGCAAAAGATGCAATCAATAATGCTACAAACAAAAATATTAAAGTAATAAACCTTGTAGAAACCTTAGGCGATAAGGCAAAGGCTGAGGAACTAGTAGAAGGCATGGAGGATCATGATGACGATCATGACCATGATGATCATGATCATGACGATGAAGACCATGATGATCATGACCACGACGATGAAGACCATGATGATCATGACCACGAAGATGAAGATCATGATGAACACGAGCATCACCATGAACATATAGATGAACACGTTTGGTTATCTTTAAAAAATGCGGATAAACTGTGCAAAGCAATTGCAGAACAGCTCTGTGCAATAGACCAACAAAACGCAGATTCAATTATGAAAAACTATGAGGAATATAGTAAGCAGCTTGAAGATCTTGATGATGAGTATGAAGATGCTGTTGAAAAAAGCACAAATAAGACAATTTTAGTTGCAGATAGATTACCATTACGTTATTTGGTAGACGATTATGATCTAAAATACTATGCTGCATTCTCTGGTTGCTCTGCAGAGTCTGAAGCTAGCTTTGAAACTGTTGCCTTCCTTGCAAAGAAACTTAATGAATTAAAGTTGAAGAACGTTCTTACAATAGATGGCAGAACGAATAAGATTGCAGAAACAGTAATACAGACCAGTGAAAATAAAGATCAGAACATACTAGTTTTAGATTCAATGCAGTCTGTAAGTGCAGAGGCAGTAAAAAATGGCGCAAGCTATTTAACAATTATGAAAGATAATCTAGAAGTGTTGAAGCAGGCACTTCAATAAGGAGGAAATATGGCTTTACTGGAGTGCAGGAACCTTAGTCTCGCATACGATTCCAGAACAGTACTTAAAAATGTTAATTTTGAAATAAATGAAGGAGACTATCTTTGTATAGTTGGAGAAAACGGTTCTGGCAAAACAACCCTTATGAAAGCTCTACTAGGCTTGCAGGGCATTCAGAGTGGATCAATTGTAAGCTCTGATGGCTTTAAGCGCAATGAAATAGGTTATCTGCCCCAGCAAACAGCCATACAAAAGGATTTCCCGGCATCTGTGAGAGAAATAGTTCTCTCCGGGTGCCAGGGAAGTGCAGGTATGCGTCCTTTTTACAACAAAGCCGAAAAAAACAAAGCTGAAAATGCAATGAAAAAGATGAACATAGAACATCTTGCAAATCGTTGTTATAGAGAACTGTCAGGAGGTCAGCAGCAGAGAGTTTTGCTAGCAAGGGCACTTTGTGCAACTCAGAAAATGCTCCTGCTTGATGAACCTGTATCAGGTCTTGACCCGAAGGTTACAATGGAAATGTATGATCTTATATATAAACTTAACAAAGAAGATGGAATCACAATAATTATGATATCTCACGATATGTCTGCAGCCTTGCAGTATGCTAGCCATATACTTCATATATGTGACAATAGCTTTTTTGCAAGCAAGGAAGACTATCTTAATCATTCAGATGGTTTCAATTGCAAATGTTATTCAGGAGATAGGGCATGAGTGAAATATTTACCAAACTAAGTTTATATATGCAGTATCCGTTCGTACGCTATGCAATGGTGGTAGGCGTGCTTATTGCACTTTGCTCATCATTGCTGGGTGTAACACTGGTGCTAAAAAGATTTTCTTTTATAGGTGATGGACTCTCACATGTAGCATTTGGTGCAATGGCGATAGCCACCGTATTAAAGCTTACTAATAATAAGGCTTTTATACTTATAATTACAGTTATATCTGCAATACTTATTTTGCGCACAGGACGCAACACTAAGTTGCAAGGTGATGCTATAATAGCAATGATGTCAGTTGCATCTTTAGCTATAGGATATCTACTTCTAAATGTGTTTGGCGCTTCAGCCAATCTTTCTGGAGATGTATGCACTACGCTTTTTGGTTCTACATCTATACTAACATTAAGACCCCAAGAAGTATGGCTATCTGCAACGTTGTCTATAATAGTGGTTATAATATTTATACTTTTTTATCATAAGATATTCAGCGTAACATTTGATGAAAGCTTTGCAAAGGCTACTGGAATAAATACCGAAGCATATAACTTAATTATTGCTATAATTGTGGCTGTAATAGTTGTGCTGGCAATGAACTTGGTAGGATCGCTACTTATATCAGCACTAGTAATATTCCCTTCAATATCTGCAATGAGGATATTTAAGACTTTTAAATCTGTTACAGTGTGCTCTGCAATTTTATCTGTGTTTTGTGCAAG
>JAQYET010000148.1 GCA_028723525.1 Prevotellaceae bacterium
TCCATTTTCAAAAACACTTGAAATAGTTTTTATTGATTCAAGTGAGTTTATCCAAGTTTCCCATTTATAATGATAATTTCTGTTCAAAATACTTGCTTTTAAAAATTTGAGTTTTGCTAATTCCTTAAGATTTTCATCTCCAATAGCTTTATCAATAAAACCTTCAGATTCAATTTTTGAAGCAATTTCTTCCATCAATTCAACACTAGCATTTACCTTAGTAATAAATTCATTCCATAAATCAAAGTCCTTGTATTCATTGATAATAAGGTCTATATCACCGCTACTAAAATAATTATTAAAAACAAACTTCCTAGTCTCTGTAGTTGCTCCAGTGATATTAAATAGAGATAACTTCTTATTATAAGCTTGTAAAAGTCTAATATTTTCTCTGTCATCAAATAATGTTTCATTCAATATATCTTCTACCATAGATACCGATAGAAGATTCAAGACATTAGCCTCTATTAAAATACTTACAATATCAACTTGATTTTTTACATTTTTAGCCATTTTAATAAAGAGTATTATTAGCGAGTTGTTATTTGTATTTATGATGTGCGACAAGTTTTTTGTATTATACTCCATTAAATTACTAGAGGTCAGTGACTTTATTTTTTCAATACCAATATCAGGGTTTATCTCATCTAAAGGTTCTGTTATTTCTTCTTTTATCATATTAAATAAATCTATGTCAGTCTTTTCATTATTAAGAATTTTTCTGTACATATCTTGATTTAGAGCGAATTCCACTTTATAGTTTTTATTAATAAAATCAATTATCGAAGTCACTTCTCCTGTTTCTTTAAAATATGCCATCAAATTTTCTTTATTGGACTTAACTAATTCGTTTTTAAATAGCTCAACCCAAAATTCTACTGAAATAACATCTTTTAATTTGCTAATAATAGAGTTTTCTGCTTTTATTAATCGTACTTTACTATCTTCTGAAAGATTAGAATTAAGCATGCTAACAAATACTTCATCACCTGAAGATACCTTTAGATTTTGTTCCTCAATTCTGTTTAAGTATTGAATAACAATTTCTTCTAAGTTCTCCTTTGTGTACTCCTCTATTGATTTATTCGTACTCTGATACACATATTTGAATAATTTTTGCAGTGTATCTTGTTTAGAATGATTTTTCTCTACTAACAGTTCATTAGCTAGTTTCATTAAATTATCTAAGTTCATGACATAGAGTCTTTTATCAGCAATAAATTGATAGATTTCTTCTTGAACCTCTAAATTTGTAATACTTTCAAATTTAATATCTAACCGGTCTAATGTTTGTAAAATCAACCTCTTATTTTCTAGATAATCCAGCCCAAGTATTTCACTATTCTTTGAAACATAAATATTAAAATCAGAGTTAGACCCTAAAGTTTGATTTTCGCAGGCAATTCCTGTTATTTTCAATCTTAGCTCACTTGGTAAATTACTAATAGAAAAAATTTCAAAGAATGCATCGAAACCTAAATTAAGCAATATCTCTACCAGCTGTTTTAACTTTTCATAATTAAATAAGCTTATATAATTAATAGCTTCTGTATCATTATTCAATTTGACAACTTTTAAAATATTAAGCAGAGGTACCCCTTTTTGTTGATTTATTAGTTCATCAATTAATTCGTAATTAACAATATCTTTTCTTTGATAATCTACATCCTCTAAATATGTTATTACAGTAGAAGGCTTATCAAGCTTAAAATCATTATTAACTGTTTTCCCTGACAATACTCTATTTATAAAAATATTGTCATTATGCCCTAAGTAGCCTTCGTGGAAATAGCCTTTATATCTCCAATAGTTTTCATCTACTAATCCAGATAACATCAAAACTCTTATTAATGGGAAATAATGATTTTCTGTTATCTCTTTAAACTCCTTATTCTCTTCTTCAAAATAAAGGCTTAAAGCTTCTTCATCCAGCTCTAAAAGCAATTTACTAGTTTTGGCAGTATGCCTTCTATTTATCTCATCATTTAATTTTTTGATTTCCTCGTCTAAGCTTTCTATTTTAACATCAAAATCATTATAGTTAACCTGTTCTAACCTTTCTCTTAAACTTGGATCTTTTTTATATAAGGTTTCAATGAAACTATTGAATGTATAGTAAGCCCCGTTTGAACCAAAATAAATCAATTTACTACTTTCCTTGTTTCTATACCAATCATACATAAATTGACCACGAGATTCGTTTATTTGTAGATTTATTCCTGTAGTAGGTATGTTGATAGCTAGAAAATCAGACAATCTAGTAACTAAAAAATTCTTTAATTCCTCTCGTTCCTTTATTTTACTACTCAAACTTTCTTCATATTCTTTAATTAAATCATTACGTTTATTTAGAATTTTATATAAATATCCCCTATCATTTTCTAGCTCTTCAAATTCTTTTGGAAATACATTTTTTAACACTATAAGTGCAAACAGCTCGTCAGAATAGACATCTGTATCTAGCCCTTTTGAGTAAATTTCATACTCATTTCTAATCGAATATAAAAGTCTCATATCATCAATAAAGACTGAAATTTTCTCCAAAATCTTAGGACTTATTTTAAGCTGTTCTTCTTCAATATCGGAGAAGATTTCAAGAACCTTTCCTCTAGAATTATGTGATGTAACTTCAGGAATTATTGGTATCATCAAGTCGAAAAACTTAGTCCTATCTTTTGACTCAAACAAATCATCTTTAATTACATAAATAAACCTAACAGTTTTATCTGACTTAGAGTTAACCAAACTATTAATTTCACGCAATCTGATAAAAATTGATATATCTTTAAATCTATCTAAGTCCTCAAATATAATCGTTTCTATATCTGACGCTAAAATTAGATATACAATTTCTCGAGCTTCTTGATCTAGTAATTGAGCATCGTCTTCTTCAATTAATTCAGACTCTGCACCCTTGAAGTT
>JAQYET010000149.1 GCA_028723525.1 Prevotellaceae bacterium
TTTTGGCGAATTCTTATTTTCCTTATATCTTCTTTCATGCTACTAATATATGTATTAAGATTTGCCTACTAAAATAAAATGTTTTGCGTATCTATTTATACTTAAAAATTTAAAGCGACTCCTTTTTCCTCTCCATTAGTCTTTGTACTTATCCAATGTTCACAGAATTCCTCCTTGCTATATGTAACTAATCCTCTTGCAGGATCAGCCACATAAACAGAGTATCGTCCTTTTTGATGTTTTTTAATTTTGTGGACTACTACAAAATGATTTTGATTCCAATGAACAATACAAGGCAAAGTCGTTTCATTAGAAAGCATCTCAAAGCTCAATCGTCCTCCGATTGTCTTAAACTTAATTTTTTCTGCAGCTTTGCAAATACCTAGAAGGGATACTCCATTCTTCCCTAAAGCACAAATATTCTTCAACAGATCTTTATCTACTTGTAGTCCATAATGTTTGGCTATCATTGCTGAACACGATGAACCACAATCCATAGCATCATGTTGGGACACAAGTGCAAAATGACACCGATTTTTTCGCATATGATCTAAGTTTGCCGTTTGCACCATTATTTAAAAAATTCCTCTGTCGCTATCTTCATTCTCAAGGAGGCGTTCGCCCCTAAAACTTTTCCCAATGGAGAAGTAGTAGGCGATAGATAGGCTTGCCTTCCAACAATTATCACGAAGCATCACTTTGCTTCGCTCCTGCAGTTCGAGGAATTGATGGTTAGACATTTGAGTCGATTCAGGTACAAATAAATTCTCAACGGCGAGGCGGATATTCCAAGGTCCCTTGCTCCAAAAGCCCGATAAAGATGAGTACCATCCCGTGGAGGAGATGAAATAACTATATAGTCGCTGGTAGGGTAGATCCAAATCACCTTGCACTCCCCAATTATTGTACTGATAGGTTACGCTAGCTCCCGCGGGGATCGAAAAGAGCGAGATCTCTTGTGCCTTAGTCAGTCGGTAGTGTTGATAGCGAGGTTGTGCATACAAGCGAATGATCAATCGTTCATCCCCTAGGGGCTTAATCCCCACGCTTGTTTTGAAGGTGACGTATTGAGAGTAGAGTGCATTGCGTCGTTGCCGTATGATTGCAGTCTTTCCGTTTACTTCGTTTCTCTTAAAACTCAGTACCCAATCCCTATCCGTGTAGTTGTATGCAAGGGTATTGGATAGTTCTATGCGGGGGTGGCTCCACGAATGGTAGAGGCGTGTTGTGGCAAGGTAGCTGTTCTCTAATTTTGGATTGTTGCGCACGAATAGCCCTTCTCTGATCTGACGCATGGCTTCGGTGGTCTCTCCGAGTTCGGGGATTTGGTTGGCAGTCTCTACCTCCCATCTGAGGAGATGATTGTTGGGGAGACGGTAACCGATCAAGAGGCGTGGGTTAAAACTCCAGCGCATTTGTGCCTGATCCAATCCCTTGTGTGCCGATACATAGTGTAGGTTTAGGGCTGGAGTGAGTCGATAGAAGAACTTGCCTATGCTCCCCTCCCAGGAAAGATAGGTGCGGTCTCTCCACTGATCTTGTTTGTCTTGGCTCTCTCCTGTGCTGATCCCATTGAGCCGAAAAAGGGCATGAGAGTACATCAAATGAGATCCGATATAGAGCCATCCGCTTTTGAGGGGATGGGCATATTCGACTTGCGCAATGAGTGAATTTTTAGAAGTCTTCCCCGTCAAACGCTCCTCTAGAGCGGTTTTTTTTGTTGTGGCGAGGGTCTCTACTAAATTGTATTCTGTATGCGCTTGGTTGTGCGTGTAGACGAGGTTAGAAAAAAGTCTACTGCCTGTACTGCTCAGCGTGCGGTCATAATAAACATCCACTACTGGGGTGAAAACCTGCCCGCCACTGGTGACTTCGCCTAGACGGCGTTGCTGTTCGTTGCCGATTTGCACGAGGGCGTCGTAAGATTGTGGGTTATTGCTCTTTTCTAACGAAGTGGATAGGGATACCTCTAGATGCCGTTTACCTTGTTGATTGAAGGCATAGCTCGCTTTGAGCATATGGGAGTTGAGCCTTGTGTGAGTCGTCCCAACGGATTCGTATAGATGCCTCTTGGTGGTCGTGTACTCGGATGTTTGCTCCTCCTGCTTCCCTAAGTTCGTATGACGAATGAAGTTGTTTGTAAAAAGTTTGAACTGATGTGCTCCCGAATTGTAGTTGTAGTACAGACGAGCAGCGGCGTCGGTGGCAAATGGAGCTACGGAGGCTTCTACACCGGCATGGTGTCCGTTGTCTAGAGGCTTCGTGATCACATCAAGTACGCTACCACGTGCATTGTACCGCTCGGGGGCTATATCGAAGTAATCGATCCGAATGATCTTAGAGGGAGGTATGCTACGCAATTCTTCGTTGGTGGCGTAATGTCCATTGATGAGGATGATTGGGGCTGTTTCGCCCGTTGCGGAGGCGATACGTCCTGTGCGTGCCTCTGCTTTGATTTGGGGCAGTGTCAGGGCTAGGTCAAGACTGCTCTTGGCTTGTTTGATCTGCTCTCGGCTGAAGCGATAGCTTTTACGATCAATTCCCATTTTTCGCTTGGCTGTGACAACAACTTCTTGCAATTGAGCCGTCTGCGCCGCTGTCTCTAGATTGAGATCACACCGCATCGCTCCTTGGATGCTATCCCCCACGAGGGCCTTCGTTGTTGTGAGGTAGCCGATGTACTGCACCTCAAGGAGATAGTGCTTAGCGAGGGATGCTCCTAGATTAAGGCGGTAGTAACCTCTCTTATCGGTGTAGGTAACGAGAGAGGGATTGGCGGTAATGGAGTCGGCATGAAGTGCTACGAGAGCCATCTCGGCAGGCTCTTTTTGATCAATATAAATGAATCCCTCTATAGCCCTCTCCTGCGCTAGGGCAAAACCCAGCGAGGAGAGTAATAGAACTAAAAAAAAGAATATATTCTTAGTCATCATTATTCTATCCAGTATGTGTTTATGGGTTGGGGGGCTTTAGGACAAAGAGGATCAGGAAAAAACAATTTTCTTCTCCATAAGCCATAATATGTAATAGTCAAGACTTGCTCTGACAATTGGTTTACTATCTGCCCAAAAAAGTGTCAGATGTTTGTTGCGAAGTTAGGTAACTTTCTTCACTCTCCCAATCGGATGGTGTTTTATCAACCTCATTCGGTTTTATT
>JAQYET010000150.1 GCA_028723525.1 Prevotellaceae bacterium
AGTAGCGGAGTTAACAGCGTCATCTTCACCACCGTAAACGATAACTTGGTCGATAGTCTTATTGAACATCATGCTGAGCGATGCAAAATAAGGCGTCAAGATACCGGGGTAGATACCCTGTTGGACGTAAGTTGCACCGGTCTTCTTGCCGGCCTTGTCAATTCTCTCAAAATATTCAGGAGCATTCTTCTCAGAGAAGAATACGGGCAAGGTGGATGTACAGTTCTTGCCGGCTTCTAAGAACTTAACGATATCGTCGACATTACCGCCAACCGAGGAAGGAGAAGGCATTTTGCCTTGGTCCCATTTGGTGGGGGGATAGTAGAGCACAACATCGGCGTCCAGAGCTAAGACTTCGTCTTCGTTGTTATTGACGGTGACACCCATCTTCTCATAGCCGAAGATTTCGCCGGCATCACGGCCAACCTTCTTGTCATCGACATCGAATACGCCGACTAATTCGAGAGATTCTCTTTCGCGAATGACATCAAGAGCGGACTTGCCGACTGTGCCAAGTCCCCAAATAATGACTTTGTATTTTTTCAGGGGCACCTTAATTGACAGCACTTGGTAAACATTGAATCAATCCAATGGCAGAACTATTGTTCGTGTTATAGAATATACTTTCACAACATAAATGGAGGAATAAATATGAGGTATATGTCGACACAAGAAGCAGCCGACAAGTGGGGACTTCCCCAGCAACTAGTTATCGCTTTATGCTTTGAAAACCAAATAGATAATGTAACCTTAATAAATAACACATGGCATATTCCTTATTCTGCTAAGAAACCCTTAACTTCAAAAAGCCCAGATGAACATATCAGTGTAGTTACACCTGTAAAACCGTTTTTAAAATGGGCCGGTGGCAAAGGACAGTTACTTGAAGAAATTGCAAATCTATATCCTTTTGAAAAATTTAGCATCACAAAATACTGTGAACCATTTGTCGGTGGAGGTGCTGTGCTTTTTGATATTTTAAATAAATATTATTTGGATGAAATTTTCATTAGTGATATTAATCAAGAGTTAATAAATACTTATATAGTTATTAGAGACAGCGTTGAGAAACTTATATATTTATTAGCGACAATGCAGAATGAATTCATCCCCCTTGATAAGGATCGTCGAAAAAAATACTACTTAGAGAAGCGTGAACAATTTAATAATTTAATAATATCCGAGAGTAATTCGGTATGTATAGAGAAAGCAGCATTGATGATTTTCTTAAATAAGACTTGCTTTAATGGTCTTTACCGCGTGAATAAGAAAGGACTTTTTAATGTACCTATGGGTTCATATAAAAAGCCATTAATATGTGACGAAGCAAATCTTAGAGCAATTTCAAAAATGTTAACCAACGTTAGTATAAATTGCGGTGATTATAGAGAATCTCAAAATTTCATTGATGAAAACACCTTTGTATATTTCGACCCTCCATATCGCCCTATTTCTTCAACATCAAATTTCACTTCATATAGTGAAAATGCGTTTGATGATTGTGAGCAAAAGAAATTAGCAGAATATGTTCAAGAATTGGACAAATTAGGTGCAAAAATTATTCTCAGTAATTCGGACCCTAAAAATTCTAATCCTGATGACGACTTCTTTGATGTTCTTTATTCATCATTTAACATCAAAAGAGTTGAGGCCAAAAGAATGATTAACAGCAAAGCTAACGCAAGAGGTTTAATTAAAGAATTACTCATAAGTAATTTTTAATTATATTATTCAAAGGAGTTGACCTATGTCTAATAGAGATTTTAACGAATGGCTATCTAGTTTTCGCAGTAGTATAGCAAACTATGGCTATTATATAGACTTCGAAAAAGTCCATAGGAATATCGAGCTTGTAAAAATAGAACTAAACATTTTAAATTCACTAATTGGATCAGAGAACATTGAAGCTGATTTTGAAAATTTAGTGAAGAAATATCCCGAAGTTCTTAAATGTATACCTTTACTCTTAGCTGTACGGGCAAATGAAATTTATTGTCAAGACGAGAACGGTGGTTTTTTATATGAATTCAACCTCAAGGATATTCCCGCTGGCAATACAAATTTTTATAATAAATATAAATATTTCATGAGAGAAACAGGTCTATTTAATTTATTAGAAAATCATATTATAAATAATCTTGTTGATTACGCAACGGGCGTCGAAACTGGTTTAGACTCCAACGGAAGAAAGAATCGTGGTGGTCACTTAATGGAAGATTTGGTAGAAAGTTTTCTTATAAAAGCCGGTTTTATAAAAAATGAGACATATTTTAAAGAAATGTATATTCACCAAATCACAAACAAATGGAACATTGACTTATCTGCAATTTCAAACAAAGGCAAGATGGAAAAACGATTCGATTTCGT
>JAQYET010000151.1 GCA_028723525.1 Prevotellaceae bacterium
TTGTTTAATCAGGGCGGGCCTTTCAATCCGAGCCGCTACGGGAACTTGGCTGGCTCTAGTGACCTCCTGATTTCCTATATCTTCAAATTGACCATGGATAACCAATACCAAGCCTTCGGCGCCGCGGTTTCGGTACTGATTTCGCTGGTGCTCATTGTCATTGCTTTTATGGGCTATCGTCGAACGGCTGCTTTTAAGGAGGACTGATATGAAAAAGAAGAAAAAGACCTCCGGACTTTACCTCAAGGATCAGCAGCCCTTAACCGGGGCAGGAAAAGTGGGTGTTGCCATCACCTATGCGATTTTAATCTTGTGGAGTTTCATCGTTTTATGGCCGATCTTACAGATTCTTCTGGCTTCCTTCAATGGGGCTCAGGGGAAATACCTGATTTTAAATGGCGACTATAAGTTTTCACTGGATAACTTCAGAGAATTATTCAGTGACACCTATTTCCTCTTATGGCTGAAAAATACGATTTTTATCGGCCTGGCCTCAGCGATTATCCAAACTTTGGTGGTTGCCTTTACCGGCTATGCCTATTCGCGTTTCCGCTTCAAGTATAAGAAAGGCTCACTTTTGGCCATCCTCTTGATTCAGGTCGTTCCGACCTTTGCCGGAATTACGGCCTACTTTACCCTCCACCAGATCATTTCCGGAGTTATCCCAGCCTTCTCCAGACAGATGCTCTTGGTCTTGATCTATTCGGCCGGCGGCATTGCCAACAATACCTTGATTCTCAAGGGCTACATTGACTCCATTTCCTCGGAGCTCGATGAGGCCGCCCGTATCGATGGCTGCTCCAACTTCCAGGTTTTCCGCATGATTATCATGCCCATTGTCCGTCCTATGTTGGCCATTATCGCCCTATGGGCCTTCATCGCTCCCTTTACGGACTACATGCTGCCGAAGGTTTTGCTCACCAGTCCACAGGAGTACACCTTGGCGACGGGCCTGCAGACGCTAATTGCGGACACGCGGACCATGCGTCAGCCTCTCTTTGCTGCCGGAGGCTTGCTGACAGCACTTCCCATCGTGATACTCTTTACCGCCCTGCAAAAACAGTTGGTGTCGGGTCTGTCTTCGGGCTCTGTGAAAGGATAATAGTATGCAAGTCAAATTAGAAAATATCGGAAAAAAATATGAGGGACGCGAAGAATTCACCCTCCGTCATATCAATTTGGATATCAAGAGTCAAGACTTCTGCGTCATCCTCGGTCCTTCCGGCTGCGGGAAAAGTACCCTGCTTCGTATGATTGCAGGGCTTAACTCCGTTACGGAAGGCGAACTCATCTTCGGCGACCGTTTGGTGAATAATGTTCCACCCAAGGATAGGGATATCGCCATGGTCTTCCAAAGCTACGCCCTCTATCCCCATATGACAGTTTATGACAACATGGCTTTTTCTTTGAAAATGCGCAAAGAACGTAAGGGTATCATCGACAAACGGGTCAAAGATGCGGCCAAATTGCTGCAAATCGAGAACTATCTTTATTCTCGCCCTTCGGATATTTCCGGCGGTCAGCGTCAACGTGTGGCGCTAGGGCGTGCCATTGTCCGAAAGCCCAGCATCTTCCTTATGGACGAACCCCTCTCCAACCTGGATGCAAAGTTGCGCGAGCATATGCGGGTTGAGCTGGTGCGCATCCATCAACAGATGAAAACGACCACTATTTATGTCACCCACGATCAAACGGAAGCCATGACCATGGCCACCAAGATTGTCCTCCTGGATAAGGGACAAATTCAGCAGGCGGGGGCACCGGATGAATTTTATAACCTGCCCGCCAACACCTTTGTGGCACAGTTTATCGGCTCGCCGACCATGAACCTGCTTGAAGGGAAGATGGTCAATGGTGTTTTTGTGACAGACAACAACGAAGTGAGGATTGAACCCAGTGCTAAGGATAGTGAGCGGCTCCGCCCCTATGAAGGGAAAAAAGTGATTGCCGGGATTCGCTCTGAGCGCTTTTTGCGTAAGGAAAGTACCGATAAAAACCATTTTATCTCCCACGTGGATGTCATCGAAAACCTGGGCAAGGAGCAGTCCCTTTTCGTCAAATTGCCCAGCGGAAAAGATTTGGTCATGACCATGCCGGGACACTACCGTTTTGCTCAGGGAGAGGAAGAGGAATTTGCCTTTGACAATGAGGCAATGCACTACTTCGATGGCGAAAGCAAGGAGCGGATTTGACTGCACCGGGGGCAAGGAAAACAATGAAAAACAGGCATGAAATAGAAAAAAAAGAGAGAAGCTTAAGGGCGGCCACCTCCATTGGGAGGGAGAAAAGCCTACCGGCCGCCCTTTGGCCGGCGGCATCCTCTTCGCATCAGTCCCACACGCCGCTAGCTGCCGAACTTAAGCAGGTCGCCCACCCACGCGG